>JAWAEZ010000009.1:4116-17957 GCA_038890975.1 Candidatus Woesearchaeota archaeon
ATAAGGTTTTTCAGAGAGATGAATCTTGAACCCGTCATAGCAATAGATATAGACGGAACCATGAACGAAAACGCCGGATTTCTTAAAGGGTTAAAAGTAAAAGAAGCGAGAAAAAAAATAATAGAGCGTCTAAAAGAAGAAGGGCTTCTTATTAAACAGCAATTTGTTACTCATAGGACTCCCATCTGTGAGCGCTCTAAGGACGAGATAGAGTTCATAAATATGAAAGAATATTATCTTAAACAAATAGAGTTTAAAGAAAAAATGCTTGAAGTTGCTGAAAAAATAAATTTTTATGCTCCTGAAAGCAAAAAACTTCTAATAAACTGGATTAATTCTGTGTCAATAGATTGGCCAATATCGCGAAGGAGATATTATGCAACGGAAGTGCCTGTGTGGCATTGTAAAAAATGTGGAGAAAAAATAATACCCCCAAAAGGGAAGTATTACCGGCCATGGAAGGAAAAATGTCCTGTTAGCTGTCCTTCATGCGGCAGTGAAGATTCTGAAGGGGATGTAAGAGTTTTTGATACTTGGTTTGACTCTTCTATAAGCCCACTTTATATACTTAAATATTCAAGAGACGAAGATTTCTTTTCAAAAAATTGTAAATGTTCTTTAAGACCCCAAGGAAAAGAAATAGTAAGAACCTGGTTATATTATACACTTCTTAAATGTTATTTGCTTACAGGAAAAGCAATTTTTAAGGATGTCTGGATACATCAACACATTCTTGACGAAAATGGAGCTAAGATGTCTAAATCATTAGGTAATGTTATAGACCCTCAAGAGATACTAAAAAGGTACGGCGCCGAACCTTTTAGGTTGTGGTGTGTTATAGAAGGAAATCTTGACAGGCAGGATTTCAGATGCTCTTACGAAAGAATTGAGGGTGCTGCAAAAACATTGACAAAACTATGGAACGTTGCGAGATTCGTTAGCATGTTTGATGCTAAAGAGAAATATGCACTTCTAACTCTTGATTACTGGATAATTAATGAGTTGAACGATATAATAAAAGAATGCAGGTTAAAATACGAAAAATATGACTTTCATAATCCTATTATAAAGCTTAAAAATTTTTTGTGGGAAACTTTTGCTTCGCACTACATAGAATTAGTAAAAGCAAGAGCGTATAACGATAGTATGTTTTTTAGTGAAGAAGAAAAAAACGGGGCAATATTTACATTGAACTGGTGCTTGGATGCTATGCTTAAATTGCTTGCGCCAGTAGTACCGTTCATAACCTATAAGTTATATTACGAGCTTAAAAATAAAGACATACACCTAGAAGAATTCCCGAAACCTTTAGATGAAATAAATAAAGAAGAAATAGAATTTACTAAAGAAGAACTTATGAATCTCAATTCTGAAATATGGAAAGCAAAAAAAGATAAGGGCGTCAGTTTAAAAACAGAAATTAAAGAAGCTGTTATTCCTGAAAAATTTAAAAAAATAGAAAAAGACATCGTAAGTGCCCATAACATTAAAAAAATCAGTTATGGAAATTTTAAAATTATATTATAGATTTTTATTAGTTAATAATTAAAATATTATTAATTCTTAAATCCGAAAATATTTGTACAAATTTATAATAATCAGATA
Organism: Candidatus Woesearchaeota archaeon; assembly: GCA_038890975.1. Lineage (GTDB taxonomy): Archaea > Nanobdellota > Nanobdellia > Woesearchaeales > CAIVOO01 > JAWAEZ01. Next base: position 5,722 of record JAWAEZ010000009.1, read on the forward strand.
AGCATCCATTTTGTTCCTTCAGCAGTATCTATTAATTGTATTCCCATCTCTTTCAATTTTATCCTTAATTCGTCTGCTTTTTTCCAGTCCTTTGCTTTTCTAGCTTCTTCTCTTTCTTTTATAAGTTTTTTTGCTTCCTCCGGTATCTCTAAAGATTTCTCTTTTACCACTCCTAGTACTTTGTCAAATTCCATTACTAAGTCAATGCACTGCTGTGCCTGTCTCTTACTTAATTTTTTATCTTGCATCGCATTATTAATTTCTTTGATAAATTCAAAAATTGCAGCTAATGCAGGGCTTATGTTCAAATCGTTGTCCATATTTTTTTCAAAGTTTTCTTTTGTATTTTTAATTAAGCTTTCTACTACGCTGTTTTCTTCCCCTTTTTCGTGTATTTTTAAAGAATAAACGAAATTATTTATCCTATTTACAGCTTCTTCAGCTGATTCTAAAGCCCTAAAACTAAAATTAAGCTGTTGCCTGTAATGAGTAGCTAAGAGAAGATATCTCACAGCACCAGGGTTATATCCTTTTTTAATAACATCCCTAAATGTGTAAAAATTTCCCAACGACTTTGACATTTTTCTGTTATCAACAAGAAGGTGTTCACAATGTACCCAAAAATTAACAAATTTTTTTCCAACAGCGCCTTCTGTCTGTGCTATTTCATTTTCGTGGTGAGGGAAGATGTTATCAACCCCTCCTGTGTGTATGTCTATTGTCTGGAATTTGTTTGGGTTTATGTCTCCTTTATCATTAAAAGCTTCTGTTAGATGTTTCATACTCATAGCACTACATTCTATATGCCATCCTGGCCTGCCTTTACCTAGCTCTGTTTCCCAAAACACATCTCCATCGTCTTTATCCCACGCTTTCCATAAAGCAAAGTCATGGACTTCTTCTTTCTCATATTCATCTTGTTTCACTCTCGCCCCTCCTTTTAGTTGGGAAACATTAATATGAGCAAGCTGGCCGTAATCTTTAAATTTTGATATATCATAATATATTGAGCCGTCTTCACTTTTGTAGGCAATATTTTTTTTAAGAAGTAATTTAATTATTGAAACCATTTCATTTATGTGTTCTGTAGCTTTTGGAAAAATATCAGCTTTGTCAATATTTAATTTTTCTATATCCTCGTAAAAAGCAAGTTCGTATTTTTTTGTGAATTGTTTCAAAGAAATACCTTCTTTTTGGGAGCCCCTTATTGTTTTGTCATCTACATCTGTTATATTTTGAACTTGTTTTACTTTATAACCTTTATATTTGAGGTATCTTTTTAGAATATCAGCGAACACATATGCGCGGTAATTGCCTATGTGTGGGTAATCATAAACCGTAGGACCGCAATTATACATCCTAACAACCTCTCCTACGGGTTTAAAATTCTCCTTTTTTCTTGTTAGCGTGTTGAAAATTTGAAACATTTTTCTAAAATTAATTAACACCTATTTTAATTTTGTTGATTTCTATTATTAAAATATTCACTTCTTTTTGCAAACAAAAAAAGCATGATCTTTCTCTAAAGGTTCAAGAGTTCTATAATCAACTATTATTACATTTTTCTCAAGTTCTTTTTTTGCCATCTCAAAAATTTCTTTAGGTTTTTTTGAGACATCTATTGATCTTGCTTTAACAGCGATAGCGGCAAAACCTTCGTCCTTTAAATATAAATCAACATTTTTTAGAAATATTTCTATCTGATTTCTCTGCGCGACATCTTGAAAAATAAAATCAACCTCCGGAACTAAATGAATATAAGAATAAGGTATGTTTGCATCTGCTAATATGGGCAGTATATTTTTTCTTTTTTCAGATACAAAAACAAGATCTCGCACAACCCTGGGGGCACAATCTACTGCAAACACAAAACCTTCCCTGCCAACTATATCAGAAACATGGGAAACAGTTGTTCCTGTCGCCGCTCCTAAATAAAGAACACAATAACCAGGTTTTAGTCCTATTTGTGATATGCCTTTTGAAATAGCCGCGCCTAATTTGCTTCTTTTAGGATCCCAACATCTATATTCTATGCCTTCTTGTTTAACTAATTTTTCTCCATAAACCTGCGTGCCTGGAACGAGGTTTATTGTAAAAAAGTTTTTATCGTCGCTAAAAATTCCTTTTAATCTGTACTCTTTTATTTTTTTCATCTTCCATTATTCTTTAGGTAATTAATTTTAATCAATAATTAATGTTTGTCTTGCATCCAATATCATATATATTGACACAACCAAAGTAAATAATGGCAGTGCGTATTTCTCTGCTGTTGCAAAAAGCCCTATACTTATACAAAATCCGATAATACCCATAACCATTTTTATGTATCCGATAGTTCTTTTCTTTTTTTCCCTTTCAAGATAAACTTTTACTCCCATTTTTATCCACCCCCAATTTTTTTTGTATATCCCTTAATAATTCATCTCCCATAAATTTACCTCCGAAAAAATCAACTTTTGAAGCTATGCTTATCTTGTCGGCGAGAAGCCGGGAGGCCTTTCCTTTATTTTTTGAATTTTGGACAAGATGGTGTTGAACAATTATTCCGTGTTTTGGTGTTTTTGCTCCAGTTTTTAAATGCCTGAAAAATGCTTTTTCTGCTCCGAGAAGTTGTATCGTGGAAGCAGGAAGTTCGGAAAGCCGCTTAAAAGAGCCAGCCAGCGCTATTAATCTCGCACCTATCAGCGTGCCAGCCACTGCTTGTAAATTTTTACAATTTTTTTTCATAATTTTTTCAGCGTATTTTTCATACAATTCTTTCAACTTATTGAGTTCCACTATTTTCTGCGCTAACATAATTATCTGTTTTGCATCATCATCTCCTAAATCAGACCCCATAGAATTTTCTCTTTGCAACCCCATCTCTTTCAAACTTTCTTCCTTTGTCTTTTTTGTTACTGCTTCGGCAAATTTTATGTTGTCTTCTATCTCCCTTGAAAATTCTGGATTGTAAAGTTCATACCACTCCCTTAATCTTCTTGAAAAAAGGTTTATTGTTTTTTCAATCTCGCCAATACACCCGACACAATTTATAACGAGATTATCAAAACTTACGCTGTTTTTAATTTTCCTTTTCGCTAATAATATTCCTATATCAAAATAATCTCTACTTTTCTTTGTAAATAGACCAAGAACTTCACGCGTTTTTTTAATATCGTCTAGTTGCTTCACTTCTTTGGAAAATTTTTTGTTTATTAAAACAGCATCAGGATATTTTTTTAATAATTCTCTTTCTTCTCTTATTATTTCTCCTCTTTCAAGTTGCAGGCATTTCTCAACAGCTTCGTTTTTTTTAAACAGCGTACTTTCTTCTATTTTGTCAGTTAAGAGAAAAGTGCCGTTACAATTTGAGTAGATAATTTTCATACAACAACCTGCTTAATACCAATACGCTATTTAATATTCAATAAATTATTTAAAGATATCTGTTTGTTAAGAACTAGCTTTATTATTTTATTATTAAACTTTAATAGCAATATTCTCTAATAATCGTAACTAGCTATTATATTTATATTACAACAATATGCCCGTGCATAAGCAGTGCTTCCTTCATCTTTATATCTACACGCTATGTAGGTCGGGTATACAATAATCTCCTCATTTTCCCTAGTATTCTCCGACCAATAACAATTCCATCCAGCAAGGTATTTGCCTGTGGGGCAAGACGCTACTGCATAATACGGCCTATCCGCGCTAACTGTATCAGTCAAACTACAGTTAACATACGATAATGTAATCTTTTTAGGTTTAAAAACCCCATTGTCAATCGCTTCTTGTAAAGTCATATTGACTCTACCTTGTCTAAAAGATACTAAGACCTCACCTGATGAATGGCCGAAATTAGCAGGATTTGAAGTATTAAAAGCGGTTACAATAGCTAAAATAAACAAAAAAAACATTACGCAAATTATGTAAAAAAACTTTTTTTCAATATTAATTATTATTTTCATTATACTAATAATTGTTTTTTTATTAACTAATGTTTAATATTTTTCTTTCAGTATTTTCTCTATCATCGCAGCGTAAGCAGGCCTTGTTATAAACACGCCGATTGAGACGCCAAGTATGGATGTTATTGCAAACCCTTTTAAGATTCCTGCACCTGCGAATAATAACGGAACCATAGCCACAACCGTTGTTAAGTAAGCAGCCATTATTATGAAAAATGCTCTTTTGAACCTTTCTTTCCAGTTCAAAATTCTTGCTTCTCCTCTTAGTGTTTCGTCTGTTATTACAATCTGATCATCAACCCCTGTTCCTACCGCAACAATAATTCCTGCTATTGCTGCTAGATCAATATTCCACCCGATAAGTGCAGCTATGCCAAGAATAATTATTATTTCTGATAATAAAGTTATTGTTATAGGAATTACTATTTTTATTTCGCGGTATTTTATGAATATCACAATAATCACCGCAACAATCGCTACAATACTCATAATAAATATGCTGTTTGAGAATTCTTTTCCTAAAGTAGGGCTTATTTTGTCTATTTTTACAACATCTAATTTTATTGGAAGAGAACCTGTTATTAATATTGTTTGTAGTCGCTTCATATTTTGAAGAGCATCGTTAATCGCCGCTTCTCTCGTGATTCCGCTCCCCGAACCAGAAATTTCTATTTCTGTAACAGCTCTTCCTTTTAGATCTGCACCTATTTTTAGAGAATCAACAAGTTGGTCATCAAGATAAAAATCTATGGATTCATTGAGATAAGAATTACCTTCTAACCTCACAACTTCAAGTTCTTTTGTTGCTTCTGCCTGCCTCCTTGCAGCTTCGGGTGTTATAGTTATTTCAAATCTAAAACTACAAAACCATTGGTTTCCTGACTGCCCGCACCCTCTTGTCGGGTCTATGCCTGAGCATTCTGCTGTTTTGCAAACGTGCGTTATATCCCCTCCTCCAATAAAAACAGTTTTGTTAGCTATTCGAGCTTCAAATTTTCCTTGGCTTGTTATTAAATCTTTGACTTCTTGTTCGGAGAGGCCGGCTATTTCTACACTTATAAATTGGTTTCCTTCAAGATCGCTCACAGGTCTTATTATAACATCGCTTATTCCATAAACATTAAGGCGTTCTTCCATGCTCGCTATGATGTTGTCTATTTGTTCTTTTGTTGTGCTTTCTGAAGGTTGCAATAGAACTTTTGTACCGCCTTGCAAGTCAAGTCCCAACCTCAAATTTGATTTAGGGGCATTATAAACAGAAATTCCTAAATCAAGGGACTCATTCTCAAAATATTTTTTAATTCTCTTAGGAACTGCAACTTCTTCTGTTATATTAATTGTTTTGTTTAGTGTTGAGTTGTAAAACTCTCTTGTCCTGTTTTCATAGGTAGTTTCGTTATGAAGAGTTATTATCTCATACCTGTACTGAGGAATCACTTTATAATTTCCTTTGTTTGTCTTAACACTTACAGAAATATTTGGTGTCAGATTTGCTAATGCTGTAGCATAATCTTCAACATTTCTTATAGGGATGTTGTTTATAGATTTTATAATTTCTCTTGTTGTAGGAGCAGCAGTGGGTTTTGGGTTCTCTATTCCTGCAAAGTACGCAGGGCTATCTTTTGCAACACCCCTTATAGCAACGCCTTCTGCCCATGGATGAGGGCGGATTGCCACAATGGACAGTAATAAGAAAATTAATAAAAAAACAACTCTTCCGCTTTTTAAAATTTTAAAGCTAAACATTTTGAATCCCTTTTTTCTTTTCAATGTAAATTTTTAGCAAAGACGAATTCAAAAGCCAAGTGTTCCATAAATCAGCAGACAGTCCTAAAAATAAAATAAGCATTATCTGTTTTAGTATTTCTGAAGGAGTTAAAAGATATGCTATACCTGTTGCTGCCATTGCTGATAATGTCATAACAACCCCTGTACTAAATGCCCCAAAAATTTTTTCTGTTACACTGCCCTGTCTTTTAAGCACTCTTGTTGTTAGAAGTATGTCTGTATCAACTGAATACCCGATGAGCATGAGCAATGCCGCAATTCCAGCCGTTGAAAGTTTTATGTCAAAGAGCAAGAGAATAGCCCACGCAAATAATATATCCGCAAGAGCGGATACTATTATGTAAATAGAGGGGATCGGCAATCTGAAATAAATAAAAATAACCACTGCCATTAAAGCAAATGCGGCAACGACGGATATTATCGCCTGACGGAAAAATGCTTTACCGAGCGAAGGCCCTATTGTTTCAGTATTAATCGTTTTAACATCATAATTTTTTCTGAAAAAATCTTCAATAAAAGAGATGTCTTGACTTGTTGTTTCAATTATCATACCAAGTTGCTCCCCAGTGGAAGAAGAAAATTCTTTTACGCTTAAATCTTCATTTGTTAATAATTTAAGTTCGTTTTTCACTTTTATTATATTTGTAGGAGAATTTAGTTGTATTGTTATTACTGACCCCCCTTTAAGTGTAACTCCTTTGTTTATGAATTCTCCTGTTTTAAAATAGTGATTAAAAATCACAAAAACAGAAAAGAGTAATATTACTATGGGGATTACTAAAAGCTTCTTATGATTTTTATCATAAAAATCCATTATTTTTTTATTCATAAATCCTCTTGAAGTTCAAAAAAATATTGCTTTATAAAGGTTTTGATTAATTTTGTAATTATGCAATTCTTTTTTTTATTTAATTTTTTATTACATTTAATTATTTTATTAAACGATTTTTTTTTAAAAAAATGTTTTTATTATACCAGAAAAAAAATGAAAACCGTCAAAGCCGGGTATTGGTAGTATGTTAAGAACAAAAAGAAACCCATTTATTTTCTTTGAAACAACAGCTATGAAAATATGATTCTTATTTTTTAAGATGTTCAGTTTCAGGACCACCAAACTGACAAGAAACAGGAGAAGATTCATCAGCGGTCCCGAAACTGCAACAATCGATTGAGTTAGGGGTGTGCTCGTGCCAGTTATAGAAACATACGCCGGCACGAAGAATATGAACCCTGCGTTAAGCGCTTTTAAAACAACACCAATCATAAGCCAAGGGTATGCTGCATGGAAAGTAGCTTGCAAATTAAACGCTATTGCAGTAAATTTGTGTGCTAACTCGTGAAGAGCTATGGCAGGGACTGTTATTGAAGCTGCGATTAGAATCGCTCTTAAGTCAATAACCCTTTTGAAATCTTTTCTAAAAATATCAGAAAAAATATACCCTACTATTAATGACATTAAAAAAAAATCAAGAATTTCTCTAAGTGTTATAATCATCACATTTTTTCAAAAAAATTAACTTATTTATAAATTTATTTAATCACTCTTTTTTATGACAAAAATTTTTTAAATAAACTAAACTAATTTTTTTTATGTCAAAAAGGATTCAAAGCCCTTCATCTATAAATGTTTATAAGCGTTGCCCCAGAAGATATTATTATCAGTATATAGTGGGGTTGCCAACTAAAGATAGTATATACTCCGTAAAAGGTAAGCTGGTCCATACAATTTTAGAAAAATTTTTTGATATCGACATTAAACATTTCAGTGAGGAAAACTACAAAAAGGAACTTCTTTATTATATGAAAAATCTTTTTAACGCCTGCTGGCTCAAAAGTCTTGAAAATTTTGAAAATGTAGGTGCGAAAGAAAAAGATTTAATAGAAGCAAGGCAAGAAATTGCGGAAATGCTTGCTAACTGGCTTCAAGTTTTTTTTGAAAAAATAGAAAAAGAGGGCAGCTTCAAAGAAGCGTTTAATAAACTAAAACCTGTAGAAAGGGAAAAAGAATATGTAAGCCAGAATTATCTTGTTAAGGGGTTTATAGATGTCATAGAAAATATTAATGGCGAAATAAAAATTATTGATTACAAAACAAGCAAAGATTTCGAACTCACCCCAGAATATAAATTACAACTTGCTATTTATGCACTTTTATATAAGGAAAAGCATAATCGTCTGCCAGACAAAATAGGAATATGGTTTCTTAGGGATAAAGAAGTCACTATTGATTTAGATGAGGGAATGATCGACGATGCCATAAAACAGATAAAAGAGATACATTTCAAAACAGAATCAGATAATATAGAAGATTACCCTAAGAATGTAACGAGATTATGCAAATGGAATGGAGGGCAATGCGATTTTTATAATGAATGTTTTAAAAGACATTAAAAATTACTAATTTTGTGCATATTAAAAAATTTTTTATTATCATAAATATAATTTTTTAATAAAATTTTAATAAATTTAGAAAATGAAAAATATTAAATATTGAGTTACGATAAGATGTATATAAATTGTTTTAATATACCAACCAAATTTTTAAGATGAAGCAATTAATAGAAAAAATAAAGGATGCTATCCAAAACAAAGAAACAACAGTAATCTCTGCGAATTGTTCTGTAAATTATTCTGGGAGAGTTGAAAGTTTTTTGCCACCAGGCGATAGGTTAATAATAATAAAACCAGATGGAAATTTACTTGTACATAAGCCAAAAGGAACTAATCCGATAAATTATATGAAGGAAGGAAGCGTGCATAAAATTATTGAAGAAAAAAATAATTTCTTTTTGGTATCAAAAAATTCTTTTTTAAAAGATTTCATGAATATACAACTTCATAAAATACACTTCGTAAATATGTGTATATTAGAAGACAGCGAAGAAATAGATATCACCGGAACAGAAAAACATATGGCAGAAATGATAATGAGGAGACCAGAAATAATAGAAAAAGGATTCAAACCTTTAAGCAGAGAAGAACACACAAAATACGGATTTATTGATGTATTTGGCTATGACAAAAATAAAAAACTTGTAGTTATAGAATGTAAAAGACAAAATGGAGATTTAAAAGCCGTGACACAATTGAGAAGGTATGTTGAGAAAATAAAAGAGTTGAAAGGCATAAAAGATGTTAGAGGAATACTCGCATGTCCTAAAATAAGTGCGAATGCTAAGAAAATGCTTGAAGATTGGGGTTTTGAATATAAACTTGTAGAGCCTCCAAAATACTTAGAAGAGCACAAAAGAAAACAGAAAAAAATTTATGAATTCTGAAATAATTTTTTATTTACTTTTAGCGTATTATTATAATTAAATAAACTTAAATTTTTTTCTATTTTTGAAGTGTAGCTTTAATTCTATATCATATTTTTCGTTGTAGAATAATAATTCATTTTCTTTTACGAAACCGTAGCTGTTTATTAATCCTTCAATTGCTTCTTTAACTATGTCTTTTAGATTTTTTATTTTTAGTTTATATTCTTCGTAATCATAGATTGTATTTTTTATTTTTATAAATCTCATAAATTTTTTAAAATATGATTTATATTTTATTTTAAGAAGCCACTTCTACCACACATTAAATTTATATATATCCTATTATGTCTTGTTTAAATGACCGAACTAATAACTCTTGTAAGCACTGGAAAAGGGAGTTGGGGGCATGTTTCACGATTGATTAATGAAGGTACATGGGAGAATATCGTTATATTAACCAATGATTTTGGGAAAGAGAAATTTACTAACGGAAAAAACGCTCAAATGGTAGTTATTGATTCCAAAAAGCCAATTATGGAGCTTGTAGAAGATATAAAAAATTTGTTAAAAGATAAAATAAAAGGTACAGAAGTTGCTGTAAATTTCGTATCCGGCGATGGAAAAGAACATATGGCTCTTATCTCTGCATTGCTAAAACTCGGATTGGCTATTCGTCTTGTAGCTTTAACGCAAGAAGGTATTAAGGAGATTTAATTATCCATAACGCTCAAATAGACTTTATACCCCGCTCCTTTTGCTATTTCATAAGCGTTACCAAAAACCTTTATCATTTTCTGAGCGAGTGTTTTTCCTCCTTTTTTAGGACGAGCTACAATCTGTAATGTTCCTTTTTTGTTTAAGTGCTCTTTTGCCGCCTCAATCATTTTAAAACAAACTTCTTTTCCTGCGCTTTGAGGAGGGTTTAAGAGTATTGTATCAAATTTTTCGGGTATCCCCTGAAAAATGTTGGTAACTCTAACATCACATTTTACACCATTCAAATGAGCATTCATTTTTGCAAGCTCAACTGCTCTCTCGTTAGAATCAGCCATCACAACATCGCATTTTTTTACTTTCGCAAAAACAATGCCTACAGCACCATAACCGCATCCTAGATCTAAAAGTTTAGATTTTTCTTTAACCTGCGCATTCTCTATAAGAATGTAAGTGCCGTTATCAATTTTATTCTTGCTAAAAACACCGGGCGCCGTAAAAAACTCAAACTTGCTTCCCAACAAAAAAGCAGAAATCTTTTTCAATTTGAATATACTATTTTGTTTTGAACTATAATAATGTTGTGTAGTGTCGCTTTCAATCTTATTATTTATTTTATTATTTGAAGGTTTATTATTTACCACTTTTTATCGCCATCCTTCATTTAATTTAAAGTTTAATTTTTCTTCATCTTCCTCATTTATTTTGTTTTTATAGTACTCTTCTTTTTTCTTTTTGTTTTTAATGTCGTAGATAATTGCTATGTTAAAAATAATTGCTATAAATAATATTATTGATAGCAGATTATTAATACTAAATATTTCTTCTCTTAATACTTTTTGTGTATTATTTCTTTCTTCAATAATATCATTCAGTTGATTATTATCTATCATTGTTTTTCTTTCTCTTATGACTTCAGTTTCTTCTTCTTGTTCTTTATTTTTTATTTCTTCAGATTCTTGTTCTTGTGTTTTATTTATGTTTCTTTCATAATCATCCTGGAAAGAAGATTCCTCCTTCTCGCTTTCGCGGTATATTGTTTTAGTTGTTTCTTGGGAAAAAGTCATTTGTTGTTGTATTTGGGGGTTCTCAATTTTTATTAGATAAGAAGCGTAAGCTACTGCCTTTATTTCTTCACGATTGGATTTTTCTGAGACAATTATTCTGGTGTCCCCTTCTATTTTATTTGGGAAATTTATTGTTATAGAAAATTTTTTTATTTTTTCTGAAGCAGAAAAGTATAATGTATCTGTGCTTAATTTAATATTTTCTTTAAGAAATCCCGAAACCGATATATCAACGACCATATCTTTTTGCTCGTCGTTGATAACATATAAATCAAGCATTTTTGTTCCTTTCGGGACAATAGTTATTTCCGGGGCACCTATACCTATTGCTAAACAACATTCCGAAAATGATATAGCCCACAAAAATATCATTATCCAGTTTAGTATTTTTTTAAGACGCATCTTCGCACCAAACTTTAACTGTTGATAACTTTTCACCCGCTCCTTCGTCCGCAGGCACCTTAATGAATATGTCTATTATTGCATCGTCATTTTGGTCAGAATAGTTAAGTTGTGTTATAGATTCTAATGGTTCTGTTTTTGTGAAATTAGTCCATTCTTCAATAGCACTTAAATAAGCGTGCGCTTCTTTTTCTCTTATTTTGAATTTATAATATTCTGAAGGATTATCTACACTGTTCCACAAACTGGTTGCATTTATTTTAATGTTAAGATTTATATTTCCATTGTTCTGTACAACAAATGGTTGTGGAGAGTTATCTGTGGTGTCTTCTGATGTTCTTGGAAGGATATTTTCAAAATTAATTGAATTAACAGGCAAAGAACAAGATACTGCTTTAATTATTGTAAAATTAGAAGTGATACTTTCGTTACTATCTTTCCAGTCCCGTGCAATAACCTTCCAAAAATAAGTAGTAAACCCTAAAATGTTTAAAGTTGTATAATTTGTTTCTTCTTGACTAATGTTTATTTCCGGAGAACTAAAATCGCTGTTATCATCTACAATAAGATTGTAAGTTATATTGTTGCCGTCTTCATCTGTAGAAGCGGACCATTTAAAAGTTGGATTTCTTTCAATAAGTATCTCTTCAGGCGAAGGAGAAATAAGATAAGGTTTTGTAGGGGGGCTGTTGGAGAATATGAAAAGTATATTTCTATTAGTGCTGACATTCACCGATTCGCTTCTTGTTTTATAAAAATTTAAAGAAGCATTAAATGTATAATTTGAGTAATATGTAACAATTGAATTATCTTGTGTGTATTCTTTTATTATTTTTCTTTCTATTCTACCGTTGTTGTCTGTTACATCGCTGAATATTTGCGTCCCGAATATGTCCCACGCAGTTATATTAACACCTGCGGCTGCAGAACCGTTTGAGTAATTAGCATACGCATCAATATACCAATAAACATCTATAATTGCTGCTGCCGTCCCATTCCAATATTTTTTTGAAAATGTTGTGTTAGTAAGATTCGCTACTCCCGTTACCCCATCT
>JAWAEZ010000010.1:0-17730 GCA_038890975.1 Candidatus Woesearchaeota archaeon
ACACGACTTGAAAAAAAGAATGCTGAAAGCTCAGTGTAAAAACAAGGGGGTGATAAAATGACAGAAGACAACTCAATGTTTATAGGAACGAAACCACTTATGAACTATGTGACGGGTGTAGTGATGCAATTTACTACAAAAAACGCAAATGAAGTGGTTATAAAAGCAAGAGGAAAATTTATCTACAAAGCAGTAGATGTAGCAGAGGTTGTAAGAAAAAGATTTTTACAAGACCAAGTGGATATAAAAGACATAAAAATTGATTCAGAAGAATTTAAAAACAAAGAAGGAAAACAGGTAAGAGTTTCTACTATGGAGATAACTTTAGCAAAAAAATAAATTTTTTTAATTTTATTTTAAAATTTAGTATTTTTTTAGAATAAAGAGTTAAAATACGAAAATATTAACTTGTTAAATTTGCAAAAAAAGAGGCGGACAGCTTTCCTTCTTTCCCGCGCGGAGCGCAGTAATGGAAGGAACGTTGGCCTGCTTGACTTCCGAGTTCGAAACGGGTTCGGGTATTACCAGACCACTATGGCCGTCCTGATAGCAATAAAAGCGTAGCTTATTTATAAGGTTTTTGATTAGATTTATATACAAAATAAAATTCTGTTTATAAATGACTGACTATACAAAAAAAGTTGTAGTGGGTAGTTTGTTTGTTTTTGTTTTTACTGTTTTAGCTGCCATATGCGGCTATCTTGTAAGGATAATCATAGCAAGGACACTAACTTCTGTAGAATTTGGGCTTCTTTATTCAATATTCGGAACATTTGGACTTTTTTCAATTCTGCAGCAGATGGGACTTAACGAGTCGCTATCAAAGTTTATTGCAGAGTTCAAGGTTCGTAACGAAAATGGAAAAATAAAATCAGCGATTATTTTTACAATAGTATTTCAGCTGGCAACTTCTTTTGTGCTAGCAACTGTATTTTGGGTTCTTGCTCCTTATCTAGCTAAACTGTACTTTAAAAATGACTTAGCAGTAAGGGGGGTAAGAATGGCTGCAATTTTTGTTTTTCTTGCGCCAATTGAAAATCTATTTTTATCAATATTCAGAGGGTATCAGAAATCATTATGGTATTCATTTGCACTTTTTGCAAGGATGTTTTTCGTACTTGTTTCAACAATAGTTTTATTTAATTTTAGCAAAACGATTTTTTCTCCAATCATATCGTACATACTTGTTTACTCTTTATCCTTTTTAATTTACATGCCTTATTTTTTAACTCGCTTGTTCCCAAATTTTTTAAAAACTAAAACCAAAGCATTTAGGGATACCTCAAAAAAAATTTTCTTGTTTGGTCTTCCTATAATAATAACAACAGTAGCGTCTAGCGTAATAACTTCAACAGATACTGTCATGATAACATATTTCAAAACTTTGGATGAAGTTGCTGTTTACAATGTAGCAATGCCTACTGCTAGCTTGCTGTGGTTCTTTGGAAGCTCAATTGCAATAATCCTTCTCCCCCTCACTTCTGAGATGCTTAAGAAAAAACACCTAAAACTGATGGAGCAAGGTATCGAATTAATTTACAAATATAGTATTTTTATCGTGCTGCCAATTACAATTGTAATGTTTATTTTTCCGGACACTATAATAAACATTTTATTTGGTGGAGGGTATTCTTCGGGAATTTTTATTCTCCAAGTTCTGTCAATAGCAGCAATCTTCTTTACAATAGGTCAGATTAATGGCGCGATACTTTCTGGGTTAGGTAAACCTGCAGTAAATGCAAAAATAACTGCATTTGCGGCGCTATTGAATTTTACACTGAATTTTGTATTAATACCTTCTTTTGGCATAATTGGGGCCGCGATAGCAACTGCCATAGCTATCAGCTTAATTGGGATTCTAAGCGTAATCCAGCTGAAAAGAGAGATAAAATTCAGAATTCCAGTAGTTGAATGGGGCAAGATTATTTTCTGCTCTCTCTTATTTTTAGTGATTTTAATAATTCTTAAAAAGTATCTTTTAATTCAACCACTCCCTAAAATTATTCTATCTGTACTATGTGGAATTTTAGCGTATATTTTCATTGCTATTGCGACAAAAACTTTAAATATCAAAGAGCTGAAAACAATCAAAACGAGGATAATGAAATGAAAATAATAAATCCTCTAATAAAACTACCTGAGTCAAGAATAAAAAACATTCTTCGGCGGTTTAACTATAAATTAAAAAGAAATAAAAAATTCAATACAATTTCATATATGATTTCTTTATCGTATCGTAAGGGATATTGATATGAAAATAAGACGGGGCGCATTTGATGATACAGAAATGATACTTGAAAGTTATTTTAAGGAGTATTAACTAAAAGAAGGGGATGTTATAATTGATGCTGGGCATATGCTAGTTTGTTTCGATATATGCAAGTAAAAGAATAGGAAAAAGTGGTAAAATCTTCGCATTTGAACCTGATAGAACAAATCTTATCCTCCTTACAAGAAATAGATTGAATAGGATAAAAAATATTGAAATTATTCCGATGGGAGCTTTATATAGTGAGATTGTATGTTAAAATTCTACAAGAAAGGCGAGATAGGATCGCATGTTGAAGGTTGTATTAGCGAAAAAAGGAAAAATAGAAAAAGATAAAAGTAACGAGTTTAGACACCTTTGTTAAATTAAACAGAATTAAAAAAATAGACTTCATAAATGGACATAGAATGCGCAGAAATAGAATCGTTAAGAGGAATGAAAGATTTGCTTAAAAAAGAAAAACAAGCTTCGCAATTGCTCCATACCGCATTGTAAATGGAAAACCTACATATCGTGAATTAAGCAAAATACTTAAAGAGATAAAATATCAGCAAAAATATTAAAATGCTACGGCTCTTTTTACAACATACGCTAAACCAAAGTGAAAACAATGAAAAATAAATTGAACCTCGGAAGCGGGAGGGATATAATACCGGGTTATGTTAATCTAGACTGTGCAAAACTTCCAGGTATCGATGTAGTTTGGGGTTTAGAAAAATTTCCTTACCCTTTTAAAGATGATACTTTTGAAGAGGTTATATGTAACCATGTTCTTGAACATCTCTCAGATTTATGTAGAGTTATGGAAGAACTGCATAGAATATGCAAAAATAAAGCATTGATAAAAATAAGAGTACCCTATTTTGCCAACCCTGAACATGATAATGACCCTACACATAAAAGAAAATTCACATATAATACTTTTGAATACTTCACAGATAACTCGGGATTCTCTTATTATTCAAAAGCTCGATTTAATATATTAAAGAGAAGAATATTATTTGCTGGCTGGGGGCTCAATTTATGAAGAGTAAATATTCTTTACCTATTGATTTTTTAATAACAAAGTTCCACAGAATTTATCAGAGATATTTCTGTTACATTTTACCCGCTGCGGAACTTCATGTGTTATTAGAGGTTAAAAAATGAAAATTTCTATAATCATACCCGCATATAACGAAGAAAAGTATATTTCTAGGTGTATTTCTACACTTCTCTCGCAGAGCTATAAAAATTTTGAATTGATTATAGTTGACGATGGTAGCACTGACAGAACAATAAGTATCGTAAGAAAATTCATGAAAGAAGATAAAAGAATAAAACTTCTATCACAAAGCCACGGCGGGCCTGGCAGGGCAAGAAACCTCGGGGCTAAACACGCAAAAGGAGAAATATTAGTTTTTGTTGATGCGGATATGGAGTTTGATAAAGATTATATAAAAAATCTTACAAAACCTATAATTGAAGGAAAATATGTTGGAACATGGCATAATAAGGAATACGTTGCAAATAAAGATAATGTATGGGCTTCTTTATGGGGATTGAAAAGAGGCGTTTACAAAGAAGGGACGAAATCACAGATATACCGCGCAATAAGAAAAAAAGATTTTATGAAAGTTGGCGGTTTCGATCCTTCAAAGGGATATTTTGATGATTCTACAATTTACGACAAATTAAAAATTCCCTCAATTGCGGTAAACGCAACTTGTTATCATAACAATCCTACAGATCTTAAAGAGGTATTCAGGCAGATTTCGTGGATTGGCGGTTCTTTTGCAACTAACTCGTACTATATCAAGTTGTACATAAAAAGACATATCAAAAAAGTTATTTTATTAATTTCAATATTATGCATAATCTTCATATTTTTTATAAAATTTCCTTATGCTACTCCTTATGTAGGTTTATCGTTAATAATTACATATTTATTATTCATCAGTTTAACATTAAGAAACTTAAAAAGAATATTTTTTAAACCTGTTTTTGATATTGTTTATGTCTCGGGATTTATTTTTGGGGCAGTAAGGAATCTTTTTAAAGGGAAAAAGATATATTAATGATATCATGAAATTCACAGAGAACGCGCAATGAAAGAATCTTTTTTTGGGAGAAAAAAGATTTGCAGACCACATTTTAAGGTATATTTTGCAAAGAATTACTGCAAAGACAAAACCGTTTTAGATATTGCGTGCGGTTCGGGGCATGGTTCTGCTGTTCTTTCTTCTGTAGCAAAAAAGATTTAATTTAATCTAAAAATTCCCTTGTTTTTAACCCAACCATAAAACAATAAATAAAAATAAAAAAATTTGTAATATGTAGCAAAATTTTTGTAACAGAGTTAAGTTTTATTTCTTTATTAAGCTCCGAATATAGTTTATAACTTTGCATTTTAATAAGATCTTTATCTGGAACTTTTCTCTGTGCTTGAATGTACTTTCTTTTTTTTAAAATTCTTCTCATGTTAATAATTAACCACCAGTATGCTTTTAAAGAAATTGGAATTCTTGTCGGCTGGATAATATTTAATATCAACTGGCTTAGAAATATTAGCGGAAAAATTTTAATTATGTTTTTTGTTTCATAAAAAATAAACAAATTCATCAGCTTATTCTTCGTACCGTGATATAATAAAAATTTATTTAACTTATTACTTCGCTTCTTAGTGCTTTCGGTAAAATGATAAAAATATGCCTTTGTGGAATACTTAAGGCTGTAACCTTTAAGCCTTAGAAGCCAGCTAAGATACATATCCTCAGCGTACGCAAAATAATCATCGTCAAAAGGTTTATCAACCAAAGATTTCCTGAACAAGAAAGAACATCCCGCAAGCATTATGGCTTCGATAAACTTCTTATTTTTATTGTTCTGCAGGAAGAATATCGGGTCGCCAACAAGGTTGTATGTTACCCACTTTTTTTTATAATATAGTATATTATTATCTATCGAACATACTCCGCCACATAAAGGATCTTTTTCTATAACCTTAACCATTTCCTCCATCCAGTTACTTTTTACTTTAGTGTCATTGTTTAATAGAATTACATATTTTGTATTTTTACTTACATGTTTATACGCCTCGTTGTTTCCTCCCGCGAACCCCAGATTTTTAGGCGAAATAATTAATTTTAATTTTTTATTTTTTATTTTATCAGCATAGTTTTTTTTAATAAATTCAACAGATCCATCGTTACTTGCATTATCCAGCAGAATTACATCAAAGTTTTTGTATGTGCTTTTAAACAGCGCATCGAGGCAGGTTTTCAGGAAATGTTTACCGTTCCAGTTTAATATTAATACTGTTACCTTTGGAATCATTTTTATATTTTTTTGAGTTTATAATGAATTTCTGAAGCTGGGAAAAGATAACTAAACAGCCAGATGTAAGCAACTGGAGATATTCTGTACAACATCTTTGGTAAGAAAAACCATAACTTCAAAAAAAAGCTTTTTTTATATTCGTCTAAAAAAGTTATCTTCTTATAAACCATCTCGAATAATGGTCTTTTTAAGTTAGTAGTATGAGGAGTATTTGAACAGTATATGTCTAAACTATCTAAGTTAAAAAAAGATTTATGGTCTGGAGTAAATGCTCCAGGATTTGAGAAGTAAGGAACTTTTATCAATAGTATCCCGCCTTTCTTAAGAATTCTATGACACTCTCTAAGTGATTTATCAAAATCATCAAGATGTTCTAAAATATTATCAGCATATATCTCTTCAATGCTATCTGATTTGAATGGCCAAGGTAATTTATTAAGATTAAAACAAATATCTACATCTTTTCCTTTTACAAAATCAACATTAATATAATCTTTAAATGTTTTAGTTCCGCAACCTATATTAAGTTTTGTTTTTTTCATTTTAAACCTTTTTAATAAATTTTTGGTATTGTAAAAATAAATCTGAAGCAATTTTTCCCCATGAGTGATTTCTTTTCACGTAATCATAACCATTTTCACCTAAAATATTTAACTCTTTGCTGGATAACAAAAACAATATTTTTTTGCTTAATGAACCAGAATCTCTTGGTTTTACAAGGTATCCGTTCAAACCATCTTTAACAATATAAGGATTGTCTCCTACAGAAGTTACAATAACTGGGAGTTTAGACGCCCATGCTTCGAGCAATGTTAAAGATTGTCCTTCGTATAAAGATGGAAGTACAAACAAGTGGGACGATTTATACTCTTTAATAAGTTCATTACCAAAAAGAGGACCGCAAAATTTTACATAATTCTCTAAGCCCATCTTTCGGGTATATTCTTCAAGTTCCTTTTTGTCTTCCCCATCACCAACAAGATGTAAGATTATATTTTTATTTTCTTTTATAATTTTCTTCATTGCCTTTAAAAGATATATTACCCCTTTTTGTTTGCACAACCTCCCTACAAAGATTATTTTAAAATTTTTTTTCTCTTTTTTTACATTTACTTTGTCAAACTTTTCTATATTTACGCCATTCGGGATATATATAACCTTATTCTTGTTTTTGTATTTAAGAAAATCTCTACTTACGGTTATTTCTAGGTCGTACTTCATTTTTAAAAGTATTAATTTTTCGAGAAATCTTTTTATTTTTGCAGATAATCTACACGAGCTTAATTCTTCCATAACTTCAAGGCCTGTTCCATGTACAGTAAAGATTAAGGGAATTCTCTTGAAAAATTTTGTTATTTTTGCCGGGAAAGCAGACATATACGCATGAGCATGTATAATGTCGTAATTTCCTTTTATATAAAATGGTGTTAGTAATATATGTAATAATCTACCTAACGGGTTGAAAAACTTAAATGCCGGTCCGACCCTTATTATTTTTAATTTACCATTAAAATGATTCTCGTTATTGCTATAAACTTTTCCTTTGTCATCTTTCAAAGAACGGACATAAAGATCAATGTTGCAGTTATGTTCTTTAATAAGATGTTTGCATATTTCCCAAACATGATTTTGTCCTCCTCCATAAACTGGTACCCATCCGTCAATCATCATACAGATTCTCATTGTTTGTAAGCGTTCTCCACTTTTCTTGCGATATTTTCCCAGCTGTAATTCTCTGCTAGTTTGATTCCTTCTTTTATTTTTTGGTTGTATAACTCTTTATTCTTTAACATTAAGAGGGTCTTACTAGCGAGGTCTACATAATTTTTCTGCTCAAATATTAAACCGCCTTTTCCTTCATGCGTAATTTCAATTAAAGGGGTTATGTTTGAGCAAATATAGGGAACCCCAGAAGCCATAGCTTCAATAATTACAATACCGAAACCTTCAATAACGCTTGGGTGACATAGCAGATGAGAAGATTTTATTACTTTTATAACATCGCTATGTTTCCTTAATCTACCTAAAAACTTAACATTTTCAGCTACTCCTATTCTTGATGCGAGTTTTTCTAGGTTTTTCCTTTCTTCGCCAACGCCTATAACTTTACATTCAACATTAGGTATATCTTTTTTTACGATTGAAATTGCTTTTATTAAGTCATCTACTCTTTTTGTTTTAACAAGCCTTGAAATGCAACAGATAGTTGGGTTTTTTGATTTTTTAGTTTTAATTTTATTATACAAGCTCAATTTAACCCCATTCGGTATAACAACTATTTTTTTTTCAGGCACCCCCGCTTCAACAAGTTTTTTCTTTGTGAATTCACTTACCGAGATTATTTTATCCCATTTTAGTCCTAAAACAAATCTCTCCCACAGACTACCGAATATACCTGTGATTAAACCTTTATTTTTTATCCACTCACCAACCCACGTCTCGTGGTAGGTAGCAATTTTTTTTGCTCCTATTTTTTTAGCTGCGAAGTATGCTGGCAAATAAGATATAAAATTATACCCGTCTACAATATCTGCTTTCATCTCTTTTGCTGTGTTATAAGCTTTGATAGCAAATCTTAATCTCAAAAAAAAAGAAGCATTATGAGAGTATTTATGTACTACGGGTCTTATAATCTTAATGCCAAAAAAATTATCTTTCGCCTTTGAATTTCCTGTTCTGCCGCATATTACTGTTACATCGTTCTCCTTTGCTAGCTCCGAAGCAATATAAAATGCTCTTGATTCAACACCGCCTGAAATGTCTCCTTTTTTTGATTCTGGAAAATATTCAGTTATGATTAATATCTTCATTTTTTAGTTTATCTCTTTATCTTTTCTTTTGTTTTTTTATAGCAATCTCCCTTATGATTTCTGTTATTTCTTTTTCTACAGAATTTATTTTTACATAAAGTTTGAATAGTAAGTAAAATATTATTATTATACTTATGTAAACTACAAAATCTGCTCCTCTTTGTATTCCTAGTATATTTGCAAAAAAGAAGCTTGTTTGGGGGAGCATTACAACAACAATAGCGCCGGCCCAAACAATACACCATAATGCTAAGTTTGAAAATGATATTTTTTTGTCTTTATATCTTAAAAAAGCTCTGCTAATCGCGAAAATACTAAACAACAAAACAACAATTTGGAGTAGGTTTATCATTTTTTTTCACCTCATTAATCTGCTCATTATCAGTTTGAAAGCTATTTTTATACTATTGAATATGCTTTGACCTTTTGCTTTTGAGTACTCACTATATATTATTTTAACAGGAACCTCTTTAAACTTTATCTTTTTCTTCGCTATTTCATCAATAATTTCAGAAGCGTGTTCCATCTTATCCTGTGTTATTTTTATTTTTTTAGCAGCATCTCTTGAAAATGCTCTGAAGCCGTTGTGAGTGTCTGTGAGCTTTATTCCTGAAAAAACCCAAGTGAATATTACTCCGCCTTTTAAAATCAACATTTTGAGAAATGGTACTTTTACTTTTTTGTTTAGGAACCTGGAACCTAAAACAACATCAACTTCTTTATTTGCTATTGGTTTTATAACATTTTCAATATCTTCTGCTAAATGCTGGCCATCTGCATCAAAAGTAACAATTATATCTGCTCCTTTTGAAAGGGCAAAATCTATGCCTGTCTTTAAAGCAGCACCTTGCCCCCGATTTATTATGTGTTTCAATACATAAACATTCTTTTTTTTAGCAATTTCGTAAGTTTTGTCGCTGCTTCCGTCGTCAACTACAATTATATTTTTGTAGCCATGGTTTTTTAGGTCGTCTATTACCTTTGCGATTGATTTTTCTTCATTATATGCCGCTATTACTATATATGTTTTCATAATTTATTGTTTAAATGAGGTTTTGTTTTTAAATATTTTCTAAACACGAGTAATTTTAATGAACTATAAAAAAAGCCCCCAAAATAATTACCGCTATGCCTAATATTTTGTAAATATTTATTTTTTCCTTTAAGAATTTGGCAGATAAAATAACTGACCAAATATAAGTAGTGGAAGTTAAAGGGAATAATTCAACAAGCGAACCGAATTTCAAAGCCACTAAAAAAAGAATTGATGTTATTATGTATAAAAAGAATCCGATGATTAATAGTTTATTTTTTGTTATTAAAGAAATATTAAAACTAAACTTTTGTGAAGCTTTTTTAATTAATAAAGCTGCTACCCCCCCTAAAAACGAAGTGAATAGTACTATTAGTATCGGAAAGGCAGATGTCATTTTTTTCCTCCGCTTGTTATAAAAATAACTCCGACCGTTATCAAAACTATCCCCAGCCATTTGTATAACGACATTGCTTCTGAGGGAAAAATTAATGGTGATGCTATAGCAACCCACACATAACTAAGTGAAAATAGAGGATGTAAAACCGAAAGTTCTCCTAACTTAAAAGATACAATCATAAATAAAGCTCCTATTCCATACAAAAAAAGCCCGCTTACAAAAAAAAATAAAAAAAATAAGCTTGTATTATTATTTTTATAAGAAACAGAATATTTCCATAACATCTGGGCGATGGTTATTAAAAAAGTGCATAAAATCATAAAAAATATTGGCTTAATATTTTTACTGAACATAAGGTAACATTTATATATATTCATTTAAATACCTTATGTGTAGTTATAAGAAAATGAAGCAGCTACCTGTGCTGGCAATAGTTATTCCTTGTTATAACGAAGAGGAAGTGATTAGGGAAACGGCAAAGAATCTTTTAGTTTCTATAAAAAATCTTATAAAAAATTCACAAATAAATGAAAAAAGTTTTCTTCTTTTTGTAGATGATGGAAGTAAAGATAAAACTTGGAGTATAATAAAAGAGCTTAACAGGAATTATAAAAATTTAAGGGGTATAAAACTATCAAAAAACTGCGGACACCAAAATGCTCTTTTTGCAGGGCTTATGGAAGCTAAAAAAGATGCCGATTGTGTGATAAGCATCGATGCGGACCTTCAAGATGATATAAAAGTAATACCTAAGTTTATTGAAGAGTATAAAGCAGGTAACGATATTGTGTATGGTGTAAGGAAGAAAAGGGATAAAGACAGTTTTTTTAAAAAATGGACTGCTTTATTTTTTTATAAACTAATGAAATATTTAGGTGTGCAAATAATAGAAAACCATGCAGATTACCGACTTGCTAGTAGAAGAGCTCTTGAAGCCCTTGAAAAATTTGAAGAAAGAAATCTTTTCTTAAGAGGAATTTTTCCTTTATTAGGATTTGAATCATCTTTTGTTTATTATGATAGAAAAGAGAGATTTGCAGGAAAGACGAAATACCCAATAAAAAAGATGCTTTCTTTTGCTTTTGAAGGTATAACATCATTTAGTTTAGTTCCGTTAAGAGTGGTGGGAGTTATTGGTTTGTTTGTGTTTTTTTTTAGCATCGCAATGATACTATATGCTATTGAATTAAAAATTTCTGGGAAAGCAATTCCCGGTTGGGCCTCAACAGTTACCCCAATTTATTTTATAGGCGGCATACAATTAATAACTTTAGGGATTATCGGCGAATATATAGGTAAAACATATCTTGAAACTAAAAAAAGACCCCGATATATTATTGAAGAAGAAGTAAAATAATATAAAATAAAGAATTAGATAT
Source organism: Candidatus Woesearchaeota archaeon (assembly GCA_038890975.1). GTDB lineage: Archaea > Nanobdellota > Nanobdellia > Woesearchaeales > CAIVOO01 > JAWAEZ01. The sequence goes on from JAWAEZ010000010.1 coordinate 11,210, forward strand.
AAATTTTAACTCTCAAGCTATGTTTATTTTACCGCAATTATTGTGATATTCCAGCAGAAACGCCTCATAAAAGGGAATAATTTAAGAAAGAGATTATCAATTTTTTCAAGTCTATAATATGTTTTCTCTAATTTCTTATGGTCTATCAGTATTTTTTTCCAATATCTCTCTTTATTTGGGTCTATTCTTTCTATAAAGTAATATCTTAGAAAGATCCATAACGTAAAAAACCATGTTGTTTTGTATTCTACACTACAAAAATATTTTTTGAAAATTTTCAAATCCCCCATTTTAAGAGGGTGCTCATCAGGGGTTCTTACTTCTTTTGCTATCTTTCTATATACATTAATAATAGGATTATGACCTAAAGGATCCCACGAAACAAATATGCCCCCCTTTTTTAATATTCTTTTTACTTCTTTTAATGTTTCTTCAATATTAACATGATGAAGAAGGTTCGCAGCATAAACAATGTCAAAACTATCGTTTGGGAAAGGTGTTTTATGAGAAGGGCATTTGAAAGTTTTCACGTTGACTTTGTATAGTTTTGCTAAATTTTTTACTATACTAAGCATCTCTTGCGAAATATCCGTAGCAATTACATTTGCGCCTTTTTTTGCAAAATAAACTGCGGCTTCCCCAGCACCGCAACCCATATCTAAAATTTTTTTGTTTCTTATATTTCCCAGTTTTTTTATTATAAATCTGTTTTCTGGCGCGGTGGATGCTTCAAAGAATTCATTAACTTTTATATCAGAAAGTTTAATAGAAGTAGCCCAGGCATCATGAAAAATCTCTTCCTTTTTAATTAATTTTTCCTTTTTCATATCAATTTTAATAATATTTTATCAAAAAATTAAATATCAAAATTTTTGATGTAAAATGGAATGCTCATTTTTGTTAGTTTATATTCCGCAACTTTCTGAATATTATCACCACTAATGTTTAATTCTAATATTCCCCCTTTTTTAAGTATTAAATATTTTAATTGGACATTCTGTCCTACCCCTATAAAACCTGCTTCTGCTATTTTGTAATTTTTTGCTACATAATTGAAGAATTCTTGGTTCTGTTGAGCTCTGAAAAAGCCGTATTGGTCGTAGATAAAAATCCAAGATACACTTCTATTGTACTCCAAAAATTTGAGTTGGTCAAGCTCGGGGCTTTCTGTAAGGTGGCACCGTCTATCTGAATATGTACAAACCGCAACCGACTGTGCATGCCCAACTACAAGAAATCTTTCTGTTCTTTCCATATGCTTATTTAGATAGTTACCTGCTATATCTAAACCGAAAAAAACAGTATCAAACTGCACATCTGTGCTAGCTTTTATTGAGGGTGCGAGGATTATTAAAATTAGTAATGGAGCATATTTTAAATATTGTCTCCCCAAAAATTCTTTAAGTAGTATTCCTATGTTAAAAAAAGAATAAGCAACCCCCAGCGCAAATAAATGAGTGAATGGGAGTTGGTAGTAACTATGAGCATTAATATAAGTAGAGAGTAGCATAGCATATAAAATAGTACTTGCTAAAAACAGCAACACATATTTAGAAAGTAAATGTTTATATTTAAGAAAAAAGAAAAATATACCTAATAAGAAAAAAATCATAAGCCCCCAACTAAAATTATCCCGTAAATAATGACTTATTGCTGGCCACGAATTAACCCAATAGTTCATCGTGAATATATCAAAGAGGTGTAATCTACTAAAAAAAGCTGTTTTAAATCCTTTATCATGGCTGGTTATTATAAAAAACTGCTCAAAAAGTGCCCAGAATACCATGATTAAAGGGCCTATTGAAAAATAGAGAATTTTTTTATAATTTTTTTTGAGGTTTTTTATCTCAAAAAATTTCTGATAAGGAAAAAGAAATATAAAAGGAAAGATTACAATTAGAAAAGAATATTTAAAGAGTCCTGCGAGAGCAAGAAATACGCCTGCTATAAAAAAATCTTTATTATCAAAAGTTCTCATTGCTCTAAACATATAATAACTAAAAAATATTGCCATAGCAAGCGCAGGCGTGTCTGGTTGTATATTTCTACCAAAAAAAACATTCAGAGGGATAATTGCCATAAAAAAAGCACTAAGCAAAGAAAAATACTCATTATTAGAAAGCTCTTTTGCGAGTAAATAAGTGCCAATTATAGTTGTTAAAGAGAAAATTATCACAATAAGACGCAATACCGAGATATTCTCTCCCGAAAAAAGCCAAGCCAAAGCGCCTAACCAAGAAAGAAGAGGCATTTGAGGATTCTCTTCAAAATAGCCAGGCCCACTATCCATAGCAGAAAGTGATGTATACCTGTGAAGAAGAGAAACTTCTCCGCGATAAAATGCTTTAACCTGATCAATATACTCATTTTCCTTCATATTATGATAACCTATTGAAGGAAAATCAATATGATAATCTCTTAGATAAAAACCTAATAAAATAAAAATAATAAGAAAAAACCATTGATATTTTTTTTTAACCAATACTAAAATATCATTAAAATTAGCCATCTTCTCCTTTCCAATCAACTTTCCATACATAAATATTGGTTCCTGTTAAACCTTGTTCGTGACTAAAAAGTTTGAAATTTTTAAGATGCCTTCCTTCAAAATAATACAACCTTGTGAACATACTCTTTGCAAGTTGAGAGTGCATAACTACTATATAAGGAGAGTCCTTATTCAACAACGCGATTGAATATTGAAGTGTTGAATTGAATTTTTTTTCAATAAAATCTTCTTCTGTTTCATAAACCAAGCTATAAGGCCTCATTATGCCTTGCTGTGTTGGTATTTCTACTTCAAGGTTTATAAGATTAATTTTTATTCCATTATCACACGATAGTGTCTCATTTTTTATGTTATCGCATCTGGAAATTCCTAAATAAGTAGGCCAAGGGGATATCCAATTATTTGCTTCGTCCTCGTCATTTATACTTACCGCTTCAAGATATAATCTTTCTGCTTCTATTCTTGAGACATTCATATTTTTCATTATAAATTGTGTAGCATTCTCTCTTGGAAGATTCTTAGCATAAACCCATATGTCTGCTCTGTCAAAATCCCAACTCCCAAAATGTGCCCACACCCCCGCTTTTCCAACCATATCCTCGGATGTTATAAAATAATTTTCTGGGGGGGCACAATGGGTATAAGAAAGAATTTCTTCAGATTCTTCTGAAGAAAGTCCTCGCTCTATTAAATAATTTTTTGCATTGCCCTTGTCCAGTTTAACAATTTCGTAAAGAATTTTTACAGAAGCCGAAACATCATCAATTTTATTATTTAGTTTTTCAAATGCCGTATTGGAACCGCAATCAAGCATTCTTAATATACCAACTGCAAGTTTTTCGTCATCTGTCAAGAGAACTTTCCCAATCCAGTGAGCCATAGGGGTGTTTTGGGTTCCTCCGTCAAAAGTAACTGCTCTGTCTGTATAATATTTAAAATGATGACCGAAATCCCACCACGAGTTTACAATAGCATTTTTCTCCGAAACTATTTTTATTTTATTTAAGGAATTGTACCACGCATCGTTTATTATAGGCACATCGTTTTTTGCTATTGCGTTTGCTACTTTTAATGGGCTTATTAATAAAATAAGAAATATGAATAGTATAATAAATGACGAAATAATTTTTTCTACCCCTAAATTTTCAAAGAAACTAATTCCTTTTTTATACGCTGCGCCTAAAGCAACACCAAATGTTATCGCAAATGGAGGCGCGAGCATCATAGTAAACCTTATTCCTTTTGTACAAGCATAAAATATACCGATATACCACAAGATAATAAGAATCGTAAATGGTATTTCTATTTCTTTTTCTTTTTTAATAAAAACAAGCACGCCTATACCAATTAATGAAATTATAAACATAAAATTACCGCCTAAGCTAGATATGATCTGGCTAAAAGAAGCAGGGTTAAGTTCCGCAACTGTTGTATAAACATTAGGCCATAGGGTTCCGTGAGCTGCAATCTTTAATTTTGAAAATGCTATTGGTTGTAACGGAGCGCGTACGAATTCTGATATTCCGTTATAATGTAACAACGAAATAAATATTGCTGATGAAAAAATAAAAAGTAAAGCAACCCATAAAACATTTTTTATGTTCTGATCTTTTAGTAACCCTCTTAAATTAATTTTTCTTTCAAATATAATAATATATAGGGTATATAATGCAAACATGCCTATTATAAAATCAAAAATATACCACCATCCGCCCCAAGCAAAAGAAAAAAAACCGATGAATAAGCCAGATCCCACTGCAAGTATTGACTTTTTTATTTCATTCTTTTGGTCAAAAGATTCTACAAGAAGCCATACAGCAAAGAGAGGGAAGAAAATATTATAAGCATCTGTATCTGCATGCCCAAAAAGTGTTCTTCCTAAAAAAGAAGAATTTATTGCGAGCATAAGAGAAGCAAAAAATCCTGCAACATCTCCCCCCAATTTTCTCCCAATAAAAAAGGCAGGGATTATAGAAAGAGCTGAAAAAATAACAGGAAAAAACATTGCTGCATTCATAGGGGTAGTAGATGGGTCAAATATTTTTATTGCATAATAAAGGTAAGCGAGGATGTAAGGATGAAGATCCTTTGTTGTTACAGCAACACCTAATGGGGCAATCTGATGAGTATCCCATTGGACTTCTTTTCCGTTAATTATCCTTTTCTCGTCGCCGATATATCCATGGTCAATATAGTTTTCTGCGTATCTTAAATAAACATAAGGGTCTATATCAGGCATATAGTTTTTTCCATCTTCAAATTTGTAATACTCTTTAAAACGCTTTGAAAGATCTTTAATTTGTACATCAATCTGTGCTTTGTTCTGCTTTGAAAAATCTGAAAATTCCTGTTCTACAAGTGCTTCTTTGTTTTTTTCTGGCAGGTTAGGATATTGCTGGTCTATTTGTGCCCTTATCTGTGTCTTATAATAATTTATAACTGTGCTCTTAGCCCAGTCGTCTGTAAATGATAAAGAAGCTGCATGCATACGAAAAAATATTGCAACTATTAAAGGGATTAAAATAAGAAAGAATGTTTTGTTTTTTATAAGAAAATTTTTAATTACTTTGGGGTTTATTGAAATTTCTTCTTCTTTATTTTTGTCATAAAGGGGTGTTTTTTTTCTTAAAAAGATTTTTTTTATCTTTGCGAAGTTAATAGAAATATTTTCATCGGATTCTTCTCTTTTTTTTTCTTTTTCGTGTTTGTTTATTTTTTTAAATTTTTTTTGATTTTTTACGATGTGAATATCGTGATGGTTATGCTCTATATTATTATTTTCCAACACTTCTTGACCTTTTTCTTTGTTGGTTATCTCTTTTTTTTGTTCTTCGCTCATTATTTTTTTTGTGTTTAGAAATCAATTTATAAATATTATGCTTTAAAAATTGATAAAATTTGGTTAAACAAAATTATAGCGGATAAAACTAATTATAACATAATTAACATTTTCTTTTTTATTTAAAATAAACACCAAAAACGAAAGATTTAAATATAAATGTATCTACTGGTTAGTAACACAAACATTTTGTTGGGGGTAAAATGAAATTAAGAAATATCATTTTTTTAGTTTTTATAATACTTTTATCAGCGCCCGTATTCGCAAACTATGCTGTAGAGATAACTCCTAACCCTGCTTATGATGAAGACGATATTGTTTGCAATGTTCTTGTTACAGTAAATGGGGAAAGTTATTTTTGGTACAAAAACAACGAGCTCACAACTTTTTCAGGAAATACAATAAGTAGTAACTATACACAGATAGGTGACAATTGGAAGTGTATTGTTAAAAAATATTACGGCTACAACATTGGCTGGGTTACTATTGGGGAAGATAGTGTTGTAATCTCCCCTAGTGGAATTGCCCAAAACACTGCCCCACAAGTAAGGATAGAACAACCAAGAGATAACGAAATAGTACTAAGCAATTTACCAACATACTTTTGGGGCACAGCTATTGACAAAGAAGATGGAATTTTAAAGGGCTCTTCTCTCGTATGGAGTTCTAACATAGACGGTATTATCGGTTATGGCAACTTCTTTTACACAACACTTTCAAAAGGAAGCCACATAATTACTTTAGAAGCCACCGACTCAAAAGGGCTTTCAAGCACTTATTCAATTCATATTACCGTGATAGGAGGGACAGAGAATTATGTTTACATAACTCCTAAACCAGCATACAATAATAGCGATTTGACTTGTAACATAGCTCTTAACACAAACGGGATGTTTTTTTGGTACAGGAATGAAGAAGCCACTACCATAAACACAAAAAAAGTAAGTAATATTTATACCGAAGTAGGAGATGTTTGGCTTTGCGAAGTAAAAAAATATTTCGGTTCTCAAGTAGGGTGGGTTTCTCTTGGTAACGACTCTGTAATTATACTACCAGACAATCAAACCAATTTCACGAACCACCCCCCCTATATTGACATAATAAAACCAGAAAATAATTCTAATTATCTATATGGAAGCAATATAACTTTTGAAGCATATAGTTACGATGTTG
>JAWAEZ010000011.1:0-17387 GCA_038890975.1 Candidatus Woesearchaeota archaeon
ATATTATTGAATTTGAAGCGCCTGATAAATATATAGCATGTTTATTTGTTGTTGATATATTACCTTCAACTATGTGTAAGTTTTTTATTGTTGTAAAATTACTGTTTGTTATATTTATGCCGTAACCTATAACGCCACTTGTTGAATAGTTTATCTTGTAACCATTTCCTTCAACCGTTATGTTATTAGCTAAAATATTTAAACAAGTGCTTTCAGAGTATAAATCATTTTTAAGCACATAAACTCTTCCGGGAATATTGAGATCGCCGCAATCGGTAATATTTATACTGTTGTCAATAGTGAAGTTTTCACTATAAACATTAGTAGCATTATACCTTGAACCTATAATCCACGGAACGATTATTATCCTGTACAATCCATCTTCCACTGTTGTAGAATTCCAATAGTAAAATAACTCAGAAGTGTTTGCTATAAAACTTTTTTTATTGTCCCCTATTTTTTCAAGAAAGATATCATAATTAACTTCTGCAAATGAGCTTTGTTTTTTCCAAGTGATATTTATAGCATCACTATATACTTCTTGTTTTGGCTCAGTAATATTACTGATGCCACAATCATTTGGCCCTGTTGAGGAAGAAGGAATAGTTTCTTCGTAAAAATTTCCTTCTTCATTGAAACAATAATTATTATAACCGCCAGATTCTTTTATACCCCTACTTAAAAAATGATTTAAGAATATATAATTATTTGAAGCATTAATAATAGAGATATCAAAAAAATTTTGGTGAGTGTCCTTAAAAATATTTTTTGTTATGGTATTATTGTAAATTAAATTTGTTTTTGTTGCATTCAAAAATATTGCGCCTTTGGTATTATTAATAAATACCGAATTTGATATAGTATTATTATTAAACGAAGAATTTAATTCTTCTCCAATTATAAAACCCGCATTCGCTATGTTAAAAAGGGAAAGATTATCAAAAACATTGTTAGATATGCTATGCTCGCTATAGGGGGAGGAGCTTTCTAACATAAATCCAAAAGAAGAATTCTCTATTTTTGTGTTTAAAATTGTGTTATTTACCATTGCGTAGCTTTTTATACCAATGTAAGACGAAGAAATGGTAAAATTATCAATAAAGGTAGAAGAAGGTATATCGTTGTATATTGTAGAACCGATTTCTACAGCTACATTTGAAAAATTTTGTATGATAAAATTTTTGAAGGTGTTGTTAAAAGGCACAGCTCCTTCAGATCCTATACTAATTTTAATTGCTGTTTCGCCGTTGTAAAGATTAAAATTTTCAAAAATATTATTTAAAGAAGACAATAAACTAAAAGTATTTTTTGAATTGTTTGATGTAACATTATATATTTTAATTCCTGAAGCGGCTCTTATTTGAATTGCTGTTGATATATTATTTAAAATGCAATTAGCAAACGATATGTTTTGCGCTTGCGGTAGGTATATCCCTATCTTTGTTTCGCCATTTCCGACGAATGTTGAATTGTTACAATCCAATGTTTTGTTTACACCACTAAACAATATTATCGCTTCAGCTTTCGGATAATAAAACACATATGTACCATTTATTACATATTCGCAGTTATCTTCTACCAGTTCTATCGTGTTATCAGAATTGTTTTCTTTTATAAGTGCGGTTGTTATATCGTCATATTCGCATATTGATAAATTTAAACATACCTTTTCGTTATCAACATGAATATTAAAATTTTCGCTATGCACCACCGTCCCATTTATTTCTTCTCCTTTATAATAAACAACAGGTATTATTAATAAGTTAAATGTTCCATTAAAATCTGCGATATCCCAAAAGTAAGAAAGTTGGGTGGTATTCCCTAACTTATTTATTAAATTGTCATAAATATTTTTATAAAAAATATTATATGTTACATTTAAGATGGAGCTTTGTTTTGTCCAGTTTATTTCCAATGTTTTGTTATAGTCCCCCTCTACAGGATGAGTTATGTTTAATATACCGCAATCCCCATAAGGGATTAGAAGGCCTTGCTTATAGAAATTTCCTTCACCCCCGAAGCAAAGATTATTACCTCCGCCACTTTTTAATGTGTTGGATAATAAATTGTTTATGCTAAAATTACTTTTACTGATGTAGATTTCATAAGGAAGTTCTATTCCACTAAAAAATGTATTGTTCTGTATTAATGACGGGGCATTAGCGTATAAATTATAATAAATCGGTTTAGAGTATTCTATTGTATGGGGTTGTGTATAACCAATCACAATGCTAAGATTTGTATCTTCAAGTACAGAATAATCATTTCCGTTTCCGTTAGCTAATATAAAATTGTCCCTGAAATAATCGCACTCACACACATAACTTGCCTCTGCACACCAGTCTGAATAGTTTTGGGGGTCGCTGAATTCGGACATTCTTCCAAAAGTTGTTAAATAATATGTTCCATAAAAAAGATTCATTAAACATATTGAAAGATTTTCTTCTCCATCAAAAATTTCATTTAACTCACTATTATCTTCTGTAATCTGTTGATAACCTACAGAAGGTGAGAACCAAAGATAAAAAACTCCTGAACCATAATCATAGTTCTGTTCGTTATAGCTCCGGGGACTATTTGTCGTATAATAAGCAGAGATAAGAGATTGTGGTTGTAGTTCTCCGAAATCGTTGTTTAGTACCTCAAAATAGTATGTATCATAAAACGAATCTAAATACATCCCCCCTTTGTTGTTGCTTAGATTATTATTTTTTATATAAACAGCAGAAGATTCGCTATAAGAATTTTTAGTGTATACTGCATAAGCGCAGTTTTCTATGATATTATTTTCTATCGTAAGATTGTTTAAGTCGGTAAATTCTATCGCGTTATATTCGGAGTTCTCACAATCAAAGAAACTATTTCTGATTACATTGTGTGAAGGAGTAGGGATTATATTTACAAGTGTTGATGCGTCGCTTCTTATTGTCGTGTTAATTATTTTTATTTTTGCCCCTTCTACTGTATCGTTAATTTCAGAATTTTCTATTACTATATCAGGGTTAGAAGATAGCAGATGTATGCCGTGCCCATAACTATTCGCTCCAATTTTTGAATTGTTTATGATTATGTTTCTTGTAGGGTCGCTAGCTTCTATTGTTGGGTTCTGCCCGTTGCATTCAAGAATTGTTGTATTGTCTATTAAAGTGTTTGTTACAGAATAAAGTGCTATCTTCCCATTAATCTCCAAATTCTTAATTGTAATGTTTTCTAAGTTGTAAGAATAAATACCATAATCTCCCGTGTTAGTAAATAGCAGATTATCAAAAAAAATGTTTGTCCCGGAAATATAAGCACCCGATGAATAACCTTCTGCTTTACAATTTTTTAATGTTAGCTTATCTTGCAGAGAAGAGACGAACCAAGAAGTTGCGGGTTGGCTGCTTATCCATTGCGAGCCGTTACAATCAATTGTTATGTTATTTGCGTTTGCTCCGATGCTGTTATTATAAAATATGTAAGTATTATTAATTATTTCGTAATAGTTTTCTTGGTTTATTATGCATCTGTCGTAAGCCCTGGAGGTATTAATAAGGCATTCTGTTAATGTATCAAACTGTTGGCTTTCCCCGACTGTGTAATCAGTAAAGTGATTCACATCAAAAACCCAAAAACCATCTTCAAAAGATGCATCTTCAAGATACTCCCATGATTTTCCTTCATCTTCTCTATAATAAACGGGAGCTCTTGAAATAAATATCCCTGATTGTTTGTTTTTTATTTTTATCTTGGCTCTAAAATTATTTTTTGTCTTCACGCTCAGTATGTTATTATCATAAGAAATATCTTCTAAGTAATTTATGCTTGAGTTATCAAATTCAAAAATGAAATCTTCTTTTTTTATTTTTTGAAGTGTTTCATTTTTGTTATTTTCTTTTTTTTGTTCTGTTTTTTTTGTGTCTTCTTCATTCGCTAATTGATGCAATGTATTCTGCGCATTTGCATTTTTGTTATTTTCTATTAAATTGGTAATATTATGTTTTGTTATTTTGTTTTGTTCCTTAATTTTAAGGACAGAGAAACCACTTATTTGATAATTATTAAACTTTGGTTTCATACTTATTATGGATGCTATTATAAAAATTATTATAAGAACTAATTTTATGTTTTTGGTTTTTTTTCCTATTTTTTCCATCATCAATTCCTACTTTCTCTTTATTATCCGAGTTTTAATAATTCTTTTGTATTTTATTCCTTGCCTTTTAACACTTCTGAATTAGTTTTGTAACGAATAATGGTTGTATCGGGTTGAGAAACACAAGTTTTCTGTTTTTGGGCTCCTTATTTAAGATTTTTATTTTGTTTTGTGGCATCAGAAACTATATTCTACTTTAAAGATTTAAAATTTTTTATTTTTAACTTTCAATTTAACTTCTAATGTTTAAAAAATAAATAAAAAATATTACACTGAGTTTAAAATAAGATACAAAGAAAATTATATATAATGAAGAATATAAAAAAATAAGTGAAACATAAAAGGAATATATTTTTTTAATTTAAAAATTATAAAAAAATACTACTCTGAAATACGAAAGATATATAAATAAGTGAAATAAACATAAACTAAAAATTTTTGAGGTGTAAAGATGGGAGATGTCTCTAAAAAAACCTTGGCAGTTCTTTTATTGGTTGCCATTGTTCTCTCCACAATAGCGACATGGAAGATTTTAAGCAATGAACCAAAGGTTGTGGTATTAGAAAAAAAAGAGGGAAGTTCTCATGTGAGCTTTAACATTGTCGGAGAGCAAAAACCAGCTGAACCTGTTGTAAAAACAGGGAAAGTTTCGATAAAAATAGAATAAAAGGAGGTTAAAAGATGGGTGACATATCTAATAAAACACTAGCAATCTTGGTAGGGGTTGCAATAGTTGTTTCTTTGGTAGGGCTCCTTAGCGTAGGAAAAGGAGGAGTTGTTTATATAAGTGGAAGAGCAGGAAGCGGGGAAGGTCCTGTATCATTGAATCTCACTTCCGAAGTTTCTATAAAAGTTGAGAATGCAATTGACTTCGGGAACGGAAGAGTTTGGGCTAATTCCACAAACGCCACTCTTGACAGCGATGCAGGAACAGTACAATGGGGTACTTGGGCTGCTGGAAAGAAATATATAAAAGTAGAAAATGATGGAACAGTAAATATATCAGTGAATGTTACAGCAGATCAGAATGCAGCAACATTCATTGGAGGAACTAATCCATCATTCAAACTAAAAGCCGTTGAAACAGAAACAGGCGCATGCGCAGGAACACTCGTAACAACATACACAGATGTCCCAGATGGAACAGAGGACCCAATAAATATTTGTGACTTGTTAATGTACGGCCTTGATGAAGACGAGTTTAATGTATCCGTCCGTTTGGTTGTTCCTTCAGACGCGCCAGCTGGACAAAGAAACACCACTTTAACTTTTTCAGCAGTACAGGCGTAAATTCACGCCTGTTTTTTCTTCATTTATTTTTTAGTGAGATTCTAAAATTAAATTTAAATAAAACCAATTTTAAAAGCAAAAAAAATATAAATAATAATTAAAAAATGTTTTTTTATGAAATTATTTTTATCTTTTACTTTATTTTTTACAATTTTGTTAGTTCCTTCTGCGCTTTGTGTTGGTGTTTCTCCGCCCGAATTAAAATATACCTTCGTTCCGAATATGAGTGGGGAAGCTACATTTTATTTCAGAAATAATCTTGAAAGGGACATAACAATCGTACCTTCATTAAGCGGCGAATTGAAAGAGTATGCAAGATACTACGACGATACGCCGATTAGACTAGCGCCGGATGAAAGAGGAACAGTAACTGTAAAATTTAGATTACCAGAAAGTATTGGAGAACCAGGATGGCATAGCTTAGGAATTGTAGCAACAGAATCAGAAGGTACGGGGGGGAATGTTGGAGCGAGAGGTGAAGTTACGGTTTTCATAAGATTCTTTGTTCAATACCCAGGCAAGTACTTAAAAGCAACACTGGACGCTTCTGACGCAAAACTAAATGAAGATGTAAAACTAAAGGTTACTTTATCAAACTTGGGAAAAGAGGATATAGATTCGGCGAGCGCTAAAATAGAGATATATTCAGAAGGAAAAAAAATAGATCAGGTATTTACTGATAGCACTTCTGTCAAAGTTGGAGAAACAAAAAATCTCGAAACAAAATGGAGTTCTATCGGGCAAAAAAAAGGGACATACTTTGCGAAAGCGATAATAAATTACGATAACAAAAGTACAGAAGCAAATGACACATTTAAGATAGGCACTTTTCATTTAAGAATAATTAACTTTACGAACAAAGCAGAAAGTAACAAAATAAATGATTTTGAGATGTTTGTTGAAAATGAATGGAATGAAAATGTTGAGAATATTTTTGCAGATGTGAATATTCTTTCAGGAAATGCTCTTCTTAGAACTTTTTCTCTTGCCGAAGCAAGGATAAAGCCGTGGGAAATCAAAAAAATCAAGGGTTACTTCGACGCTAAAGGCATTAAACCAGGAATTTACGATTTAAATATAAAAATGACCTATGGCAGTTACGGAAAAACAGAAACAACTATAGAAAATGGAACAATAGAAATTATAGAGAAAAAAGAGATAAGTATTGAAGAAGAGAAATCTTCCAAAATAACTTTTTTTTCGAAACAAAAAATAATGAACACTACGAATGTTCTTATAGCGCTTATTATACTGCTTGTAATTGTTAATATTATTCTTTTAGTCAAGAAGAAAAGAAAAGATGAAGAAGAAAAAGAAGAAAACTGATCGTGTGGATTCAAAAAAAGCTCTTGTTATTATACTCTGCGCTGTTCTTATAACAATAGGCGTCGTTTCAACAATACATTCAATATATACGAATATAGATAAAAAACAATATCCTATTTATCTTAAAATTGTTAATGAAAGTGATATAGGGTTTGATATACGAAATGACGCGATAAGTTTTGGTAGAATCCCTGCAGGGGCCGAAGGCATTATTAAAGTAAAGATAAGCCACAACTATACAGAACCCCTTCTTGTTTTTATGGAAGCCCAAGGTCCTGTAAAGAAGTTTATATTAATAACAGAGAATAAATTCGTTTTGGAACCAAATGTGACAAAAACAGTAGAAATACACGCAGTTTCAACAAATAATAGTATAGGAGAATATGTAGGGGTGCTTGATATCTTCTTCAAGAGAAGATAAACTATAGAATGTCACATTATTCTATTTAAAAGGGATATATTTAAATAAAAAATATTTTTTTTATGTTAAATATGAAAAAATTGTTAATTCCTTTTATAGTATTTCTTTTTATAACCATAGTTCTTTATTCTTCTCAACATGGACAGAAAAGCGTAACCGGAAAAGTTGCAGAAGGTACAAGTTCTGTATCATTTCGTATTTTAGGAGCATGCAGCAACATTTTATTGGTAGAAGGTTGGAATTTTGTTTCAATTTGTTCTAACATGACTAATAAGACAATAGAGGCAGCGCTTTCCGAAATTAATGGAGAGTATAGGTATGTTATGGAATGGGATGAAAATTCTCAGAGATTTCTTATTTATAGTCCCCTTGCTGTTGAAAATCCTTTTACCTATTTTAAAGAGAATAAAAGTTATTTTATTTACCTATTACCTTCCACCGCCGAGATAAATCCTTCAGGATATCCTTTTGGAGAATTATCTATTAGTCTTCTTTATGGATGGAACACCCCTGTTTATCCTTACGAAGAATCTGTTAACATATCAAAATATGTTTCGCAAATAGAAGGACAATATAGGTATGTTATGAAATGGGATCCTTACTTTCAGAGATTTCTTATTTATAGCCCCCTTGCTGCTAATCCCGAATTTACAAACATATCAAAAGGAGAAGGCCAATTTATATACATTGATAATACAAGCGGAGCAATACTTAAATATAACAGAACCATTTTAAACTAAAAATTAAATAAAATAATAAAATGAATATCTTATTAAAAAACAGATTATTTTTAGTAATAGTAATATTTGTTTTTTCTTTTTGTAGCGTAAATGCTCAGATATATCTTGGAACAGTGGATGGTTATACCTTTTATATGAATGGTTCAATAGCGCAGGGGGTAAATGTTTCTGCTTATGTTAATGGATGCGTAGGCAGTAATTGTAATGGCAGTGCATTATCGCAACAAAACGGGTATTATGTTATCGCCAACCTTAATCTCCCATCTTATGGTTCTGTTAGTGTTTATGGCTCAAAAGGAAACTTTATGGGAGCTTCTACAGATTTGGCGAATCAATTCCAAGCAGCAAGGGTTAATATTACTCTATGCGAACCTCCAACTCAACCTTTATTGATAGACCAAGAAGACACTCATAATAATACAGTTACACTTTATTGGACTTCTGGTACAGACCCTCAAGGTTATCAAACTTACGATCAATTTCAGCTTGATTCTGGGCAGTTAATAAACCATACAAGCCCTCGCACAGAAACAAATCTCACTTTTCAAAACCATATTTGGAAAGTTAGAACATGCAACACAAACAGCATAACCGGTTGTTGTTCAGCATTTTCTACTGATAGTTTCAATGTGTATAATAATCTGCCCTCACAGCCAATACTTCAAAATCAAACACCAACAACACTTTCTTCTGTTTCTTTGAGATGGACGTCAGGAATAGATGCAGATAATGATGTTGTTAGAGACGAATTTCAGTTAGGTATAAAATCAGATTTTTCTTCTTTAATGTATAACAATTCAAATGCTTCATCTCCAATAACAATAACCTCTCTTCCCACGCTTACTATCTATTATTGGAGAGTAAGAAGTTGTGACTTCGTCGGATGTAGTGATTGGGCTGTTGATGATTTTTTTACATACCCGCCATGCCCTCCTTCCAGAGGCGGCGGTGGGGGAGGAGGCGCAGGAGGCGGCGGCGGGGCTGTTGTTGGGTGTCAGCCGATGTGGGAATGTTCTGACTGGAGCGCGTGTGTGGGGGGAGTTATGTATAGAGAATGCATAGATAAATATAATTGCTTCCCCCCGCCTGCTACAACTCGCCCATGTAAATTAGAAGTAAAAGAAGAAGAGAAGGTTAAAGAAGAAAAAACAGAACTGGAAGAAGAGGGGGCAGAATCCTTTGAAGAGAAGCCTTTAATTATAGAACAATTAAATTTATATGGAAGAATACGAAACAATATCAAATACTTATTGCCATTACTTTTGTTAATTGTTCTTTTATTCTTGTGCTTTAGAATGAGAAAAAATAAAAAGGATAACAAAACATCACAAAACACGTAAAAATAAACCTTTTTAAGATTTATAATTTCTTTTTTTATTTTTTGTAAAAAAAACCAATTGAAAATAGCGAAAACTTTTTTAAGTCACGCTTTAATTATGTTATATGCGCAAAGAAAAAAACAGACAAGCAATATATATCGCAATTTTTGTAGGAATTATTATGATTTTGAGTGTTGTCGGTTATTTTGCGAATGAGCAGAGCGCATATTCCTATAAAAAATACTCATTTATGCCGAAAGGTAATCAATGGGTTTTGAAAATAAATAAAAAAGAAGTGCTTTTTAGTTATTTACCTCAGGAAGTTGAAAATATAAAAATTGATCCTGTATTAAAAGATATTATACTAAACACAAAAATGGTTTATATAACCTATTCGCCTAAAGAGGATAATGTTCAAGAGATTGCTATTGCACAATACGACCTCTCAAAATCTCTTGAAGTAATAAATGTATATGCTGTTAATGCATTAACCGAAAATGATAATGGCTTACAAATAGATTGTACAAACGCTACGCCTTATGTTCCAGTTATATTAATAAAAAGAGGTAATGAAAATTCAATAAGTTTAAATAATAATTGCATAATCCTTGAAGGAAACCCTATTATTAATGTGGATAGGTTGAAATATGCATTTTTGAAAATAATAGAATAATTAAAGTTAATTAGAAAAAAGCCAAATAACAATGTCTAATAAAAATAATAAGAAAGGTAATAGAAAACGAAAAGATAAAAGTGTAAAGATATTTATTTATATGCTTTTATTCCTGCTCGGGATACTCGCTTTAATATTCTCTATAAAGTATTTTTATAAACCTGTAGATAAAACTCATTCTTATTCTTATAATAATTTTGTTTTCACAAATATCAGTGGCTTGTGGTACACTGAAATACAAAAGTATGGGACGAATAAAACTTACATAATACCGTTACATTATGGTCCTTTAGAATTGGAGTATATACCAGTTTCAGACGAGGTTGATAATTTTAAAAATCTTACAGAAATTTACATAACATTTAGACCTGATAAAGAGCCGTTAGGTTACATCGCTCTCGCGGCAGCGGAATTAAGTATAAACCTTGCTCAAACATTAAACATCACACCGATAGCTGCTTGTGCTAGTAACACGACAGAGGCATGCGCTCATAGACCCATTATTAATTGTGAAAGCCCGGGAAAGGCAGCTATTTTTCTTAATTACGACAACGATACACGCGTTTATGTTAAGAACAATTGTATATTTGTAGAGGGTTTTGAAAAAGAAATTGTGAAAGCTACTGATAGGTTGCTTCTCAAATGGTTTAATGTGATGAAATAAATACCCTTCTATTTTGAATTAAATTTTAATAAAATTTTAATCAATAAAGAAAGATTAATAAAAATAAGTAATTTATTAACTGAGTTATTATAAAACTAAACATTAGATAGTAATTAAAAAATGAGAGAAAAGTATATTATAGAACTTGAAAATGTGTGGAAGACATACCATCTAGGGCATGTTAGTGTTAATGCTCTTAGAGGTTTGAATCTTAAAGTGAAACCTGAAGAGTTTGTGGCTGTTATGGGCCCAAGCGGATCAGGAAAAAGCACAGCCATGAATCTGATAGGGTGTCTGGATTTGCCAACAAAAGGTGAGATATATCTTGAAGGTAAAAACATAGCTCACCTTTCAGAGTCCTCCCTAGCGCAAATACGCGGGAAAAAAATAGGTTTTGTCTTTCAAAGTTTTAATTTAATAGGCACACTTAACGCTCTTGAAAATGTTTCCCTTCCAATGATTTTTCAAGGGCTTTCCGAAGAAGAGATAAATAACAGAGCCAAGAAACTGCTTGAAATGGTTGGTTTGGGGGATAGAATTTATCATAAACCTTCGGAACTCTCCGGAGGGCAACAACAGAGAGTTGCGATAGCCAGGGCACTAGCTAACGACCCTGAAATGATAGTGGCGGATGAACCTACAGGAAATCTTGACTCAAAATCGGGCGAAAACATTATAAAGATATTAAAAACTCTTCATAAAGAGCAAAAAAAGACAATAATCATCGTTACTCACGATGCTAATGTAGCTGAACACGCTCAAAGAATTTGTTATATAAAAGATGGAGTGATTGTAAAAGAAAAAAGAGGAAAGTTACATGGTAACTAAGATAATCATGAAAAATAAATTCCTGTTTATTAACATCTTAACAATATGGGTTATTTTTTTATCTCCACAAGTTTTTGGTTTAGCTTTAAATTATTCAAACACCAATATTGATAGTCAGCATGCGGATGTTTATATTTCTGTATTAAAATACGAACCTTTTCCAGTTGCGCCGGGAAGGTATTTTAACTTGTGGCTTAAAATAGAGAACAAAGGAGATATAGAAGCGCCTGATTTAATGTTCAAAATAAAACCAGAGTACCCTTTTTTTCTTGATATAAACGAAAATCCAGAAAGAAAAATAGGAAAACTTGAAAGTCATCAAAGTGCAGTAATAAACTATAAAGTAAGAGTAGATGAAAAAGCAGTAGAAGGGGATTCATTTCTGCATTATGAATATAAAACGGCACCTAATAAAAACGCTGTAGAAAATACAATAGCAATAAGAGTGCAAACACCTAAACCAGTACTTTCTGTGTTATCTGTTAAAACAGAACCATCAAAAATTGCTCCTGGAGAGAAATCAGAGATAAGTATTGAATTGGCAAACACAGGATATTCTCCATTATGGGATATTAATGTAAATTTAGGTGTTTATATACCTATAACAACCACCACCACTACTTACCAAGAACTACCATTCACTCCATTGGGAGAAGGGAACCAGAAAACAATATACAACCTCATAGCAGGGGAAAAAAAGATAATAAAATTTGTTATTATGGCGGACCCAGATGCAGAGTCAAAACCTTATAAAATACCTTTACAAATAACATATTACGATGCTTTGGGTAATAATTATTCTATAACACCCATCGCAGGGGTTGTTGTTGGTTCGGAGCCGGAAGTTTATACATTAATAGAAACTAACGATGTTTATAAGAAAGGCCAACTTGCAGAACTTCCAATTAAGTTTGTAAACAAAGGCACAGGCGATATAAAATTTATGAATGTAAAACTAAAAAATTCAGAATATTATACAATCGTATCTTCTGATACTTATTATATAGGAAAAATAGATTCAGATGATTACGATACAGCAGTTTTTAAAATTATAATTAAAAAAATAAAAGATAAACAAGTGGAGATACCAATTGAATACACTTACAAAGATTCAAATAACCAGAATTATTTTAAAAACGAAACACTGATCCTAAAAATATATACAGCTAGTGAACTTGGAAAAGGAAGCAACAACAGCGGTTTTATTATAGTAAGCGCTATTGTTTTAATAGCTGTTATTTATTGGAGATATAAAAAGTGGGTTGGTAAGAAGAGAAAAACATCTTAATTTATAATAAGAATACAAAGGTTTTTTCATATAATTTAAACTTAAACTATCAGAATTAAAATATGATAAAAAACTATGTAACGCTAGCGTTCAAAAATCTTTCCCATAGAAAACTTAGGTCGTGGCTTACGCTTATAGGAATATTCATAGGAATTGCCGCTGTTGTTTCCTTGATTTCTCTCGGTGAAGGTTTACAAAACGCTGTAACTGAGCAGTTTAAGTCGCTTGGTTCAGATAGGGTTATTATACTTCCTGGGGGAATGCTGGGGCCCCCGGGTAGCGAAACTTCTCTTGTTACACTTACAAAAGAAGATGTGAAAGCAGTTAAAAAAACTAAAGGTGTAAAAGATGCCGCAGGGGTGCTTATCGAAACTTTGAGAATAGAGAGAGATAAAGATGTTGTTTATTCAATGGTTTTTGGTATCCCTACTGGAGAAGATTCTGATGTTTTTGAAGTAACAAAAAGATTTGAAGTTGAAAGAGGCAGAAAAATAAAAGCAGGAGACAAGTTTAAAGCAGTGGTGGGTCTTCAATATGCTAAAGAACAAGGTATTTTAGAAAAACCCTTAGATATAGGGGATACTATAAAAATAAACGGGTTTGATTTTGAGATTATTGGAATAAGAAAAACCCAAGGAAATTCTATATCCGACTCACAGGTAATAATAAGCGAAGAAGCTCTAAGGGATATAACAAAAAATTATTTTGAAGTTAGTGTAATTCATGCAATTATAGAACAAGGTGTAAATCCTGATGTTGTAGTGGATAATGTAAAAAAGGAGTTAAGAAAAAGCAGAAATGTTGAAAAGGGAAAAGAAGATTTTGATGTAACAACATCTGCAAAACTTATAAAATCAGTAACTTCCATTTTGATAATTATTGAAGGTATAATAATCGGAATTGCTGCTATATCTCTTCTTGTGGGCGGTATAGGGATAATGAATACGATGTACACTTCTGTGCTTGAAAGGACAAGAGAAATCGGAATTATGAAAGCAGTAGGAGCAAAAAACTCTGATATAATGTTAATATTTCTCCTTGAAGCAGGATTTTTAGGAGCGGTAGGCGGGGTGTTAGGAGTAGTTCTTGGGTTTGTCGTAAGTAAAAGTGTCGAGTATATTGGCGCAATTGTTTGGGGGAGCCCTTTATTAAGGGCAGATTTCAGTTTAAGTTTAGTGTTGGGGGCAGTAAGTTTCGCATTTTTTATAGGAACAATATCAGGAACTTTACCAGCAATCCAAGCTGCAAAACTTAAACCTGTAGATGCTTTGAGGTACGAATAAAAAATGATTACGCTGAAAGAACTAAAAGCATATTCAAAACTTTCTATTAGAAACTTATTTAAGAGAAAATTAAGGTCTTGGCTTACGATTATTGGTATTTTTATAGGTGTGGCAGCAATAGTAGCACTTATAGCACTTGGTCAAGGCCTTCAAGATTCTATAAAAGAACAGTTTGCACTTTTAGGAACAGATAAAATAATAATCACTCCCGGAGGACCTTTAGGAAATTTCGGGGTAAGTTCAGAGAATATAAAAATAACAAAGGAAGAAATAGAAGCTATTAAGAAAATAAAAGGAGTAGCATTAGTTGCGCCTTCTTCGTATAGGATGGGAAAAGTAGAATTTGAAAACTCTCAAAGATTTACTTATGTCTGGGGCATCACCCTTGACAAAAGCGCTACTATTTATGAGGCAACGGGGCATCTAAATGTAGAGTCAGGAAGGAGAATAAAAGAAAACGACAGATACAAAGCACAAGCAGGTTGGCTTTTTTTTCATTCTAATGATTACTTTCCCAAAAAAATGAGACCAGGCAGTAATATAAAAATAGAGGGCATAAACTTCGAAATTGTCGGAATAACAAAAAAAATGGGCAACAGGCAAGACGATACAATAATTTCAATACCGATAGATATTTTTAATGAAATTTATAAGACGGAAAACAAATACGATTATGTTATGGTTCAAGTTGTTAAAGGAGCAGACATTAATAAAATAGGAGAGGATATCTCAAAAATTTTAAGAAAAAAGAGAAATGAAGAAGAAGGAAAAGAAAGTTTTAATGTTCAAACAGCAGAAGACCTTCTTGAATCTTTTAGTACAATATTAAGTATTGTTCAAGCAGTTCTTATAGCCATCGCAGCCATATCTCTTCTTGTTGGCGGTGTAGGGATAATGAATACGATGTACACTTCTGTGCTTGAAAGGACAAGAGAAATCGGGATTATGAAAGCAGTAGGAGCAAAAAACAGTCAGGTTCTTATGATATTTTTGATAGAAGCCGGGCTAATTGGTCTTTTGGGGGGGATTATTGG
The DNA here is from genome assembly GCA_038890975.1 of Candidatus Woesearchaeota archaeon. Lineage (GTDB taxonomy): Archaea > Nanobdellota > Nanobdellia > Woesearchaeales > CAIVOO01 > JAWAEZ01. The sequence goes on from JAWAEZ010000011.1 coordinate 15,002, forward strand.
AATATTCTTAGGAGTTGTGTTAAGTAAAGTGGCAGTTATCGCTATAGGACAAATTCTTGGAACAGACCTGATAAAAGAAAGCATATCTGTTTCGCTGATATTTACTGCGTTAGGTTTTTCTTTTATCGTTGGGTGTCTGTCTGGCATTATGCCAGCTTTAAGAGCTTCAAAATTAGAACCTGTTGATGCTTTAAGAAAATAATTAAAAAAACTTTGGAAAAAATAAAAAATGTTAATTTATTCAATATATTTTTGTTTTTAAATAAAATAAAAACAAAATTTTTTAATACAACCTTTGAATGAGGACTTTTATGCAAGAATTTAGTTTTAACAATATAAAAATAAGAAGACTGGGGCATTCGTCTTTCAGAATAGATTATTTTAAGACAATTTATACAGATCCTTTTAGAATTTTAACACAAAAAAACGATGCGGACATAATTCTAATATCACACAACCATTTTGACCATTTCAGCCCAGAGGACATAAACAAGCTGATCAAAGACGAAACAATTATATTCTTACCGCCAGATTGTCTTAGCAAAATGTCCAGATTTGTTGAAAAAGGGAGAACAGTAACATTAAGGCCAGGAGATAAAATAAAGGTATTTACTGATACATTTATTGAAGCATTACCCGCTTATAATATGAATAAATTTAAGGCGCCTAATAAACCTTTCCATCCTAAAGAGAACGATTGGATGAGTTATATGATCACACTTGAAAAAACTAAGATTTTTTTTGCAGGTGACACCGATTTTATCCCAGAATTGAGAGGGATTAAGGCAGATATTGCTATTGTGCCTGTTTCAGGCCATTATGTAATGACACCTCAAGAAGCAGCCGAGTTTGTAACAGCGGTGCATCCAAAAATAGCGATACCGATGCATTACGGCGAGATTGTAGGAACAAATGAAGATGCTGAAAAGTTTAAATCGTTGGTAAGATCACAAGTAGTTATTTTAGAAAAAAGCTAAATATACGCATTTTAATTAAATTTTAATAATATTTTTTTAATAATTTTTTTATGAAATATTTTATGTCTGTATTAAATAAGTATTCCGAGAACTTAAGAGATGGTTTTAAGTTAGATTGTCATCTGTTAATAAGTAACTACAAAACATTTATCAAATAATTAAATATTTATATTACCTTTATTTAATAGGCGTTTAATAACCTGTTTGTTGTTAATTTACTTTTGAATAATTTGACCTAGCATTAAAAGAATATAAAAAAAATTTAAAAACAAGTTAAATATAATAGAAATAGGATTTAGAGGATTTTTATGAGAAGAACACATACCTGTGGCGAGCTAACAAAAAAAGAAGTAGGAAAAAAAGTAGTTCTGCAAGGGTGGGTTGATAGCAGAAGGGATCATGGAGGCATAATATTCATTGACTTAAGGGATAGATATGGAAAAACTCAAATAGTTTTTGATGAAAAATCTGGTGCAGAAGCGCATAAAAAAGCATATTCTCTTAGGAGGGAATTTGTTATAGAAGTGGAAGGTATTGTTAGGGAAAGAAAAAAAGGAACCGAAAAAAAAGAATGGGCTACAGGAGAAATAGAATTACACTGTTATAATCTTGAAATTTTAAGCCAGGCAGAAACGCCTCCGTTAGAGATTGATGACAGAATAGAAGCAGGAGAAGAATCCAGGTTGAAATATCGGTATCTCGATTTAAGAAGACCAATTATGCAGCATAGACTACTTTTTAGAAGCGAGGTCGCTCAATTAGTAAGAAATTTTTTGGTGAGTCAAAATTTTGTTGAATTAGAAACTCCTTTTTTAATAAGATCCACACCCGAAGGAGCAAGAGATTACATTGTGCCAAGCAGAGTAAATCCTGGAAAAGTTTATTCTTTACCACAATCCCCCCAATTGTATAAGCAAATCTTGATGGTTGCGGGATTTGATAGGTATTTTCAGTTGGCAAGATGTTTAAGAGACGAGGATTTAAGAGCAGATAGACAGCCAGAATTCACTCAGATAGATGTTGAAATGAGCTTTCCCGAAGAAGAGGATATTTACAACTTAGGAGATAAACTTATTTATTATCTTTTCAAGAAATCGTTGGGTATTGAACTTAAAATTCCTTTTCCTAGAATAACCTATGAAGAGGCTGTAAGAAAATATGGAATTGATAAACCAGATTTAAGATTCGGAATGGAATTAATTGATGTTACAGAAATTTTACAAAAATCAGATTTTGAAATTTTCAAAAAAGCAAAGTTAATAAAATGTATAAATGCTCAGCAATGTGCTTATTTCTCAAGGAGGGATATAGAAGATTTAACAAATATAGCGAAAAATTACAATGCAAAAGGGCTTGTAGCAATGAAAATATTAGGCGAAAAAATAGAATCTAATGTTGCAAAGTATATT
>JAWAEZ010000012.1:0-17265 GCA_038890975.1 Candidatus Woesearchaeota archaeon
GAATTGCATCTTTCAAAAAGCCAGTTTGGGAGCCCTCTAAAATCTTCTTTAATTGTTGGAAGTTCCGCAATTGTTGGAAGTTTGTTTCCTTTATTGCCGTTCTTATTTTTGGGTGTTAAAACAGCAATTATGGTCTCTTTTTTTATGTCTATTGTGGTGCTTTTTATTACAGGTGTTTTAAAAGCGAAACTTACAATAGGAAAATGGTTAAGGTCGGGTATAGAAATGGCGGCGATAGGAATTGGAGCAGCGATAACAGGTTTTCTAATAGGATGGTTGTTTAATCTATTTTATTAATGTACGACTTTATTTTTATAGAATTAATAACATCATTCTGACTATTGCGTAACCTATAAAGCACCCTAAAGATATAAAGGGCATAGCCGGGTAAAATCTGTCTTTTTTGGATTTAAGAAGAAGAATCAGTAAAGATATCGTAGCACATACGCATATTATTGAAGCGAGAAAAAAACTTTGAAATTCAGTCATTTTAATGATTAAACCCTTCATTGTTACCCCAGCGAATATAAGCGGAAACCCTATATCACCACCCCCAAGAATAGCTGTTCTTATTCTTTTTGTAATAATTTTTTTTCCTTTTTTTGTGGGAGGTAATTTTTTATAAGGGATGAGAATGCCTGCGAAGATTTTTGTTTTTGTTTGAAATTTTGCGAGTTTAATCATATGTTTGCTTTTCCAGACAGCGTACATATCATAAGCGGATATTAGAATTAGTAACGCAAATGCTGAAGTTATGTTTAATAAAGGAACAAAAATGGCTGCTAGTCCTCCGTAAATAAAAATCTCGGTAATGTTATGTATGTAAATATTCGGTCTAAAAACTTTCCATAAACCCAGGATTATACTCAATAATGTCGCGATTATGTAATTCATAAAAGCAGCCAAAGAAAAACACAGCGTTACAACAACGCTCAATAAAAACCAAAACCTCCAAATATTGGGTTTTTTCCATTTTATAAGAAAAAACATAAGAACCGTCCCCACAATTATCGCTACAAAAATCCATATAAAAGAACGTGAAGGTTCTATATCAGGCCTAGTTATATTATAAGGAAGTTCTTTAAAAATAACTTCTCCTTTTTCTTGTGTCTCTTTTTTATTTATATACTTATTAACTACTTGCAATCCTAAAATTTGAGCACTGAAAAATAAAAGAACCAAAAAGAGTGTTATTTTAAGAGTGTGCTTCATAATTTCTTTGGGGCAGATATTCTTTTTTATAGTTTTCTAAGTTAACAACATTGTCAATTGTTTTTTCTTCTTTGTCTTTAAAATCGTAAGTGCCAATCTCGACTTGTCCTGTTTTCTGGAATACAAAATAAGAATCTCTTTCGTTCCATCTTTTAAATATTTTATAAAAAATGAGATATATCTTGCCCCTCCACTTAAATTCATTTTGCGCTTCTCCAACATATTCTTCTATACACTCCATACAGTCACCTCTTTTGATTTAGGGTTAAGAAATATTTTTTTGGTAATTTTTTTTATTTTATCATCACCAAATTTTACTCTTATGATTTTATATTATTTTTAAATGTTTTTCAGATATTTAAAAAATCGTTAATTATTTAAATAATTTACTCTTTTATATCATTAGTGAAACTTGCCCATACAATAAAACTATCTGTTTTTGTGAATGAAGGCGAGGAAGAAGCACAAATTCTTGAACGAATGAAATCATTTCTACCACTTGATTTTGATATAGAAAAAATAACTATCCAACGACAAAAAGCAACAGGATTAAAGGAAAATAAGATAATAATACTCACTTTAAATTTGGAAAAGGAGAAACACACAAATGTATTTATAGAGACATTGATAAATAATCTTAATCAAAAACAACGAGAAATTCTTTTAAGGGAAGCGCAGTCCAGACTTGATAATGAATTAAATTTCTATATTCGAATCGACAAGAAAAAGCTTATGGAGGAAAACAAGTTTTATATAACTGATTCAGGAAATTGTTTTCACATAAAAATACATATTGCTGCGTTTCCTAAAAAAAGGGAAAAAGCGTTGGAGGTCATAAGAAGATTTTTAAATAAGGAGTTTTAACTAGAATTTTTATGGTTAAAATAATAGATCCGTGGGGTTCTGAACTTGCAGAGGATTATGAGAAAATAATGAAAAATTTTGGTTTAGAAACTTTTGATCCTAAACATTTTCCGCAACCAAATAGGATAATGAGAAGAGGGGTTGTTTTTGCTGGGAGGGATTTAAAAAAAATTTCAGACGCAATAAAAAACAATACTCCTTTTTACGCTTTGAGCGGTATAATGCCTACTGCTGAAAGAGTCCATTTTGGCACAAAGATGGTAGTTGAACAATTAAGATATTTTCAAGAAAGAGGAGCAACAACATATATTGTAATAGCGGATTTGGAAGCAGCAGCTACAAGGGGAGTTTCTCTTGAAGAAGCAAAAAAAAGAGCTCTTGATTTTCACATACCTGTTTATATTGCATTAGGGTTGGACCCAAAAAAAACAATATTCTATTTCCAATCGGAGAATAAAATGGTATTGCACCTCGCTTATGAGTTTGCAAAAAAAATTACCTTAAATGAGTTTAGAGCAATTTATGGGATAGCAGACCCCGGCAGAATAATGTCTGCTCTTACACAAGCGGCAGATATTTTATTCCCCCAACTTGAAAGAAGAATGCCCGGCGTAATCCCTGTTGGTATAGACCAAGATCCTCACATAAGATTAACGAGGGATATTATTGAAAGAACAAAATCAAAATATAATTTTGTACCTGTCTCTTCAATATATCATAAATTCACACCTTCACTTGATGGAGATATGAAAATGTCAAAATCAAAACCAGAGTCAATGATAGAATTACCTGAAGATATAAAATCAGTTACTAAAAAATTAAAGAATGCTAAAACAGGAGGCAGAGATACTGTAGACGAACAAAAAAAATTAGGCGGTGTTCCTGAAAATTGTATGGTTTTTGAAATGGATAAGCAACACCTTATAGAAAGTGATAATGAATTAGATGCTATATATAAATCTTGTAAATCAGGCAATCTTACCTGCGGGGACCATAAAAAAGAGTCATGTGCCTATATGCAACAATTCATGGAAAATTTAATTCTTGGTATGGAAAAAGCAAGAAAAAATACAGATAAGCTTAAATTTATACATTTTAACTAAGATATCTAATAAAGATATTATTCTGTTGTTTATAACTCATTTTATTAATTTTTAAGAAGCAATATTTATAAATTGGAGATTATACATTAACCTTAAAACATACAAAATTTAAAAGAGGTGAAAAAATGGTAAAAATAGTTGGTAGAAGGATTGCTCCTTTACCTGGAAGTTTTATGCTTGCTTCTATGCTCGGTTTTGCGATTTCTTTAGTATGGGTGTGGCCATCTTCAAAACCGTTTGGTTTTGCATTTATGATAATTTTTGCTTCTATGTTTATAGCTTCAATAGTATCGCTTACGAAGGCGCCAGTTGAGGATATTGTAAAATTAGAAGAAAGTAAGAGAAAAGAATAATTCTATTTTTTCTTTATTCCTGTTTTAGTATTACCGGTTATTTAAAAATCTCTTTTTCTTCCCTTATTGCTATTGGAGCGCCGCCACCGTGCCAAGTGAACCTCGGCCTGACGCGCATAGGAAACATTTTTTCGTTAGTATCGTCAAATATTATAGCAGAACCTTTTAATTGGGGAAGATTGTCAAGAGCAGAGGTAAGCCCCTCTCTCATGTATGAATGCATTAACGCCCCTAGAGCATCGACATCTATTTTTGCTGTAATCCTGTGTGCAATAACCGTATCTGCTTGGGTCATAACATCTGTATGTATCTTTCCAGGTTGTTGTGAAGCAAGAATCAAGGATATCCCTGGTTGTCTTCCCTCTCTTAATATTGTTATCAAAGGTGCAGAAGCAACTGTGGAACCTTCGTAAGGTAAAAATTCATGAGCTTCGTCTATTACCAACCACACAAGAGGTTTTTCTATTTTTTTCTTAACTTCCTCGCTAAAATAGTGAGTTTCTTCTTTTACCGCCTGAAACTCTTCATATTTTCTTGCTATCATTCTCTCTACAAACAATTTTTTTGCTATTAAACCTATAGCCAAGGACTTAACACCCCACCCGCCAGGCATTGTTGCGTAACAGCTCACATCAAGAACTGTTACTTGGCCTCCTTTCGCGAGTACATCTATAGAAGTCCCTTTTTCATCAAAAATACCCCAAGTATCTGCCGCTAAAAATCTATTTTCAGCCATATCTTTAACTTTTTGTTCTGTCTTAGTGTCCGCTTGTATTTCTTCAATGATGTCATATATTGAATAATCTTTCTTTGTTTTTTTAAGTTTTGTAACAACTCTCTCTATAATCACCCCGACATCTTCGTATTTTGATATGCCAAAACAGTTTAGCCAGTCGTCAGAATCAAGCTCGCTCGGTTTTATAGAAAAAGCAAAATCAGTAGGTATTCCTTTTTCTTTGTACTCTTTGAAATATCCTACTGGAGTAAATATTGTGATATTAAGAGCCTTTGGTTTAAGTCCCCACTCTGATAGAAGTTTCGCATCTTTGAGATTAGGGTATTTCATAGTCCAGTAAACGCCCATAGTGTCAAGCATTATAACCGAGATATTCTGTTTTACTTCTGGGGGTAGGTCCGCTACCCCTTCTGCTATCACTCCCATAGTGTACGATTTACCGGAACCTCTTTTGCCCACTATGAAAACCACATGCGATTTTGCAACATCAAGGTAAATATTGTTTGATAAAGAGGTAACTTGCCCCATTTTTACATAATGTTTGCCCAAAAAAATAATCCCTTTATTTCCTAGAATTTTTCTTTCTTCTTCGTCTCTACCAATTATTATATCGTAAGGCATGTATATTACAGGTTTTGAATACAGTATTTAAATATTTTCTGTTATTTTTAATTTCATAAATCTTAATTAGTCATTTTTTATTTTTTGGTAACAGAATGATAACCATGCAGAAAATAAAAATCAAATAGTACATCTTTGCTATAAGTTTTCATTAAATATGATAAACTATTTAAATAAATACATAAGACATATTAGTTAGTTTATATTTGTAGATTGAATTTAACAAGATGAGCAGGAAAGAATTATTAAATAAAAAAAGAGATAAAAAGAATAAATTTTATGTTACGATTTTAATTTTTGTGTTATCTTTAATATTGCTTGTTTTTTCTTTATATTCAATTCAGAAGAATAGTAATAGAAACATATTTGCTGTAGTAAATGGAAGAGAAATCACGGAACAGGACATCAAAGAAATTTTTATAGCAATACCTCATACATTAAGAGCGAATATTACAAATGATATGCTCGTCGAACAAGCGATAAATATGGAAATAGTAGTTCAAGAATCAAAAAAATTAGGTATTAATGTAACAGACGAAGAAGTTGAGAGTGAAATAAAATCCGCTATTGAAAAAATCGGATTGAAAGAGGAAGATTTTTTTAGTTTAGTAAGGATGCAAGAAGGAGCGGACAAAAAAACATTTAAAAATGCTTATAAGAAGCAACTACTGGCTTTGAAATTTGTAAACCAAACAATAATTAGCAAAATTTTAGTAGACGAAAAAGAAGTTAGGGAAGCATACTCAACTTATTTAATTCAGTATAATGTTTCTTATGATGATGTCAAAGACGATTTAAAAAGAGCTTTAGAAATAAAAAAGGCCCAATTCGCTCTTGAAATATACCTAAACCAAAAAAGAAAAGAATACAACATAACAAGATTTGTTTAAAAAATATTCAATCTCAAAAGAGGAGTATCTTAATGAAAACAGAACTTTCATCAATTGAAGTAAAAGTTCTTACCGAAGAGTTTCGTTTCTTGATAGGTTCAAGAATAGAAAAAATATTTGATTCAGATGGGGTTGTTATTTTTCAGCTTTATTCAAAAGAAGGAAAGAAATTTCTTAATATAGAGAAGAAAATGATTTACTTATGTTCTGAGAAGCGAGAAGGGCTAAAACTCTCTACATTCTGTAAAGTTTTAAGAAAATATCTTGAAAATAAAAGAATAAAAGAAATAAAACAGCATAATGCAGAAAGAATTATAACAATCTCTACAGAGAATAATAATTTGATTATAGAACTATTTGGGCAAACGAACATAATATTATGCGATAGGAGCAACAACGTTATTAATTGTTTAAGAACCCAAAAAACCGGTAACATAGTAATTCCAAAAACAACATATACCTACCCAGAAAAAGGGGTAAATATATTTAAGATAGAGGAAACGAAGTTTTTTGATATAATAAAAAATTCAGATTTAGAGATTGTAAAAACCATTGCTCGTTTCATAGGCGGCATTTATGCCGAAGAAGTATGTTTAAGGGCGGGGGTAGATAAAAACAAAAAACATCCCTCAAAAGAAGAAATAAAACAACTCCACATCAATATTTTAAAACTTCTATCCCAACAAGTAACCCCTTTCGTTATATATGATGGTGATGATATAATCGACGCTGTTCCTTTTGACCTTGAGATTTATAATAATTTTTCAAAAGTAGCATTTTCAAATTTTTATGAAGCTCTGGATTTTTTTGTTCAAGAGTCGAAAAAGAATATAATAAAAGAAGACAAGTATTCAAAACAGATAAAGAAAGTTGAGGAAATAATATCTATACAGAAGAAACAAATCGAAGAGTTAAAAAAAGAATACGAATTTAATAAAAGAGCAGGAGAGATTATATATGAAAATTATGGAGAACTACAAAATATCATTTCTTCTTTAAAAAATCTCTCTAATACTCAAATTGAAGAAGCGAAAAAAGTCAATAAAAAAATAATATCTTTTAAGGGCTCTATATTGACGGTGGATTTATGAATAGATTTCTAAAAAGATATTCCGCATTTCTGGATGTAAAGAAATTAAAAAATTTAAAAATTCCTAAAGCCATAAGAATTAATACATTAAAAATAGATGAAGAAACTTTGTTAAGAAGATTTTTAAGAGAAAAGGTTATAGTTGAAAAAATAGATTTTCTTGATTATGGATACTCTATAAAGGAATCAAGATTTTCTTTGGGTTCTACCCCAGAATTTCTTTTGGGCTATTACTATATTCAAGAAGCAGCTTCCCAACTACCAGTGCAAGTATTAATGCCTCTCTCTACGGATATCGTGCTCGATATGGCCGCTTCCCCAGGAGGTAAAACTACACAAATAGCTCAGTATATGGAAAATAAAGGAGTTTTGGTGGCTGTTGAAAAAGAAAAGCATCGTTTAGATTCTCTGATTAGCAATATTGAGAGGATTGGGGTTAAAAATTGTATCGTGTACAATATAGACGCTTCTAATATCCACACGCTTAATATGCAATTTGATAAAATTCTTTTAGATGCTCCCTGCTCAGGAAATTTTCTTACAGACCCTAAATGGTTTGACAAAAAGTCAGTTAATGGCTTTGCGGAAAGAAGAGAGTTGCAAAAGAAACTATTAGCAGCGGGGATAAGAGCACTAAAAAAGGGAGGGATTCTTGTTTATTCTACCTGTTCTTTTGAACCCGAAGAAAACGAAGAGGTTATAGATTGGGCTTTAAGAAGTCTTCCGATAAACATAGAAAAAATAGAGTTGCAAATAGGGGCCCCCGCTTTGGAAAGTTTTGAAGGAAAAAAATTCAGTAAAGAACTCCAAAAATGTATAAGAATAATCCCATACGAGAGAAATACTCAGCCATTTTTTATTGCAAAATTGTCAAAAACTATTTGAGTAAAAAAGAAACGATTAAACAGATAGTTGGCATTCAAATTTTTTCAGCAACTATAGCTTTTTCAAAAATAAACAGATGCGCAGTTTTTTTTCCAGTTAGGTATTTTTCATAATCCTTTCTTGTCTTCCAATACAAATGTGGCTCTATCTTGTACCTAATGACTACCTCCCCAATATTATGTTTTTGTAAAGCTCTTATGATTGATTTAAAATCTGTATGACACACCTCTAACACTTTAAATGTATTTTTAAAAAATGGATTTTTTATTAAGAAATGTGATGTTAGCATATTTTTTTCATAAGCTATCGATTTGGTACGCTCTATCAGTTTTTTCACCAATCCTGCTTTTACAACCGCTTGATCTATTTCGTAGATAAATGCGAGAGGGAGACCTTTTTTATCCCCCAAAATTATCTCCTCTTTTTTGTCCCCTTCTATACGCGTTTTTGAAGGTAAAACAACCGCGGAATAATCATTTTTTTTAAGGTCATTAAAATATAGAGTTAATCTGTTAAGAACACCTTTTATAGAAATATATTCCCTTTCGCAGTCAAAATTAATATTTTTAATTTGAGGGGGAAATTCTATTGCTATTCTTTCAGGATATCTTTTAAGGAGAATATTAGGATTAGGAATTATTGTTTCTATTTTTCTTTCTGTTTCAGAAGGTAATCTGGATGGATCTGAAAAAAATATTTCAGCATCTTTTATTTTTTTTATTATTTTTCTGTCTAGCACGTCTCCCTGAATGAATTCTATATTTTTTATACCAAGAATTTTTGCATTTTCTTTTGCATAAGTTATTTTTCTTTTATCTATTTCTACAGCGTATACTTTTTTACATTTCTTCGCGAAAGAAAAAGTTTGCATACCTGTCCCGCATCCTAAATCTGCTATTATGTTGCATTTTAACCTATCTGCTCTGTAATCAGCTACAATTTTAGGAGTTGAGAAACGAAAATCGGCAGAATTTAAATATAGTTTCTTAGTTATTCCTTTCTCTTTAAACCTTTTCCTTGTTAAAGCCAGATCTATCAGTTCTTCTATTAAAGTGATAGTGCTGAACTTTTCTATTATAACGTTTATAGGAGCACCATTTTCTATAAGCTCGTCTATTTTTTTTATTATTTTTTCAATCTCTTCTTTTGTATAAACATCAAACAGGGTAACCATATTTTCCTCTTGCAGGTACAAAAATAAACCCTCCCATTTCTGATATTTTTATTCCTTCTTTTGTTTTTCTTAATTTGATAAGTGTTTGGCCATATTTAGGCCCCACAGGAGCTACAATAATACCGTCGATTTTAAGCTGGTCAATCCACTCCTGCGGTATTTCAGGAACAGCAGCAGTGCATATTATTCGGTCGTATGGCTCCTCTTTTTTATAACCTTTAGTGCCGTCCCACCTAACAATTTTAACATTTTTTAGTCCTGTTTTTTTAATATTATCCTTTGCGTATTTTACAAGTTCTTCAATGATCTCAGTAGATATTACTTTTCCTTTTTTACATGCCGCTCCAAGAAGAGCAGCGTTGTACCCAGAGCCGGCGCCAATTTCAAGTATTTTACATTTTTCTTCAAGTTCGAGTGCTTCAAGAAATATTATAAGCGTAGTTGGTTGGGATATTGTCTGGTCTGCGGGTATAGGAAGGGGCGTGTCTTCGTATGCTAGTTCTCTATACTCGGGCAATACAAAATCTTCCCTCTTGATTTTCATAAAGGCTTCAAGTATTAATTTATTTTTCAAAATACCAGAATCTTTCCACCCTTTAACTAAAAATTCTTTTTCTTCTTCAAAACTCATTTTTAATAGTTTAGTTAATTCTTGTTGAGATATAAATATATCTATCCAATTATACTAAATATTAATAAGGTATTAATAAACTCTTTTTTAATATTTTACATTTTATACAGAATTATAAATATTTTAATATTCATAAAGAAATAGAGCAAATCTTATACATAATAAGAATTAGAAAATTATTACCTCTTCAATATAATTATAATTTTTGAAAGATTCTTGTGTATGTACTGTTCAAATTGGTTTTCTATTTTTAGTCCCGATTTCTTAACTAATTTTTTATAATTAACAAAATTAGGAAAACCTATAATAGATTTTTTTATGTTAGAATTTTTTAAATTTTTCAGAAATTTAAAATATAAATCCTCCAATCTTTCAGTTATTTTACTACCTTTCCCGTAAGGGAGGTCGGTCACTACATAGTTCGCATTTATTTTTATCTTAGTAGCATCTTTTTTTATTAGCTTAAAGTTTTTAATTTTGTAATGTTTTAAATTATGAGCCGCCATCTTTAGCATTTTTTCAGAAATGTCAATACCTATTGTTTTAATACCCATAAGCCCCGCTTCAATTAGAATGCCACCACTACCGCAAAAAGGATCGCATATTACATCTTCTTCATTTGCACCGGTAAAATTAACCATCGCTCTCGCAAGTTTGGGATTAAGCGAGGTAGGATGTAAGTAAGGTCTAAGATGAGGTTTTCTTAAAAGGTAAGACTTGTCCGTTTCACACAGCATTAAGCACACATACACTTTTTTTCCGCATACAAGAAAAATTTTTGTGCAGGCACCATTTAAATTAACCTTTGGATTGTTTATTTTTTGCCATATAAACTTTGCATACTCGTTTTCTTTTTTTATTAAACTTTTATTGTATCCCGTCTTTCTAACGACAAAACTTTTTTTGTATATTTTATTCCAGTTAAATTTTTTTATATCCTTCTCGATATTTTTATAATTTGAAATAAAGAGTACATTAAATATTCCGTGTGTATATGCTGCCCTTTTACAAACATTAAGCGTAAAATTTTTGTTAGTTTTTATTTTTTTTTCTTCAAAAAGAGCAATATTTTTATCAAGCGCGCATTTTTCTCCAATAAGTGCTTCTACTTCTGCCTTCGCTATATTAAGATTCTCTTTTGATAGCAAAAAAAGTAGAGTCATTATTGAATAGCAGAGAGTTGTAGTTCTTTAAATTTTTGGTATATGGAAAACTATTTAAATACAGAAACTTAAAAGTAGCTTTATGAAAAGAGGAAGGCCAGTAAAATCCATAATAAGACAAAATATTGTTGATATTTTATATTTTTTAGGCGAAGGATACGGTTATGATATATACAAAATTTATTTGTCCGTTTTTCCAAAGTGTGCTCAGAAGTCAATTTATTATCATCTTAAGAAAGGTGTTGAAACCGGGGAGTTCATAGTTAAAAAAATAGAGAAAGAGAAAGGAAATTTTTCTTGGGGGTCGGAAGTAGAAAAAACATATTATGCTCTTGGGCCAAAAGCTTCGCCAAGAGCTGAACAGAGGGTAAAGGAGGAAGTAGAAAAGTATGTCCAATTATGTAAGCGTAGCAGACAAAGCAATTAGAATAATAGGATTTTCAGTTTATCTCTCACTTCTTGTATTTGTTGTATCGCTTCTTCTAAAGGATTTAAAATTTTCAGCAATCTTATTTTTCGTTTCTTTTTTTTATTTTGCAATTATATTCATACTACTTACAACAACGAAAAATATTCATTTTAATATTCTTATAAAGAGAGATATCCTCAAAAAAAAATTAATATTGTATCAAGGTAAATTTTGTTTAGCAAAGACGAAAACATTTAGGATATTATTTTTGATAGCAATCATTTTTCTTTGCGTAACTGCTATATTTTATTTTTATAAAGAAAACTTTTTACTTTCTTTAATTTCAATAATTCTAATAATATCTGCCTCTTTTTATTTTTTCTTTAATAAAATATCCATATACATAATAAAAGAAGGAGTGGTTTTTGATTATGGAAAATTTATCGTTCTTTTAAGATGGGAAGAAATTAAAGCTTATTCAATAAAGGACAATCGTGTTGTTCTTTTTCTAAAAGGAAAAAACATAAGAAGAACTTTTTATGTAAAGGATAAACATAAAATAGAAAAAATATTAAAATATCATATTACTAAAAGTTGAATATATCTTTTTTAAATTATTCATTAATTTTTAGATTTTTTGTATGCAGTTTCTCCCAGAGCTTAATAAAATGTGTAAAATTATTTTTTATTTCTTCAACGGCTTCTTTTTTGGAGATTTTTTTATTTTTAAATTTCTGTAACGGTTTTATAAAAATAGTTCTTCCAATAGCAAAGCCAATTATTTGGGGGAAAAAAGAAGCAGTTTTGAGCCATTCTTCAACTCTTCTTTTCGAACCGCCTTTTCCAAGAACAATAATATTTACCTTTTTTTTGTTTTTTTGTTTTATTGCATTTATTATTTTTTCCCAATCTCTTTTTTTAGGCATTGCTTCAAGTTTCCAGAGGTCAGGTTCTATTCCGAACTTTCTTATTTCTTTTATAGCATTGACAGCGATTTGTGGTCCTTGTTTAATGCCCGCATTATTCCTTTTTTTTATAGGAACAACTATCAGCTCAAAAAGAAGCTTAATCTTATTTTTATAGCAGAAATCGTTCAATCTTTTCAATCTTTTTAATTGTAAAATATTATCTTTTTTATTTTGCGGGTTATACCTGACTAAAACTTTGGAATAAGAAGGTCTTATCTTTAATATATGCTCCCCAAATTTTTCCCCATATTCAAAATCAAAGATATCTTGTCCGCTTTTTTCTACAGCTACGGCTATTACCACTCCCAATTTTTTTGCTTTTTTAATTATTTCTGAGCCAAACTCTTCGTCTATTAATATGCCAAAATCTTTCTTATTCTTTGATTTTTTGTAACAACGGATAAATGCTTCCCAAATAATATTTTTATATTTTTTAATTTCTTCTATTTGTTTTTTGGAAAGAGGAGTTTTATAACCTAAAATGTCCTTGATAAAAGTTGTTCTATGATCAAAAGGCAGCAAATAAAATGACATTTTAAAGAAGTAATATCATTAGCATTATTAAAACTATCGCTAGAGCAATACACCTAGAAATAGTTATTCTGATTTTTTTATTTTTTTTAATATTATCACAATAATTTTCCTTAATTAATGTTCTATCGTAACTTATCAATACGAAACACCTTAAAATTCGGGGAGGGGTTGTTATTTATTAATCTTTCTTTAAACTAAATTAAATCCTCCCATAATCTTGGGGCCGATGTAGAATAGGGCAATATAAAAAATAGACATCACTAAAGGTATTTTTATAATGGAGGTTACCCATTTTTTGAATACAACACCCTCGATTAATGCCGATGAAAATGCTACATAACTAAGAAATATAATTAGAGGAAGTGTCAAGGTTGATTGAACAACTACAATCATAAAATAGAACATTAGAGGAACTATAAACGCAAGCACAATCTCAAATAAAAAAGCATTTACCATTATCTTAGAATCTTCTTTTTCTTTCTCTTCAATTCTGTCTTTTATATTTTTAACAGAGTTGTACAACATAACTGCCCCATTTGGATTATTGGCGCTGATCATCATAAAGCATAACTTTCTAAAAAACAAATCATTCGATTCAGCAGCAACTTCAAAAAGAGCAACTTCTGTTTTTTCTCCTTTTTCTAGTTTTTCAACTATTTTATTAAAATAAGAATCAACTATTGAATGTTCTTCGCATAACTTTTTAAGTGAGATTTCAAGAGATTTTGTTTCGCTAAATAACTGACATAACCTATCCATTCTTTCGATAATATTTTTTTCTCTAGCAGTGCTGTTTGATTTTATGACAATATAAACTATATAAATTACGAAAGAGAATCCAAGAACATACGCCGAGAGTTGTAGATAATTTGCCATTTAATTCACCATTTAGTAATTTTTCCTCCTTTTTGAAAACATTAAATAACTAATTATGGCAGCACAGCCTAATGTAACAATAATTTTTGTGCTTTCGGTTATTGTAAATTTTATTTCAATCACTTCAAAAACTTCGGCGAGTGAGGATATAAAATACAGGACCAGAGGAATAAATATAATGCCCACTATTGTTCCAATTTTTGTAGATACAGAAACAATTTTTTCAAATTCTGTTCTGTTAGTATTGATAATATTTACTCTTAATTCTTCAAGTTTTTGAGCCACAAGTTCTTTTGCAATGAGGCATTTCAAAAAAGATTTTACATTTTCGGATTTTTCTTTCTCCATTAATTGATTTACACTCTCTTCTAGGGGCATACCGCTATTAATTTTTGCTTCAAGTTCATCAAGAAAATTAAATTCTTTGTTGAATATCGCACTTTTTTTGATTGCATTCTCAACACTATCCCCTCCTAGAATGTTAAGTTTAAACTGTTCTATTAATAGTATGAACCTTTCTGTTTTTGATTCTAAAAGAGACATCTTATTTATGGTTTTTTAATATTTTTATGTGTTTTGTTTGAAGCAGTTTTTCTGCTTCTATTTTTTTGAGAAGATTGTTTTTAGCGCCTATATGTTGTATTACATTTTCTGCTTCAAATTGTCCTAATCTCAGCGCGTCTTCCAATGTCTTGTTTAGTATAATCCCCGCAGTAACCCCTGAAGCAAAAGCATCCCCCGCCCCCGTAGTGTCTACAACTTTGATTTTTCGAGGTACAACTTTATACTTCTCAATTCCGTTATAAGCGTAAGCGCCATTTTTTCCGTCAGTTATTATGACTATTTTTGCGTGCTTCTGTAATTGCTGTAAAAGAAAATCAGTTTTTCTTTCCTGGTTTTTTCCATCACCAATAATATAATTTGCTTCTTCCTTGTTAAGTACGAGCAAGTCGCATTTTTCCAAGAAATTTTTTAGGAAACTAAAACCTTTTTGTGCAAGGTATGTACTTGGATTAAAAGTATATTTTATTCCCTTTTTCTTTGCGAATTTTACAATTTTCTCGGCAGTTTTGAAGAATTCTCCAACAGGCGAAGAGATATAAATCCATTTTGTTTTTAATTTGTTAAAATTAACATCGCTTATTTTTAATTCTTCACATATCCCTTTATATGTTAGTATTGTTCTATCCTTTTGAAGCCCTATAAGTATTACAGAATAACCTGTTGTTCCTTTTTCTAACTTTCCAATAAAATCAACTTTCTCTTTTTTAAGCTGGCTGAGAATTTTCTTGCCACTACTATCATTACCTAATTTACCAAGGAATGCAGTTTTTAATCCTAATCTCGCAAAAGCAACAGCGCTATTTGTTCCTCCTCCTCCAGTGTCAAAGAAAATATCTTGTGCGAGAACCTTTGTTCCAATAGGGTAACATACTTCATAGTTATGATTTTTTATTATTATGTCAGGATTTTTTATTCTTATAAAAACATCCTCAGTTGCTCCACCAATACAGATTATATCATACATAAATATGTCTAAGTTTTTGTGTATTTATTTATCTTTTTTGTTTTTACACGAGAATGGTATTCTTTCATAGTTTTACAAAAATTTTTCTATCAAGTTCATTATTTCTATAACCCAGAATCATTTCTTTTATTATAAATATAAAATAAAAAAATAAAATGGGTTTTTTATGCCCTTTCAGCAAAAGAGTAAATCTCTTTCAACGCCACAACTATTGAGGCAGGCACTATTAATGTTATCAACGATCCTAAAATTCCTCTTAAGTACTCCCCAACTACTTGCACTGATGCAAGTACGCCGCCTCCGAACCCTGCAACGATAACTAATACAGCTGTTGCAAGGAGAAATGGCATTGTTTCCTTTGCTGACACGTTCAAAAACCCTATTAAGAGTCCTAATATTACTAATATAGACATTGCTATAGGGTTAGTGCCGATACTCTGGACGACTCCCATAATAAATGCCAGAATCAAACCCAGCACAAAGGCGTATCTGCCGACTAAAGCTGAAGTTTTTAATCCCTTCGCCATTTTTCAACCTCCTTTTTTTAATGAGAAATACAATAAGGCAGTATTTAAATTTTACTATTTTTCTTTTTTATTTTTTAAATTTTTTTTATTTAAAAATTTATATATAAAGTTATATAAAAATTAGCTTATACTATCTAACACATTATGAGCGTCTAGTGATTTCTCTTCTTTTTCTATAAATTTCCAAAAATCACCAACTTTTGCGGAAAGTTCAATTCTTAATATTTCTGCTTCCCTTTTGGATACCCTAGCAATTCTATCAACTTCTACCATCCCAAACGGATACCCTAAGAAGATAGGGTCTTTTGATATTTTAGCTAAGTTTATGAAAAGATTTTCGTTTAATTTTTCCTCGCTCTTATTTGTTTCTATTTTGAAAATATAATTTGATTTTGGGTGTAGCTTTGCGAAGAATATTGTTGGAACATCTTTTTTTATAGGGTAAAACCATTTATCCGTGGGCGCAAGCTTATTTAAACAAGCAATAACAGAGTTCCCTTTAGCAGTTGTCATTGTTGTTGTTTTTGCGACGCTGCACAACATAACTCCTTTTTTAATTGTAGAATAATGAAGATCAAGAAGCATTTCAGCTTCCATTTTAGAACTCGCTTCAAGAGTGCCGTCAATAATCAAAATATCATCTTCTTCCATCTCTTCAAGAATATGAGAAGACATAGAAATTTCGCTTAATCTTCTGATAAAATCCCCAACAGCAGAAGGACTTTCAAGTCCATCTACAATAAACTCTTTAGGTAATATTTCTTTTCCTTTAATAGGGAGATTTTTTATTTTATATTTTTTTCCACTGCTTTCATAAGACAGCTTTATAATGCTATAAAATTCTGAAGCAAATAAAGTTTTTTGTTTTCTCCCGCTGGAGTTTTTATCGTTACAAAGATATACACCAACAACTCTAATGAACTGGATTGAGAAAGCAGGAGTTTTAGCTATTTCTGCGTTTCCTCCATCCAAAAAAAGAAAATTTACACCTAAATCGTTTTTTGTATCTTCTATAATTCTGAAATTTGTTGTATCAATTTTTTCTTTATTACCATTTAATAAAATATAATCTTCGTTAAAGTTTGTATCTGATGATAAAAATTCTATTATTTCTTTCATAAATTTAATAATTGTCAGTTATTTTTAAAGTTTTTTAAGGAAAAATTTATAAACATCGTTACAACATATAAGTAAAGTATGAGGCTAAAATTTTTATTAATTTTTATTCTGTTAATAGTTGTTGTAGGTTGTGTGAAGAAAGAAGAAGTAGAAAATAAAAGTAAAACTTCTGAACAAAAAGAAAGGCCTGCTATTACCCAAACTTCTTCAAGAATAAATATCGTTGCTGTGAGCATTACTTCGTCTTCTCCCTCGTTCAAGGCAGGGGAGAGGGTTACTTTGTATCCTGTAATAAAAAATATGGGAGAATCTGTTAATAATGTTGAGGTAGTTCTTTATGCTAATGGTAATAAGATAAATACATTTAATTTTGATTTTAAAGCAGGAGAAACAAAAGGTCCTCTTTATCAATGGTACCCTAATGAGGAAGGGGAATACGAACTGAAATTAGTGGTTGATCCAGAAAACAAGATTGCAGAGCCGAAAGAAGATAACGAAGCAAAGACAATAGTTGTTATAAGATAAACGAAATAAAAAATATATTTATTCTTATTTCTTTTTGTTTATTTTACTTTTAATAAA
>JAWAEZ010000013.1:0-12585 GCA_038890975.1 Candidatus Woesearchaeota archaeon
TTTAGGATTGTGGGAAGCGGTTATCATTACTCCTTTTTTTTGCATAGTCAAACACGCAAAATAAAAAATTGGAGTTGAAACAAGACCTATATCAATAACATCCAATCCTGAGTCTATAACTCCTTTCACAAAGTATTTATGCAGAGAAGGGGAAGAAACTCTTCCGTCTCTTCCTACAACTATCTCTTTCTGGTTTAAAAATTTTGAAACAGCAACCCCCAAAGTATAAGCAATATTTTCGTCCAATTCCGAAGGATAAATCCCTCTTATATCATACTCCCTAAATATGCTCATCAGGATTATGATTTATTGGTTTGTTTAAAAATTTTTTTAATTTTGGATTCTATTGCGAGTATCGTTGATAAACGAGAAAAGACAAAAAATCAAAATTTATTTAAATATCTTCTATTTAATAAAAGATATATGAAGCTAAAATTTAATAAAAATTTTTTTTTTGTTTTTCTTTTAGTGGTTTTTACCTTTTTTATTGTGGCCTGCAATGAAAAAGAAAAAAATAAAACCATACAAAAAATAGATAAAAATGTTAGTATAGCGGATCCTGCTGCAAAGTTCTGTGAGGAACTAGGTCATAAATATGAAATAATTACAGAAACTGATGGAAGTCAAAGAGGTATTTGTATAATAAACGATGCTATAAGATGTGACGCTTGGGCACATTATAGAAAAGAATGCCCCAGTTGTTTTGAGTATTGTAAAACACTACCTCATATAATGTGCGTAGGTGAATGGAAAATTTCAGGGGATTACCCAGATTGTAGATGTCAGTTTGTATGTACCGAAACGGTAATTAGATAGTTCTATTTTGGAGTAGTAATAAACTTTTTTATTGTTTGTCTAAAAGAAATAATAAATATGAAGATAGTGCATGATTTTCAAGGTTCAACAATCAAAGGAATTGGCGACGATAATTTTATATTAACAAACGGAATCGGCGGTTATGCTTCTCTTTCGGACGAGAATGTAACTAAGTTTCAAGGCGTATATTTTACAGAAGGTTTTGAATGTTATAAAGTAATAGAGAATATATTCACCGAAGGAAAAACAAATATACTAATCAACCGCTTTACTTACGTGGCGAGGGATAAAGAGGACTGCATTGAATATTTCTTTATGCCAAGAGGCAAGAATGCTTTTATTTATGAGTTAAGCAAAAAAAAAGAAGTTCATATAATTCTTGATTGCAGAAAACAACTCGACTTTGACGATAGAGGAAGAAAATACAGGATTTATTTCAAAGATGGAATAATTTTTATCGATTATTCAAAAACAAACAGAAACAAAATTGATTATCATATCTACATCGCGATAATACCTAATGATTGGGATTATAAAAAAGTAAGCAAGTGGGAAGAGAGAAATTATAGTTATGATATAAGGAGAGGGAGCTTAAGCAAGCTCTGGGTTTATAATTCTTTGGTTATAACTACTTCAAGGATTGTTTTTGGTTTTGGTACAAATGAAGAAAAAGCAAAAGAAAATGCTCTTTCTATTAGGGATACTAAAATTAATTCAGAATTGCCGAGTGTTGAATTAAAGTTCATTTTAGACCAAAAAGTGAATATGGCGTATTTGTGTGCACAACAATCTTTATACAAGTTAATAACAAGTATTAACAATGAAGAAGGGATATTTGCGGGGTTTTACTGGTTTAATCAGTTTTGGACAAGAGATGAACTAGTAAGTGTTGGCGCACTTTTGGCATTGAAGGATTTTTCTCTTGCAAAAAAGATACTGATGAAACAACTTAAATACATTGGCGAAGATGGTCGTCTGCCAAATAGAAACCCCCCAACAAATAATGAAAGCGCCGATTCAATAGGGTGGTTATTTAAAAGATTTTACGATTTATTTAAAATACTCGAAAAAAGGGGAGTAATAGAAAAGTATTTCTCTAACAAAGAGATAAGACAAATAAAAATAACAACAGAAAAAGTTATCCATAGTATAATAAAAAATTATTCAGACGATGGGGTGCTTATAAGAAATAACCTTCAAGAAACATGGATGGACACAAAACAAGCATGCAGAGATGGCTTAAGAATAGAGATACAAGCGTTGCAGTTAGCAATTTATAGATTTCTCGCTTTAATCTCCTCCATAACAAAAGACAGCGTTTCATTAAGATACGCTGATTATAAAGAAAAAGAGTTGAAGAAGAAAGTACGAGAAACTTTCTGGAACGGTCATTACCTTAAAG
The DNA here is from genome assembly GCA_038890975.1 of Candidatus Woesearchaeota archaeon. Classification (GTDB taxonomy): domain Archaea; phylum Nanobdellota; class Nanobdellia; order Woesearchaeales; family CAIVOO01; genus JAWAEZ01. The sequence goes on from JAWAEZ010000013.1 coordinate 2,219, forward strand.
ACGGAAAAGATGATGAAACAATCAGGCCCAATATTTTTCTTGTTTATTATGTCTATCCCTATTTGCTATCAAGAAAAGAATGGGTTAAATGTTTTGATAATATTCTCCCTCGGCTCTATACCGGTTTTGGGTTAAGTTCTTTAGACATTCATAATAAAAGTTTTCACCCTTACCACACAGGAGAAAATGATGAAAGTTACCATAATGGAGACAGCTGGTACTGGCTGAATAACATCGCAGCAATCTCGCTCTACAAAGTTGCAAAATTCAAATACGCAAAATATATACATAATATTATGTGGGGTTCTACTAATGACTTACTTTGGCAAGGAATCCCCGGCGCTGCTTCTGAGATTAGCTCTGCAAAAAAACAAGAAGCTTTCGGCGCTTTTTGCCAAGCGTGGAGCAATGCAACATACATAGAAATGATTAAAGAATTGTTCTAATTTTTAACTAATCTTTTTTGTGATTAAAAATAAATATTATAAAAAGAATAGAGAGCCATTTATCCAATTGCTGTTATAAGCAGAGATTGTGCCCATGCAAGAGGACTATTCTGGTTATGTTTCTCTGATCTAGCAAAATAAAGTTCTGGCATTTCCATTATTTTGTTTTGACAGTTCAAAGATTTAGCGAGATATTCTTTATATTTTCTTATGTTACCTGTTTTTTTGTACGCTATCGCAAGCCAAGGAAACCCCATCGTCCATTCTGCTTCTCCATTATTATAGTAATATTTATCGCCTACATATCTTATAACTCCTTTATCTCTTACGAGATATTTCTCCACATTCTCCAAAATCTGTTCTGCTTGTTTTTTTGTTGTTATGTTGTAAGGCCATATCAAAGACAATAACGCCATATCTACTTTTTTTGTAACTGATTCGCGCGGTAAGAGCACTTCTAAAGTATCTATACCTTTTTGGATTAACTCTTCTGGCACAAATATTTTGGTTTTATATTTATTTATTCTAAACTCTGTCTCTTTAACTTTTTTCAACCCTGCAACGCAGGCGCCTACCGATGACGAGTGTACTTCCTCATTTTCTTCCCACATACCATTATCGCAGTCACGATAATAATTTATAGCATCAAGGTATCTCACAAGTTTTTGAATTATTCGTATGTCGTTTTCGTCTCTTATTATACAAAAACCTCTTTGTGTTAATTCCGATATCTTAAAAAGAAAAGAGCCAACCATGTCGTTCTGCTTATTACCCCACTCTTCTTCTAATTCTTCAAGTGTTAAAGGATGGTATCTTGGATGTAAGTAATCCATTTTATTTTTTGGAGGGTTAGCAATAGCATTATCTAATTTTTTCTCATGCTTTAAAAATATGTCAAGCATAGTTCTGTATGTTTGTATCACAAGCTCTCTATCAAAGTTTTCTAGGCCTATACAAGAGTAAATGTTGTCTCTTATCCAAGCCATATTATAACCCGTATTTACATCCTTTTTTGAAGCAGAAAAAAGCCCATTCTGATATCTAAGCGATTTTAGAATATCTAAACTTTTTAGTATAATTTTGTTTGCGACCATTAACCAACCCCCATACTCTACACTAGCTGATACAAAAATAGATTTATTTATAAATTTTTCTAAAATTACTACTTATCAGTTACTAATTTTAAGAAGTTAGAGGTTTTAAGAAATATAAATTCTGGGAGTATAAACCTTTACAAAGATAAAAAATAACAATTAGAGATAAACCAAGATAAAAAAAATTTATTTAAAAGAATTTATTTAATTATGGTAGTTTGCTGTCATTAAAATTTTCTTTAAAATATCCGATAACAACGAGAAAATTGAACAAATGCGTTCTTTCAGGAGTAATTGCTTTTGTGTTTGAATACTGATGTTATGAATTTTTTTAGTTACTTCGTCAAGTTTTTCGTAAAAAGAAGCAGCTACGACTAAATCAAATCTCTTATAAAGATGGTACAAATTATTAAATAAAGTAGTGCCTGTTGTCATAACACTAATAAGATTGTCTCCTGCAAAAGAGTTCTCAAATGAGTAAGTGTTATTTTTATTGTCTTTATTATCACCTAAATAATCCTCTTTAACAGCAAGTTCTATTATTGAAAAAAAATCAGTGATTATTTTTTCAATATCTAAAGCAATACAATAAAGTTGCACTGCTTTTTCATTCCTCTCGCTTTTTTTAATAGCCGCTCTTTTACAAAAATTACAGTAATTTATTATAGAATCTTTTCTCTTTGTTACAATAACATAATTTATTTTACTTCCCTTAACCAATGATACACAATCTTCTGCGAACATAACAGCCATAGAAAATACTTTGTCATATAAAGATTCAATATTCTCTCCTTCTACAATTTGCTTAAAAATAATCCCTTCTTCTGTCTGCTTGACTATTTCAAAACCTTCAAGATTTTTCGGGTTTATTTCTATATTTGTATCCTTTATTCTTTTTGTTTCAACAAAAACTTCTTCATTGCCTGCTTCGTAAAGAGCGCTGATATAATCGTTAACCATCCCGCCTGCTTCAAAACAGCTAATAACCGCTTCTTTTTTTGCTGTTTTCGGTTTGAGAACTACATGCATCCCTCTCTCTTCTACTTCTACTTCGTCTCCTTTTTTGAGGTTAAATTTTTTTGCCCACTTAGAAGGCAGAGAAACCATTAAAGTGGCTGCTCCTTGTTTTACAAGTTTTCTCTTCATATTTCTTACAATTGTTAATTATTTATAATTTCTATCCACCCCTCGAAAAAATAAAATTTTGAGCAAAAAGCTCTTTCAGTAGCTGGGGGCTTTTTGCTCTTTTGGCGAAACTTTGCTTGGTTTTGGCTGTTTTTTGGCTTTGCGATTTCTAAGGCACTATAAGAAAAACCATTCGAATATATAAACTTTTCTAAAAAGTATATACTTTTTAAAAAAATTATTTAAATAAAAATTTTATCAAAGGTTATAAAAACCAAATCAAAAAATAAGTAAATACTACTAAGAAGTAATAATTTATTTAAATTTATCAGCGCGAATAATTCTCAACTAGAAATTTGTAAAAAGAGTCATTTTTATCAATACTTATAATGCCGCGCTTCTGTTTGTTTTTTATCTTTACAACTAAGTCGCTACAAAAATCGGGAGGTAGAACAGAAGGTTCTTTAATAGGCACACTATCCTCGTCAGAATAAAACTTAAATACCTCCAACTTATTTTTGTATACCAAAGCACAAAATTTTCCTTCTATACCTGAATATACAGATATAATTTTTCCTGTTTTAAACTTCTCTATATCTGAATGCTTTTCTTCACCATCCCCGATAGTATAATCTATGCTACTAAACATTTTACAGCCGAGCAAAAGTAATTAAGTTATATTTAAATTTTTCTTAAATCTTAATATATTTAGTATATGCAAAAAAATAAAAAATTAACCAAACAAAAAAAGTTAAATGAGTTTAGAATATTCAATAAACTGCTGGGGGGACAAAAAACAAGGAGGTGTTTTATTAAGCGTAAATTTTGACTGCGAAGAAAAATTCATGACCGAAAAAAAACAGAACAAGCACTGGTGCAGGTATGTCCTAACAGAAAAAAATTATTTAATATTAATAGAAAATTCGATTACAGACACTATTTTTGGAAGTGAAATAAACGAGCATCACATAGCAAAAAAAATTAGCAGCGAAAAATGTGTTGAAGAGTTGATTGATATATGTATTGAAGAACTTGACAAATATATGAAAACAAAAAGAATTTATGAAGATTTAAATATCAAAGAATTATTTAACAAATATAAAAATAAAGAAAAGTGTGTTACTATTTCTTGAATCTTTAAAATAAAAAAATTAATTAAACAAAAAAAGAAAAAAATAAGAATAATCTATAAAATTTATCATAAAAAATAAAATATAAACTTAAACAGAATTAATAAAATTATCTTGAAGCGTCTGCTTGTCTTTCAAGCTCGTTTTTCTTTGCAATTGCGTTTGAGTTCGGATTTGACTGATAGGCATAGATTATCTCTTCAGCAAGAGTCTCATACACCTTCTTTTTAGAATTGAAACATTTCTGGTAAGAACCTTGCACAAAATACCTCAAAGCTAAGTCAATTCTTCTCTGAGGAGCACATTCAACTGCTTTTGGATACCTAGCGCCCCCATACTCAATAGTAACTATCTCCTCCCTAGGGGCAGCGTTTTCTATTGCTTTAACCAACACTTTTATCGGGTTCTCTTTTGTTTTCTGTTCTATAATTTCAAGCGTTTTTTCAACAATTTTGTAAGCTGTCTGTGATTTTCCTGTGCAATGACCCGATGTTTTGTTATGCTTTTTTCCTTTATGACCTGGTAACATAACTTTATTTATTAACCTTTCAACAATAAATATTTTTGACTTATGAAACTTGTTACCCGCGTATCTAGCGCCTGTTTTTGGAACTATTTTAGGTTCTAAAGTTATATAATTCCTCAGACCCGGGTCTGTAACTTTTATGCCACTAACGTCCCATCGGTTAAATGCCTTTATCATTTTTTCTTCATCTATTTTCTCGCTTTTTCTATTTTTCCTCTCCTAAGAGCATCAAGTGATTGGTCATTAACTTTTATTACTTGCCACCTAACACCGGGTATATCACCCATAGATCTCCCCATCTTTCCCCCTATACACTCAATAACAACTTCGTCATGCTCGTCTATTAATTTTATTGCGCCATCACCTGGCGCAAATGCTGTTACTTGCTTTCCGTTCTTAATCAACTGCACTCTCACACATTTTCTCATTGCAGAATTTGGCTGTTTAGCTTCAAGTTGCACTTTTTCAAGAACTATACCTTTCGCCTGAGAAGCCCCCCTTAAAGGATCTGACTTCTTTTTTAAATCAAGAACCCTCCTTATATATTTTGCATGGTTCCACCTAAACTGCTTCCTCCTACTAATAAGTTTTTTACCGGCGTTTATTCCTCGTGCTTTTTTTGTCATATTACTTTTATCTCCTTTATATCAAAATGCCTTTTTACTATCTGTTGCATTTGTTGTAGCGAACTCCCCCCTTTTCCTATTAAATAACCTCGTGTTTTTGTATCAGGAGGAGTTATTAAAATAATTCCTTCTTTTTCTTCTATTTTTTTTATCTGCAAAGGCCTTATAAGGTTTGTTACGAATTTTAAAACATCAGTGCTGAACTCTACTATTTTAATCTTTCTATTAAAAGTTTTTGCGAGCATTTTAACATTCAAAGCCCTCTTACCGACTGCTTTTCTAAGTTCTCCCTCTTCCACTATAAAAAGTAAAGTTCGCGGAGTCATTATACAATCTTTCAGCTTTGTTTTTGTTAGTGTCTGAAAAGCGGATATGAATTTTATCGTATTCATATCATAAACAATCTTTGTCATTTGAGCACACTCACCACCGAAATGAAAAATGGTTTTTTACATGCTATGCCGAGCTCCTCGTTCGTTTCTTCAAGCTCTATCACTTCTGTACCCGCTAAACCCCCATAATATTTTATATCCTCTTTTATATTGTTGGGGCAGTTTTTTGAAACATAAATTTTTGATAACTTTCCTATCTTAAGATTCTTCATAGACCTGTCTGTCCCGATTATAAGCTTCTTGGTATTCAAAAGCTTCCGTATATCATCAATATGCGCCATAAACCGGAACCTCGAAAAAGGAGAAAAAAAATCCTTTTTCTCTCTTCCTAATAAACAAACCTTTATAACTTATTTATAAATATTATGTTTTTTAGCCTATTTTTAAACTTTAATGCTGAGAAATCAAACATTAAAATTTTAATTCGTCAAAAATTTACCCAGAATTAACAGCCCAGAACGCCTCTCGTATAATTTATTTTAACTTAAAACCATTGATATTACAAACTAGCAATTACATTAATTTTTTGACCGAAAAAGTCTTTAACAATAAATTTCTTTAAGGCAGTTCTAAAAATTTAATTCCTTCAGCATTTGTGGTAATATCTAAATCTCTAACAGAAACATCTACATATTGAATTTTAAGATTTGCACTTCGTTCCAACCCCCAAATAAATTCTTGCCCTGAAGGCCATCTAAAATGATTTGTAAAATTTCTTTTTATTTTTTTCATTCATAATATCAAAAAGTTTTTCATCTATATAAATCTCCCAAGAGGGCCGACCAGAACAATTGCGCATAACATATGCGATTTAACGATGTTTTTTCAAACGAAGTGAGAAAAAATATGGGTCGAGGAGGTGCAACCTCCGAGCCGTTAAATCGCTGTTAAGTTTCCCGACGAATGAAATGAGGAGAGTGCAACGAGGTCGAGCAACGAAGTTGCGAAGAAGTAGCCAAAAACCTTGGTGGTGGGGACACCGCATCTTATTTTTATTATCGTGAGAGGTTACCCGCCCGATTTTTTGCTTCTTTTTTCCTAAAAAAGAAGATTTTTATTTTATCTTAAGATGATAAGCATTTGCTTTTAATTTTGTGTTTTTTAATCTCTTTTTTTCTTTTATCACTTCTATTGCTGGTTTCTCTATATCTCCCCTTTCATAACAAATTTTGATTAGGCGATTTACTGCGCCTGGAGCAAGTCTCATTTCTTTTCGTATTTCTATTGCTAACATCCAACTATTTTTATTTTTTAATAGTTCTAAAAGTTCTGATTGTCCCATTTTAATCCCCAAAATATTTTAGTGCTTTTCTACCTTTCTCAGTTATGTTATATTCTATTGTCCTGGATTTAGAAGGAACACTCTCTATTAAACCATATCCTTTTAGTTTATTTAAAACCCTGCTTGTCGAAGAACGATGTGTCATTAAATTCCCTGCAATTTCGCTTGATAGCAAAGGACCTTTTTCTAATAGTTTTAATATTTTTACTCTGTATTTTCCATCCTTCAACCAAACGATAATCTCTCTTTCTATTTCGTCATTCATAATTATCATTAAATAGGCTTAATATAAAAATATATTTAGCAAAAGATTAGCAAAATATTTAAATATTTGTATATTTAATAAGTAGATTTATGAAAGATAAAAAGGTTACTTTAGGACAATATTATACTTCAAGCGAAGTTGCTGATTTTATGGTTAAATTAACTAATAAACCAAAAAACTCAAAGGTGTTAGATTCTGGGTGTGGTGAAGGGGTATTTATTGGTTCTTTATTAACTAATGGATTTACTAATATTAAAGCATATGAGATTGATGAAGCAAAGTGTAGAGTTGTGAAAAATAAATTTGGTGATAAAGTAAAAGTAGAGTGCATAGATTATCTTAAAACCCCAAAAGAAGAAAAATTTGACTTGATTATTGGTAACCCTCCTTATGTTCATTGGAATAATATTAATGAAGAAATAAGAATGAGACTTCAAACAGATGATTTTTGGAAAAAATATTCAAATGGAGAATGGGATTTATTATATGCTTTTATTATCTGGAGTATCGAAAAATTAGAAGAAGAGGGCGAATTAATTTATATTGTTCCTTATAATTGGTTCAATTCTACTTATGCTTCGTCTTTAAGAAAATTTCTTATTGATAATGGAAAATTTGAGATTATATGTCATTTTGGGGAATTTAAATTATTTAAAGAATGTTACCCTAATAATATTATTTTTAAATATAAAAAAACCAAAAATAAAAATAACTCATTAATTTTTGTTGCAGATTTTAAGGGTAGAAGAGGAAAAGTATCCTCTATTTTAGAGTATATAAATAGAGAGTTCTGTAAAATAAACCATAAGGAGTATGAAAGCGAAAATGAGAATTTTAAGATATTCACAACTACTCAATTTGAATCAGAAAATTTATGGCATTTATCAACTCCAAGAGAAAAAGAATATATTAGTAGAGTAGAGAAAGCAACGAATGGAATAAAGTTAAGTGATTACCTTGATGTAGGTGTTGGAATTGTTAGCGGATATGACCAAGCTTATTCTATAAAAGAGTGCCAATTAAGTGATTTTTCAGATTGCGAAAAAAAATTTATTTTTCCATTCATAAAAGCAAAGGATTGTAAAAGATATTTTATAGAAAATGGGTCTTATTATATTTTTGTCGATGATATAGAAACAGAAGAAGAATTAAAAATGTATCCTAAAATTTATGAGAGATTATTAAAATATAAAGAGAATTTAATTAAAAGGTATTTGTCTAAAAATAAAAAGTGGTGGAATTGGGCGACAATAAGGAATAAAGAACTTTTTAATAAAAGTTTAGATAAACCAAAAATTTTTGTACCATGTATAGATAGAAGTTTAAAATCACGATATTCATACACAAAGGAAAAATATTTTGGTTCTGGAGATGTTTTGATTATTATAAATAAAAATAATTTAAAAGAAGATTTGATGTATGTTCTTGCTTGGCTTAATTCTGGAATAATTAATAGATGGTATAGAATTAAAGGTTCTCATACAGGACACAGAATAAGATACACACAATCTTATGTAAGTCAAATTCCATTGAGATTGATTGACTGGAATAATCCAAAAGAAGTAGAGATTTATAATAAAATTTTAGAAAATGTTAAAAATATAATAAAAAGCAAAGGAAACAATAAATTAGAGGAAGAAATAGATAATTTATTTGAACAATTGATATAAGAATTTAGGATATATACCAACCAACATTATAGTTTTGATTTATCCTAAAATAATCAGTTTGTGGAACAATCTCTCCGGTATCGACTTTCTTATTAAAATCTTCTTCATCTTTTGATATTATTTTGGAATTTGTACCGTCACCCAGTATTATAAACTTATCAAAATTTCCTGTTCTGACAGTAATTTTATACAATATTTTAATTATCTCTTTAACAAAAAGATCATAATTAAATGAATTTTGTTCAAACACTTTTTCTACCGATTTGTTATGATCCTCTCCATCTAAGCAACTCAACCATTTATTAATAAACTCCTTTTGCTTATTTAATTGAAGTTTTGATAATTCCTTTTTCCAATGAGTAAGATGTTGAGACTTTTCTAATTCAACGGCATCAAGATTGGTCCTGTATGCTTTGTTTGGTGTTAGATTATATTCCCTACAAATCTCAAGAGTTCTTTTTCTAAAATCTTTTCCCCTAACTTCGCTCATTACTCTTACACCTCTTTCCCCTTTTAATTCTATTATTTCTCCATCAACTTCTAAATCACCTCTTGTCGGTTTTTTTATTTTTTTTGATAAAAACAAAAACATTAGTTCTCCCTCTCCTGACGCAGCATTAGGAGTTCCTAAACCAACACTTCTTTGAGTAAATAACTCCTTAGCAAATTCAACCCATCGTTGTTTCACATAATCTCTAAATAAATTTCCACCTTTTTTAAAGAAATTAAGATTTATTACTTCATCTTTTTCAACATCTTTAATGCAATCCTTAACATCTTGAATAGATAATCCTGTATTCACTACTGAAATAACCAAGCTGTCTACTATTGCTTTCTTTTTCTTATCTTCAGCATTGCTTCTAAGAATTCCCATACTAAAGCAATGGGCTAATAATATTTTTTTAAGTTCTTCTAATTCACTTTTGTTTATCATAAATTATAAATTAATCAAAAAGGTATATAATTATAGTTAGCAGATGATTGACTTAACATAACGTCAGAAAAATCTTGGGTGTAGCGAAGCGAAACCTCTTAACCGATGTTAGAAAATTTAATTTAACTCATTAATCTTTTTAAAATACTTATAATTCCTAAAACACCAAAAAATATTCCAATAGCAACCGCTGCCCAAAGAGCTAAATTACCTAATCCTGTTCCAATTTTTGTTGAACTGAGGATTATTCCTATTATGAATAACACTGCAACAATCCCAGTTCCTCCCAATGCACCTGCCCAAATTTTTTGTGTCATATTTTTTAGTAGAACATTAATATTTAAAAATATTTCTTTCTCTTTGTAGTTAAGCGAAGGATTTTTCAGTTAAGCAATTCGTTCAAATTAGGGGTGGATAGTCGTGGGACAGCCGAATTCTGAATTATCCCCCTAACATAGGACATTTTACGAAGTTTCCGGAGGGAATTCGGAAAATTTCTACAAGAAATTTACGTTTAAGCACTGTTATGTTGTGAGCCCGCAAAGCGAACAAGCGAAGGCAAAGTAGTAGGGACAGTATAATGCGGCAGCCTTACAAGTATTTAGAAATTAAATCAATTTTTTCTTTGCGATTTAGTAATTCATAGAATTTTTTAGCTTAATCAAGAGACAAAAAATGGAATTTGCAAATCATCCCAGAATATTTTTTTATTTTTATCAAACATATCCAACTTTCTATCACTATAAGAATTTATTTTAACTTAAAACCATTGATATTACAAACTAGCAATTACATTAATTTTTTGACCGAAAAAGTCTTTAACAATAAATTTCTTTAAGGCAGTTCTAAAAATTTAATTCCTTCAGCATTTGTGGTA
>JAWAEZ010000013.1:12682-16825 GCA_038890975.1 Candidatus Woesearchaeota archaeon
GTAATATCTAAATCTCTAACAGAAACATCTACATATTGAATTTTAAGATTTGCACTTCGTTCCAACCCCCAAATAAATTCTTGCCATGAAGGCCATCTAAAATGATTTGTAAAATTTCTTTTTATTTTTTTCATTCATAATATCAAAAAGTTTTTCATCTATATAAATCTCCCAAGAGGGCCGACCAGAACAATTGCGCATAAAAGCTGTTAGTTTCTTCAACCTTTGCGAGGACTTATTTAGTGTAATATTCTGCAAGAAAATTTTAGAGTTTTTGGGTTGAACCGTTATCTGGCTACATAATTGTCATACCACCCTTCATCAAAACCCATACTTTCACAGAACTTCTCGGTTTGACAACCAATTGAACTACACACTTCACAAGTAGGACAAATAACACATCCCTTAGGGCAATCTTCAAGAGAATACGAATTACAATCAAGAGCAGCATTTCTTCTAAAAAATATAAAATACGATGCTACAATCAAAATTATTAATAGAATTAATACAATCATCAAAATTTTTCGTTTATTACTTTTCATAGTAAATTTATTAAACATTTTAAGTTTAATAATCTTTTGTTCTACTCAAACCAAAAATTAAAACTAAATTGCTATTCGACGAGTTTAGGGTGAAGCTATGAGGAGATTAAATTTAGTGTATTTGTTATAGGATATAAAGAAAATACAAACCTGATTTAGGATTAAAAGTTATCAAAAGTAGAAGATTAATTGTCTTTAATAAGTTAACAAAATCCTTTTTTCAAATAAGTACCAAAAATAAATAAAGTATTATAAAACACAATAAATGAAAATTATGAATCATAATAAAAAATTAAATAATTTTTACCCAAAAATAGGATAACCAAAATTTAATATTATTTCGCTATTTTTGTGACTAAACCGGGGAGCCCTGTTCCTACAGGAACAACTTGGTTAAGCATCACATTTTCTATTACGCTTTTCAATTTATCTTCTTCCCCAACAACCGCCGCTCTTATAATATGTTTTATTGGGGTTTCAAAAGACGCTCTTGCTAAAACACTTGATTTTTCAGAAACAACACCATACCTTGTTATCCCTCTTACTTCTCCTGTCATACACATTGTATCTGCGATAAGCATAATGTGTCTTATGTCCACTTTTAACCCCTGACTTTCGATAACTTTTATAAGCTCATTTATTATTGCTTGTCTAGCGGCCTCTATACCAAAAATCTCGGCGATTTCGTGTATGTCGTTTGACATTGTTCTTGTTATATCTACATATTCTAGTTGTGATACTGCCTTTAAGTTTGAACCTGCTGTTAATATTATGTAATCTTCATCTCTTTTTACTAATAAGACCTGAGTTATTCCTTTCAACCCGCCTATATGTATTTCTTTTAGTTTCTCTTTTTGTTTGTAGAGCATATTCAAGTTTCCTTTTTCAGCCATCTTCACGATTATTGAATTTTTGTCTGTTTTCACAGAAAACGCTTTTGAAATTTTTGCAAGCGATTTTGCAATCTGGGGGATTGTTATTTCGAGATCTTGAATTTTCTGTTCATCGATAATAATAGTTATTGTAAATTCTGCAATGTTGATTGAGAATTCTGAAGCAACATCTTTGAGTTTTATCTCTTTTATTTTCTTCACAATTTTTTTGATGTCTTCTGTGTTTGAGTATTCTTTTTTTAAATAGATTTCCATCATAGGCGTACTTATGGATTTTGTTGCGTCAAGGATTTCTATAATTCTCGGCAGACCCATCGTTACATTCATTTCTGAAACGCCTGCGAAGTGGAATGTGTTCAATACCATCTGAGTACCTGGCTCTCCCAACGATTGAGCTGCTATAAGCCCTACACATTCCCCCGGATGTACCTTTGAGTTTTCGTAGATTTCAACTGCTTTTTGTAATATTTGTCTTGTTTTATCTTTAGAAGTTTTTTCGGGGAGGTTTTCAAGTATTGCAGATATTATTTTTTTATTCAACTTCCCTTCATATTCTTTTATTAAATCTTCCATTTTTATGACTCCAATACCGAGCGAATTAATTTTTTAACATCTATTTCTCCCCCAACTGAACGCGAAACATCAACGCCGTCTTCTCCATAACTGAACTGTATTATTTTTCCGCTTGCGTCTCTCACTGTATTATCATATTCAACTTTGAGATCTTGCATAGCATTTGATAACCTTCTATAAAGATAACCAGATTTAGGAGTTCTAAGAGCAGTGTCCATAAGAGAGTCCCTCCCAGTCATTGCGCTAAAGAAAAATTCGTGCGGTTCCATCCCCAACTTGTAACCATCTCTTATGAAGCCGTGAGCTTGCGCGCTAAGATCTTTCTTTTTAAATACTGATATTGTTCTTCCCTTAAAACCGTGACTTATTCTCTTGCCTCTAAATGCCTGCTGTCCTATACAAGCCGCTATTTGTGCAAGATTTAATAAAGATCCTCTTGCGCCTGATTTTGCCATAATAATCGTGTTTGTCTCTTTTGTAGCATACTCTGTTACTATGCTTCCTGTTTTGTTTCTTGCTTTGTTAAGAGCTTCAAGAATTTTAAGCTCCAGGGTTTCTTCGGCTGTTTTACCCGGAAAAGATTCGAGATTCCCCGACTCGTAAGCATTAATAAGTTCTTTTATGGTATCGTAAGCAGAATCTACTACTTCTTTTATTTTTTGTTTGGCCACTTCTGGCAAATCTGTATCGGAAAGTGACGCTGTGAAACCGTTAAAGAAAAGAACATTTATACCTAACTGAGACGCTTTTGTTAAGAAATCAGCAGCGAAGTTTTCGCCATATTTTTGGTGTAATTCCCTTAGTAGTCTTCCTTCTCCTTTACCAATATTTGCTGAATCTAAAACTCCCTGAATAAGTTTTCCCTTCTTGATTACCACATGATTGGGGTCTTCACAATTATCAACCTTTTTCTTGCATAATTTAGAGTGTCCTGAAAATGAAAAATCTTGCGGGAGAATAACACTAAATATTTCTTTACCTTCTATGATTTCTTTATCCGGAAGACGCGAAAGATCTTCTATACCAGATTTCAAAAGAAGCATTACAGCATCTCGTTTTTTGAAAGAGAGATCTTTAGTAAGAAGGAAAAGACCAGATACGCTATCGTGAATACACCCCATAACACTCAAACCATAACCAGGCGAAACTAGTTGCGTCTCTACCTGCATTAAAATTTCTGCTTCTGCTCTCGCTTCCTCTGTCTGAGGGATATGCAGATTCATTTCGTCGCCATCAAAATCTGCGTTGTAAGGATTACATACTGCTGGGTTCATTCTAAATGTCCTACCAGGAAGAACCTTTACTTTATGACACATCATAGACATCCTATGAAGCGAAGGTTGTCTGTTAAATATTGCTATGTCCCCATCCATTAAGTGTCTCTCAACAACATATCCTGGTTGTATTTCTTCAAGTAACATTTCCTTTGTTTCTTCAGTAACTCTCTTCTTTTTTCCGTCGGGGCGTATTATGTAATTCGCTCCGGGGTAGTTTTTTGAACCTCTTCTTACAAATTCTTTTAAATAATCAATATTCCATGTTGTTACTCTTTCTGGAACTGTAAGTTTTGTTGCAATCACAAAAGGAATTCCTACTTCGTTGAGTTTAATCATCGGATCCGGGCTTATAACCGTTCTTGCTGAGAAGTTTGTTCTTTTACCTGCAAGATTATACCTTATCCTCCCCTCTTTACTCTTTATTCTCTCTGTGATTGTTGTTAAAGGTTGGCCGCTTCTGTGCCTCGCAGGGGGAAGTTGGGCGACCTCATTATTAAAAAATGTTGTAATATGATATTTCAACAAATCCCATAAATCTTCAATAATTATTTCAGGAGCGCCCGCGTTTATATTCTCAAAAAGGCGCTGATTAATTCTGACAATATCGCCCAGTTTATGGGTCAAATCGTCCTCGGAACGTTCGCCAGATTCAAGAGTTATACTGGGTCTCATCGTCACTGGAGGAATAGGGAATATTGTCAAAACAGCCCATTCAGGACGCATAGTTGATGGGTTTATACCAAATAATTCGCAGTCGGAATCAGGAATTTTTTCAAGACGCGCTCTAACTTCGATAGGTGTAAGTTTTTTCTCGCCTTCGTAAAATGTGTATGGTTTTTCAAGGATTATTTTTTGTTG
>JAWAEZ010000014.1:0-16417 GCA_038890975.1 Candidatus Woesearchaeota archaeon
CAAATGCTTCTGGCGAATACTCTGAAGAAGCGACTGAAAGTTACACAGAAAAAGAGGACTCAGAAGAGTTCTAAATGTTTTTATTTTTTGCTTTTTTTATATTGTTCATATATTTTTTTTATTTTTGCCTTTTTTATCGCTATTAAAAATAAACTTTGTTTATTAAACAGAACCCATAAAAATAGTTGGTGATAATAAGTTTTGTCTAAGGGCAGTTTATATTAAACTTTAAAATAACAATGTCATTTCTGCCGTTGGTCGCAGTGGCCACTGCATTTAGCACAATATCAATCAAATAAAATAATCTAAACTAAGCTAAAAAACTAAAATTTAAATACTACTACATAATAGTTATTTATTTTAGTTGGTGGTGCAGAAAGTGACAACAATTTTAGGTATAAAAGCAACAGCAGAAAAAGAAGGTATTGTGCTTTTCTCAGATACACAGATAAGCATAAACCAAGAAGGTAAAGATGTGGAAAAAAGAACAAAAAATAAAATCATAGTAGGAAGTTTTTGGGCGATGGGATTTTCAGGCATATTAAACAGCGAACTAATAAAGTTTTATAATTTTCTCAAAGGAATGAAACAATATAACTCCAGCCCCGAACTGGTAGAAAAAACCGTAATGGAAGCTATTGAAAAGAAATATTTTGAAAAAGTTAATATTCTAAATAGGAATAACAGAAAGAATAATGTAGAACTTAACGACCTCAACATATTTCTCCTTGCAATAAATAAACCAACTCTAAAAATGTACATAATAGACGAATTCGGCAACTTATCATTTCCCACAGAGAACAACGAAATACCTTACTTAACAATAGGAAGCACAAAAATTGCTGAGGATTACTTAGAAAATGTTATAGATAAATTAGACCCTGATAAATTTGGCATAGATTCCGCAATAAAAATAGGATTTGAAGCTATGAGAAAAGCAGAAAACGACATTCATACAGGAGGGCCTATTGACCTTGTGGTGCTCACAAAAGAAAACATAAAAAGTTATGGCAAAATGATAAACAACGAGATAGAAAAAGCATATAACAACACAATAGAAACTATAAGCTCAAAGTATTCCTTACATGAAGAACTTTCTTTTGAAGAAACAAAACAAAACAAAGAAATTATTACAGAAAAACAACATCAAGAAAAAGAATAAAACAATAAGAAAGTTTTTTAAACAAAATTTATTTTTAAATTCTAAACACCACACTGATAGTAGGGCCTGTAGTATAGCTTGGATAGTACAGCCGGCTTCGGGCGATACAATAAAAAGTTAAAGATTAACTTATTAAAAGGAAGAAACCGGCAGACCTCGGTTCAAATCCGGGCAGGCCCGCTTTAAATATTTCAAAATTTCAAAGATTATTATCGTTTCTTTAAATGTACATCAAGTTGGGGGAAAGGTATTTCTATATTATGCTTATTAAGTGCATTATATATTCTAGTATTCGCCTCGTCAATGGCTGAAAATCTCTGAGAGTATTTATCAACATAAAAAAAAGCTTTAAAATTTAACGAAGAAGAAGCCATTTCAACAAAAGCAACAAACGGCTTAGGTTCTTTTGAAATATTCATTTGTTTAATTTCGGATAAAACTATCTTTTTAACTTTTTCTATATCCGCTCCGTAAGCAACACTGAAAGGGACTACAACTCTCGTTTTTGGCTCTGGCTTCGCTATATTCTTAATTTTTGTATTGGCCAACACGCCATTAGGTATTATTATCATTTCGTTATCAAAAGTTAAAATCCTTGTGCTTCTTAATCCTACATGGAGAACTTCCCCGCTTGTTTCTTGGTCTAGATATATGAGGTCGCCTTTCTTAAAAGTCCTATCCCAAAGTATTGATACTCCGCCAAAAATATTACTAAGTGTTGATTGCATTGCAAAAGCTACAGCAATTCCTACAACACCAATACCTGCAAGAAAAGGCCCTATTTGGACACCCCAAATATGTAAGATATAAACAAAAATGAAAAACGCTACAATTATCTTTAGAATAGAAGACATAAAAGAAAAAAGTCCTTCATCAAATTGAATTTTCGTCTTCAAGAAAGACCTATGAGCAGCCACTCTTACCAGACCAGATAATATAACATATCCAAGAATTGAAAATACAACTACCATAAGGGAAAGTATAATATTGTAAATAATACTTTCAAACGGTTCCTGTAAATGAATTTCTCTTATAGCAACTCTTAAACCTACAAGTAGCAGCAGGAAAGTTATCGGCTTATGAGTTTTTTCAACTATGTAATCATCAATTTCTGTTTTAGTTTTCTTTGTTAAACGCAGAATTATTTTTGTAGTAACAACTGTTATTATCTTAAGACCTAATGACAAAATTAAAAGTATTGCGAGAGCTCTTAAATAATTATTTTGTATGTATTGTTCAAGCATTTAAATAAAAAAAAATAGATTATTTTATAAATTTAATGCTCGTTCTTAAAAAAAATATTATTAATTTTACCGTAGTAATATTATACCGCACTTATATCTTTTTTTGTTCAATTTTATCTCATTAAATGTTAAATGCTCTCGTGTTTTTGTAGATTATGGCGAAATATCAATTGGAAATTTATTTTTTTATTAACTATTTCTTATTTAATAAATAAAAAATTAATAACTAAAAATAATAACTAAATCCGACAAGAAAAATAAAAAAATAAGATAAAATAATATTCTACAAAACAATATTGAAATAAAAAATTAAAATAAAATACGAAAAAATAAGGAGGAGAAATTAAAATAATTAAAATGATTAAAATATTTTTAAAACAAAACAAAAAATTATAAAACAAAATATTTAAAAGTAATTATTAATTCTGTGTGGTATCGTTTAAATAATAAGCAAATGGGGCTGTGGGGTAGCTTGGCTATCCTTTCTGGTTTGGGTCTTAAAATAAAAAGAGAATTTAAAAAGCAAAAAACCAGAAGACCCCGGTTCAAATCCGGGCAGCCCCATTAATAAAATGAAGCTAAAAATTCAAAGAGTTAGCGATGTGCCTCTTCCTAAATACTCCAAAAAAGGAGATGCAGGTATTGACTTATGCTCTGCTGAAGAAACTATAATCAAACCCAACGAAAGAAAAATCATAAAAACAGGGATTAAAGTAGCAATACCTCAAGGTTATGCAGGACTCGTTTGGGACAGGTCTGGGCTTGCGGCAAAAAAAGGAATACACATAATGGCTGGCGTTATTGATTCTGGTTACCGAGGCGAAGTCCGTGTTGTTCTAAAAAATCTAGGGGAAGAAGAATTTAAAATCTCTAAAGGTATGAGGATCTGCCAAATGCTAATACAGCCCGTAGTTAATGCAGAAGTAGAAGAAGTCAAATGCTTAGAAGAAACTGAAAGAAACATCAACGGATTTGGAAGTTCAGGATTATATTAAAAATAAAAATTCTAACAGGTTTTATTGTGCTTTATAACCCTTATAAAATAGTTTTAAAACACAAAGTTTATAAATAAAAAGTACTTATTTTTGATTAAAAATTGGCGGGTTTTCTCGTCGGTAAAATAACACTTAATAAAATTGAAATAAAAAAATAATTTTTGAAAAATGGATAACGAAAAGGACATAGAAAAAACACAAACAGACTATGGAGCAGAAAAAATACAGGTTCTTGGCGGGCTTGAAGCAGTAAGAAAAAGACCTGGTATGTATATAGGCAGCACAGGATCCGAAGGACTGCACCATCTCGTATATGAAGTGGTAGATAATTCTATAGATGAAGCGCTTGCAGGGTTTTGTAATAAGATAGGGGTAATAATAAGAAAAGATGGTAGAATAACAGTCATAGATAATGGGAGAGGCATACCTGTAGGTATTCATCCCAAATTCAATAAGTCGGCACTTGAGATAGTCATGACAAAACTACACGCCGGAGGAAAATTTGATTCTGGCGCTTACAAAGTTGCCGGCGGACTTCACGGCGTCGGGGTTTCTGTTGTCAATGCTCTATCAACAGAACTTGAAGTGTGGGTAAAAAGAGAAGGAAAAATTTATTACCAAAAATACAACAAAGGGGTGCCTGTTGAAGATGTGAAAATTGTTGGGGAAGCGGAAGGCAGTGGCACAAAAATAACATTCTTACCTGACAAAGAAATATTTTCCGACACAACATTCCAATATGACATACTCGCGAGTAGGTTAAGGGAGCTTGCTTTTCTGAATAAAGGAATAACAATAATTCTCAGTGATGAAAGAACAGGGAAAAAGTCAGTATTTTTTTATGAAGGAGGAATAAAGCAGTTTGTTGAGTACATAAACAAAAATAAAAAACCGCTACATAGAATAATATATTTTGAAAAAATGAGAAACGATGTGATTGTTGAAGTTGCTCTCCAATATAACGATTCGTATGTAGAAAACGTTTTTGCATTTGTCAATAACATCAACACAAAAGAAGGTGGCACACACCTTACAGGTTTTAGAACAGCACTTACGCGAATAGTAAATGATTACTCTACACAGCATAAAATAGGGGATATAAAGCTAACTGGCGAGGATGTGAGGGAGGGACTAAGCGCAGTATTATCCTTAAAAATGAAAAATCCACAATTTGAAGGGCAAACAAAGGCAAAACTTGGAAACTCCGAAATAAAAGGCCTTGTGGATTCTATAGTTTATGAAAAACTTAAAGAGTATTTTGAAGAAAACCCTTCAGAAGCACGGGTTATTGTAGAAAAGTGTGTTAAAGCTGCAAAAGCGCGAGAAGCCGCAAGAAAAGCGCGTGAACTAACAAGGAGAAAAGGAGCTCTTGACTCTTTTTCTTTGCCTGGAAAACTTGCCGATTGCTCCGAAAAAGACCCTTCAAAATGCGAGTTATTTCTCGTGGAAGGGGATAGCGCAGGTGGAAGTGCAAAGGCCGGAAGGTCACGGGAATACCAAGCAATTCTCCCTCTAAGAGGAAAAATACTTAATGTAGAGAAAGCAAGATTAAACAAAATATTCGCAAATAATGAGATTATCACAATGGTGACCGCGATAGGCACAAGCATTGGCGAAGAGTTTGACATATCAAAGCTGAGGTATAATAAAATAATAATAATGACCGATGCGGATGTTGATGGTTCGCATATTAGGACATTATTACTAACTTTCTTTTTTAGGTATATGCCGAAATTGGTAGAGGAAGGACACATATACATAGCACAACCCCCGCTTTATAAAGTTAAGAAAGGGAAGCAGTTTAAATATGCTTACACAGAAAATGAAAAAGACGAAATATTAAAAGAATTCGGCGAGGGGGCGGAAGTGCAAAGATACAAAGGGCTTGGCGAGATGAACCCTGAACAATTGTGGGAAACAACAATGAACCCTGAAACAAGAAATTTAATAAAAGTAACCCTTGAAGATGCGGTTGCTGCAGACAAGATATTCACAATACTTATGGGAGAAGAGGTTGCTCCAAGGAGAGCTTTTATACAGAAACACGCAAAAGAAGTTGTTAATTTAGATATTTAGTTTAATAGTGTTTTTATAATTTAATATTTTTATAATTATATTATAAACTATAAAAAATCTTTTTAACGAGATTAATAATTGGTTGTTATTTTTTCTGATTTAATTTTAAAAAATAAAGTTTAAAAAAGTTCAAAAAATAAAAAAATTCAAAAAAATAGACAATATTTTTAAAACCAAAAGAAATATTAAATAGAATGGAGAGGCATTGTCTGCTCAAAATTACAAATTTAACAAAGATTTATGGAAATAGACTAGTTCTTAACAACATAAACTTGGATATAGAAGAAGGCGAAATCTTAGGAATAGTCGGGCCAAGTGGCGCTGGAAAAACAACCCTTCTTGAGTGTGTTGTTGGCTTCACAAAACCAGAACAGGGCGATATATTACTTGGAGTAAAAAATCATAATTTGGGAGAAGTATTTATCCCCACAAAAAAAGAGCGCGACTCATCTAAATTTTTTGGCTTCGCTGCGCAGTTTCCTTCATTTTATAACCAACTTAGCGTTAGGGAGAATCTATATTATTTTGGCTCATTATACGGCATAAAAAAAGAAACAATAAAACACAATGCAGAAATTTTAATAAATCTTTTAGGTTTAGCAGGGGAAGGGGACACTATTGCGGGAACTCTTTCTGGGGGGATGCAAAAACGCTTGGATATAGCGTGTGCTATGGTTCATGGACCACGCATCCTGATACTTGACGAACCTACGGCAGATTTAGATCCTATTTCAAGAAAACAAATGATTGAACTTATAAAAAAGATAAACCTTAACGGAACCACGATAATAATGGCTTCTCACATGCTTCAAGAAATTGAAGAAATATGCGAAAAGGTGGCTGTGCTTCACGAACACAAAATACAGGCAGTTGATTCCCCACAATCGCTTAAAAATAAATACAACGCAAAAAATCTTGACTCGGTATTTGAGGCGATAATAAAATGAAAAAGTTAGGAATATTCTTTGTGATACTGAAAAAAAATATAAAATTATTATTGCGCTCAAAAAGTTCTGCTATAATAATCCTGTTCGGTCCATTAGCGGTTGTTACTCTCGTCGGGCTTGCTTTTAATAATAGCCAGAATCAATTTTCTCTTTCTGTTGGTGTCTACTCTGAAAAATACTCCGAATTGACTATCTCACTTGTGCAAAAACTTGCAGATAAATTTGATGTTTATAAGTTTGAATCTGCTGTTGATTGTGTTAAGTATGTTAGAAGAGGACGAATTAATATATGTATAGAGTTCCCCCCGGATTTAGATGTCAAAAAAGAAGAAGGTAGCAATGAGATAATATTTTATCTTGATTTTTCAAGAATAAATATTGCCTGGGTGATACTTGAAACATTAACTGGCGAAGTTAACGAGAAATCAACTGAAATAAGTAAAGATTTAACTCAGATTCTCCTAACAAAACTAAACAAAGTGCATAACGAATCGCTAAAAGAATTGGATTTGCTTAATAACATAACATTACGACACCAAAACATTTCAATAAGAATAAATAAAATCTATTCAGACCTTAACTCTGCTAATTTGTATATTGCCCCAGAAGAATTTAGGGTTGATGAAATAAAATATTCTGCGAATAAGATGAATGACATATGCAAACAAATAACAACAGAAACACTTAATCTAATCAAAGATCTTGATGAAATAATTGATGATATGAATTGTTCAACAACCTCCCCAGCAACAAGAAGGATGGATAAGACAATTAACAATATAACAATATTATCATCAGCGCTTAACAGAACATACGGAAAAAACGAAAACGGAACAATAAATAATTCATTAGTTTTTTATATAGAAGAACTAAATACAAAAGTTGGAGAAACTCAAAAACAACTAAACATCGTTGCCGGTGTTAAAGACAGCATTGGCGCTGATAGTTACATTAAAAAATCAATAAAAGAAAATGATGTTGATTTTTTAAAATTAAACTCTTCAATCTCCGCTATTGAAAACGAAATATCCTCAATTGAGATAAGAGACGCATCTAAAATTGTTAATCCTATAACAACAAAAATTCAACCAGTAACTCTTGAAAGTAATTATTTTAATTTTTTGCTTCCTACATTAATATTGCTCGTTGTTATGATTACATCAATACTTTTATCTTCAACAATTGTTATAAACGAAAGAAAATCTCCTTCATTCTTCCGAAATAATATTGCTCCGGTAGGCCAGTTTTTATTTAATTTTGGCACATATTTTACGAGTTTTTTAATAATCCTTATCCAGCTGGCAATATTTATTTTTGTTGCGGTTGTTATAACAAAAACATCAATGCTAAGCGCAGTACCAACTACTTTTTTATCTCTTTTTTTGGTAGTGTCTGTTTTTGTACTTGCAGGAATGTGTATAGGATACTATTTCAAAAGCGAAGAAACAACAACTCTTGCTTCCATAAGCATAAGTTCGTTACTTCTCTTTTTTTCTAACACGATAATGCCTTTGGAAAGTATTCCTTTTTACATCAGCAGATTAGCAAAGTATAACCCCTTTGTAATTGGTGAAAGTTTATTAAAACAATCAATTATCTTTCATGCTCCGTTTTCTGCTTTAACAAAGAATATGGCTCTCCTAATTGTGGAATGTAGCATAATACTGATAATTCTTGTTTTACTTGTTAAAAAAAACAGAAAACAGATTTTTTACAAGCATAAAACGAGATATTAATTATTCTATTGTTTATTTTTTATTTCTTCAATAATATGCGTTATGAAATCATCAACATTTTTCTCGCCAAGAATTTTATTATCCCTTGTCCTTACATTTATCGTGTTATTCTGCACTTCCCTATCGCCAACAACAAGGATGTAATTTATTTTTTGTAGTTCGGCATCCCTAACTTTTTTTGGGGTTGTTTCAGTTTCGTCATTAACTTCAACTCTTATTCCTAAATCAAACATCTTCTTTGCAACTTTCTTACAATAATCATTATGCCTATCCGCTATAGGCAAGAGAATAACCTGTACAGGAGAAAGCCACAGAGGAAATTTACCGGCGTAATGCTCTACCAAAATACCTATGAATCTTTCAAGAGAGCCATAAATAACTCTATGGAGCATCACAGGTCTATGCTTTTTGTTATCTGCTCCGTCATAACACAAATCAAACCTTTCTGGCATCTGGAAATCTAACTGACACGTGGCGCATTGCCATGTTCTCCCAATAGCATCTCTTATGTGAAAATCAATTTTTGGGCCGTAAAAAGCTCCTTCCCCCGGGTTTATTTTATAATTAATATTCAATCCTTCAAGGACTCTTTTAAGAATATTCTCCGCGAGTTCCCAAAGTTTTTCAGAGCCCATTGCTTTTTCTGGTTTTGTTGATAATTCCACATGATAATCAAACTTGAATACCTGCCTATAAAAATAATCAACAAGATTCACCACATTTTTTATTTCTTGTTCAAGCTGTTCTTCTGTGCAGAATATATGAGCATCGTCCTGGTGGAAGCATCTAACCCTGAAAAGACCTGAAAGCACTCCGCTTAACTCGTGCCTATGCACGAGGCCTATTTCCGCTACACGCATAGGAAAATCTCTGTAACTATGATTGTTTGATTTATAAACAATAATTCCTCCTGGGCAATTCATCGGCTTTACCGCATAATCGTTATTATCAATTTTTGTGAAATACATATTTTCTTTGTAATGCTCCCAGTGGCCCGATTGCAACCATAATTTTTTGTTGAGAATTATTGGCGTCTTTATTTCAACATAACCCGCTTTTCTATGTTGTTCCCTCCAAAATTCAATAAGCGTATTCCAAATTATCATGCCTTTTGGGTGAAAAAATGCCATGCCGGGAGCTTCTTCATGAAAAGAATAGAGATCCAATTCTTTGCCTATTTTTCTATGATCCCTTTTTTCTGCTTCCTCAACTTGATTTAGATAATCTTTCAGTTGTTTTTCTTCTGGAAATGATATACCATAAATTCTTTGTAACTGCTTATTTCTTGCGTCTCCTTTCCAATACGCTCCTGAAATTTTTGTTAGTTTAAAAGCTTTTAACTCTTCAGTTGAATCTACATGAGGTCCCTTACATAAGTCAATAAAGTCACCTTGCTTATAAGCAGTTATTTTTCCTTCCATTTCTCTTATCAGTTCAATTTTGTAAGGGTTATCGCTAAAAATTTTCGTTGCTTCTTCTTTTGTTAGCTCTACTTTTTCTATTTTTATCCTTTCTTTTACTATTTTTTTCATCTCTGCCTCTATTTTATTAATGTCTTCTGGGGTGAAGGGCCTGAAATCAAAATCGTAATAGAAACCAGTTTCTATAGCGGGGCCTATTGTAGGAAGTGCTTCTGGGAACAAACGTTTAACAGCGTGCGCTAAAAGATGGCTCGTGCTGTGCCAAAATATTTCCTTACCCTCCTTCGTGTTGAAATCTATTTTAACCATCTAAACAAAGTTTTTAATGATGCTTATAAATTTTTTGAAAATCTTTCTAACTCTTCTATTGATGTAAATATTGGGATTCCTATTTCTTCCGCTCTGGCTTTTTCTCTATTTGCGCCGGGACTTTCCCCTAAGAAAAAAAGTGCATCTGCCCAGTGTTCAAGAAAACTTAAATGAAGCAACATATAATCTTCGTAGCTGCTTTGCGATATCTCTTCCCACATTGCAGTGTGGGTGTGAGGAACATAAGGGTGATGCCCTAATTCAAGAATTTTTCTTCCTACCTCTCTTGCTCTTCTTATATTTTCATCTCTTTCTTCTTTTGTTCCTGCTGTGTAAGGTCCTGAGATGTATATTTTAAGCTTCTTCACTACGCTGACACAGGAATGGTTACTTATAAATTTTTTGAACTTTTTTATTATTTAAAATATATAATAAAATTTATATTTTATTTTAAAGAAAAAATATTAAATATCTTACAAAATTTTTTAATAATGCTGCCGTGCCTATTAAATCTTACCACAACAAATAATAAAAATAAGAATTCTATTTGTTCAAATGAAAGAAGAATACTTCTTGAAAGCCTTCAAAAATGTATAGAAGATGTTTTTAAAAATTCGATAAGCGAAGGTTTTTATGAAGTTCCCAAAAGAATGAGAGAAGCATACTCTAATTATCTTATCGCGCATTGGAATAATAGCGTAAGAGAAGAAGATTTTTCTGATTTAGAAATAGAAGCATTGAGTTATGCTCTTTCCAAAGGAAATGAACTTTATAGTAAGTTTTTTCTAGAAAACAAAAAAAATCAAAACAAATAATATTAAAAAAATAAATGTAACAATAGTTAGTTACTAATAAATGCTCGTTTTATAATAAATTAATACTTGGTTCGTAAGATAAAGGTTCTACCATTAATTTAGTTAAAAATACAACAGATATTAAAAACATTTTTAAACTAAAAAGAAAAAAGTAGTGGCTATGCAAAGCAATTTTTATAAGCAGGTCATTCTTGTGAGAAAAGATTTGAAACTACCTCCGGGAAAGCTTGCTGTACAAGCAGCGCATGCTTCTGTAGAAGCTGTTTTAAAATCAAACAAAAACGATGTTGATAAATGGGTTTCTTCTGGTATGAAAAAATCTGTCCTAAAAGTAAAAGATGAGAACGAAATTAAAAAATATTATAGTTTAGCAAAAAAATCAAAGCTTGTTTCTGTAATAATCAGAGACGCTGGATTAACCGTTGTGAAGCCGGGAACGATAACCTGCGTTGCAATAGGCCCTGCTGATGAAGGAAAAATTGATAAAATAACCGGAAAATTAAAACTTTTATAAAGGAACTACAAAATATAAAAAAACTTAAAAAAATAAACAATTGTTCAAAGAAATAATAAAAAAATAAAAAATAAAAATATTGATATAGTAAAGTATGGTATTTACGGAATGGAGTAGTAAAAAGATAAAAAGTTTAAAATAAAAACAATAAAGTGAATTAAAATGAAAGAAAAAATGAAAGAAATTAAGGAAGCAGTGGAAGATGAAAAGGAGGCCCGCAAGACAGAAGAGCTCATAATTAAAGAAAAACAAAAAAAACTTGAAGAAATAAAAAAACTTAAAATTAATCCTTACCCCTACAGATTTGATAAAAAAGATAATTGTGCTGATATCATAAAAAAATATTCAAAACTAAAAGCAGGAGAACACACCAAAGAAAAGGCGGTTATAGCCGGAAGATTAATTTCTATAAGGAGAATGGGAAAGCTTACATTTGCCCACTTACAAGACCAAAGTGGAAAGATACAAATTTTATTCAAGGAAGAAAATGGAAAAGACATTTATGAGTTGCTTAAATTAATTGATGCTGGAGACATATTAGGTATTGAGGGGATTGTTTTCGCTACTAAGACAGGAGAGGTAACAATAGAAGTGAAAAATATGAGTTTGCTTTGCAAGTCCTTGAGACCTTTACCAGAAAAATGGCACGGCTTAAAGGATCCTGAAATAAGATACAGAAAGAGGTATCTTGATTTAGTAACAACTCCGGGCGTAAGAGATGTTTTCATAAAAAGAGCTGAGATATACAAAGCAATAAGAGAATTTCTTGATAGCAGAGGATTTATAGAAGTGCAGACGCCAATACTGCAAACGCAATACGGGGGCGCTAATGCAAGACCTTTCGTGACTAAAATAAACGCGTGGAATATGAAAATGTATTTAAGAATAGCTTATGAATTACATCTTAAAAGGTTATTGGTTGGCGGTTTTGAAAAAGTGTATGATTTAAGTGTGTGTTTTAGAAACGAAGGGGTTGATAAAACTCATAATCCTGAATTTTCTATGATGGAGATCCAGTGCGCTTATGAAGATTATAATTATGCAATGGAACTTACAGAGCAGTTATGGGAGTATGTTGCCAAAAAAGTTGTTGGAAGCACAATAATAGAATATGAAGGAAAAAAAATAAATTTAAAAACGCCGTGGCAGAGAATAACAGTTAAAGACGCTATTAAAAAATACGCAAACATTGATGTTGATAAATATTCTGACAGCGAGCTAAAAGATTTTGTGAATACTTACAGCCTACAAATAAAAGGGGATTTAACAAGAGGAAGCATTATAACCGCGCTTTTTGAAGAGCTTGTTGAAGACAAACTTATACAACCCACGCATGTTATAGATCACCCAAGAGAATCTTCCCCTCTCGCGAAACCGCACAGAAAAAATCCCCAACTCGTTGAAAGGGTAGAACCATTCATCAACGGCTGGGAAGTAGGAAACTGCTATTCAGAACTTACCGACCCGATATTACAAAAGAAGCTTCTTCAAGAACAAGCAGAAAAAGGGCGTGGAGGCGATGAAGAAGCACATCCGATGGATGAGGATTACATTATCGCATTGGAACACGGACTGCCACCGAATGTGGGGATAGGTGTGGGAGTAGATAGGATGGTTATGCTGCTCACAAATTCAAAAACAATCAGAGATGTTATTCTTTTCCCCATAATAAAACCTGAAAGCAACCCTGACAAATAAAAATTTAGTTCTTTTTATGCTTAGGTTTATAAAAGCATTTATAAGTTTAAAAATTGTTAATATTGATTATGATTTTAAAAAGCTTATTGCGACTCAAGCATTATTGACCTTGCGATTATTCTCAAAGAGTTCATAAATGCTTTAAGATGGATTATTAAGAATATCATATGCTTGCTTGGGTTATTTTCAAACACTTTGTCGCACATCGCAAAAATTTCTTTTGATGTTGTTTCTATATCAAAGGCAGTATTTATATCTTTTGAATAGTATGCTTTCATTAATATTAAGTATTTGTCTCTTAAAATACCGAGAATTCTACACGCTTCTGAGAATGATTTTTCGTCTTTGGTGCTTTCTATATGCCTCACAAACCTTTTGACATTGTCTCCTATAATTTCCATTTTTTTGGCGACTTCGAGATCCGAGATTATTTCCAGGGATGTTGTGTTAAACTTTTTAGCGATTTTAGGGTTCTTTATTGCCGCCACTGCCATTCTTGAAATAAGATACACGAGCCTGTTGATATCGTTGTCTCGTTCATTAAGGTGTATTCTCTCTATGTCTAAACCGCTATGAGATACGCAATGTAGAGCATCTTCTATCATTGAGCGGAGTATTATATCTACTCTTCTTATGAGTGCTTTTATTGAAACTTCGTTTATATTTATTAAATCTCTTGCTACTATCTTTGTTGCCGTCTGTTCAAGAATTTCTAGCCCTGCAAAATTTTGTATTATGTCTTTTACTTTGTTGCTATTGTCTTTTAGGTTTCTTATTTCTATTATGTCGTAGTTGTTTATATAAGCGGATACTATCTCTGATTCTATTCTCCTTATTGTTTTATTAGAAGCGTCTATTTGTTTTTCTCTTATTTCTTTTTCTTTGTTTTCGTGGTTTATTGTAAGAACAAGTTCGTTCGGTTTTTCCTCAATATATATTGAATCGCCTTTGGCAAGTTTGTTATTATCAACCCAGGTTTTTGGAAGTGAAACTACATACGAAGAACTTCCAAAACTAATTAATTTGCGTACTTCCATCGCCACCCCGTATATATGATATAGATACATATGACTGGTTTAAATATTTTTCCAAAAAAAATGATTTACTATTGATAAATGGTTAATTTGCCAAAGAAACATATAGTATATATTGTATATCAATTAAGTATATATGAACAAATGGTTATACAATATTAAAACAACTAAACAAGTAAAATAAACAAAACAAGGGGGTGGTAAAAATGAAGGTTGTTAGAATATTAAAAAAAGAGGCAGAAAAATTTAATGTACTTGATGAAGACACAGAAGAACTTCTTGAAGAGGACAAAATAACACCAGAAGAAGCGGGATTTTTGGCTGGATGGGAAGAAGCGCTATAACAATATAAAAATCACTTTATTTTTTAATAGAAAACTTTTTATACAACGCTCTACAAAAAATAATTAATGTTCTCAAAAAAAATAAAAAAATCAGAAGATGACTTTATAACAAAACTAAAAAAAAGCTATGCAGCACAAATTAGAAGAAAAGAGGAAGAAATAGAGCAACTCAAAAGAGAGAATAACCTATTAATGAAAACAGCACTGAAACAATCTGAAAACGCTTCAAAGTGGATGGATTACGCGAAGAAACTTGAAAAAAAATTAAAAGAAGTTAAAAATTAAAATAAGCCGAACACAAAAAATAAAACAAATAAAAATTAAGCAGATAAATCACCGAATATTGATATTTTGATCCGCCTTATAATTATAAAATATTTAATTTATAAATAATTTAATTTACAATAAGTGCTTTATTTTTTATTATTTTATTATCTTTATTTTAACATAGTTTTATTACATAGTGCTTAACCAAAACTTTAATAAATAGCAATTTCTCTTTTTTGATTATGGATTATTTTAAAAAAGATATTGTAAGAATAGTAAGCAAAACTCTACAAATAACAGAAGCTAATCTTGAAATGCCTAAAGACCCTAAATTAGGCGACTTCGCGCTTCCTTGTTTCAATTTCGCAAAACAATTAAAAAAAAATCCTAACAAAATAGCAGAGGAAATAGCTTCCGCAGCTTCTCCGACAGATTTAATATCAAAAATAGAAGCGATAGGGCCTTATGTAAATTTTTTTGTCAATACAACAAAATTAGCAGAAATTATACTTATTGATGTGTTAAAACTTAAACATGACTATGGAAAATCTCTCTTAGGAAAAGACAAAGTGGTAATGATTGAATTTTCTTCGCCAAACACAAACAAACCGCAGCATTTAGGACATGTAAGAAATAATTTAATCGGGATGGCACTTTCAAATATTTTAGATTTTGCCGGTTACAAAACAATAAAAGCAAACTTAATCAACGATAGAGGTATCCACATATGTAAATCCATGGTAGCGTATAAACACTTTGGGGAGAATAAAGAACCTAACAAAAAACCGGACCACTTCGTAGGCGATTTTTATGTTTTATTCAGTAAGAAAGTAAAAGAAATGCCTGAACTTGAAGAAGAAGCATACGACCTACTAAAAAAATGGGAAGAAGGGGATAAAGAAACAACAGCATTATGGAGGAAGATGAACAACTGGGTCATAAAAGGATTCAACGAAACATACGAAAATCTTGGGGTAAATTTTGATGTCACATATTACGAATCAAATTTTTACGATAAAGGGAAGAAGATTGTAGAAGAGGCGCTCAAAAAAGGGCTGTTTATAAAAAATAAGGAAGGTGCAGTTATTGCCCCTCTTGAAAAATTTGGGCTGCCAGACAAAGTGGTTTTAAGAGCTGATGGCACTTCAATATATGTAACCCAGGACATTTATCTCGCTAAACTGAAATTTGAAGAATATCCTTTAGAAAAATCAATATACCTTGTTGGTTCTGAACATACTCTTTATTTTCAGCAATTATTTGCCATATTAAAACTTCTTGAATTTGAATTTGTAGAAAAATGTCTCGCAAAAACCTATGGCATGGTCTTCCTACCCGAAGGAAAACTTAAATCAAGAGAAGGAATAGTTATTGAAGCCGACGAAATAATAAAAGAAATGATAGAATTAGCAAGCGAAGAAATCAAAAAAAGATATAATAAATTAACAGATAAAGAAATTGAAAACCGCGCGAAAATAATAGGACTGGGAGCTCTTAAATTCTTCATGCTTAAGAATGAGGCAATAAAAGATATCTACTTTATACCGAGAGAGTCAATATCTTTTGAAGGAGAAACAGGGCCTTACATACAATATGCATACGCAAGAATAAGTTCGTTAATTGAAAAATATGGAAAGAGTATAGATAAAGAAGTAAATTTTTCTCTATTAAACTCTGAATATGAAAAAAATGTTATTAAGACAATAGCAAAATTTCCTGATGTTGTTGAAAACGCAGCAAAAAATCTTGAACCTTCAATAGTTGCTCATTACCTCATAGAAGTTGCGCAGAGATTTACTGAATTTTACCATAATTGTAAAATATTGCAGGAAGAGGAGGAGTTAAAAAAAGCAAG
>JAWAEZ010000015.1:0-15521 GCA_038890975.1 Candidatus Woesearchaeota archaeon
TTATAACTCCTTCTGCGTTTTTAATATCCATCAAATCTTCCAAGACCTCTCTTTTTGCTTCTTTGAGAATAGGAAAATCGTTTGATATTCTTTTTACAGCATTGAGCAGTATCATAGAGCTTACTTGTTGTCTTCCTACTTTTTTTGCTTCTCCTTTGTAATTTTTTAAAATCATTAAAGCGCGTGCAGCACAGTGTCTGAATCTTCTAGTTAATATTTCGGTTCTATCAATTGCTTGTTCAACAACAGCTCTTAATTCTGCAGATTTCAAAGCAGAAAGCGCTTTTTCTGCATCAAATCCTTTTGATGAAGCAACATAGAAACCGTTATCGTTTATTCCTATCTCCACATCAACGTGTTGTTTTCTTCCTATCGCTAAAGCAACAGCCCTTGATAGAGCATCATTAACCCTCCTTCCAAAAAGTGAGTGGAAAATTGCGTAATGTTTCTGGCCGTCATAATAAGTTTCAATAATTAATTTTTTATCCGTAGGTATCTCTTCAAATAAAAACTGCTCCCTAAAATATTCATAAATGGAATTAGCAGCGTTTTCATCAACATACAGATAGTTATCTATGAAATTTATTATATCACTTTTTATTTCGTTATCTTTAAATTTTTCTTCAATTAATCTTCTGAATTTTCCTATTTCGTTTGCGAGTTCAAAAGATAAAGGAAGCATTTCAGAAAACCACGACGGCACTGTGGGTTTCTTGCCTATTGCCGCTTCCACCTGCGCGGTCATACCCCTAGAAAAATTAAATTTGTATGTGTCCCCTCCTAAAACGAAAATATCTCCTTTTTTTAGTCGCTCTAAAAATGCCTCTTCAATCGTGCCTATAACTTGTTCCCCCATTTTTACTTTTACAGCTGCTTCTTCCGGGATTGTTCCTATATTCGTTAAGTAAATAACTCTTGACAACTTTCCTCTCCTTCCAACCATTCCGCTATTTTCGTCAAACCATATTTTTGCATAAACATGCCTGTCTTCAAGAGAGACATATTTACCAGCAAGATAGTCAATTACTTCCCCAAATTCTTTTCTTCCAAGGTTTTTGTAGCAATAACTCCTCTTTATTGTGTTGTATAAATCGTCAATATGCCACACTTGTTCTGTTGCCATCCCAGCAATCTGTTGAGCGAGCACGTCAAGGCAGTTTTGTGGTATGTGAATCTTGTCAATTTTCTTCTCAATAGCATTTTTTAGTAGTACAGCGCATTCCACTAGATCGTCCCTATCAAGCACAATAATTCTGCCCTTGGTTTTTGAGTGTAACTGGTGGCCACTTCTCCCAACTCTTTGAATGGCTCTTGCAACAGATTTAGGAGAGCCGAGAAGTATAACTAAGTCAATGTATCCTATATCGATTCCGAGCTCTAACGATGTTGAACAGACAACACACTTTAATTTTCCTTCACGCAACCTTTGTTCTATATTATGCCTGTGAGTTTTTGATAGAGAGCCGTGATGCGCTCCAATATTTTCTGTATAATTTTTAGGAAATTTTTCTTTTAAATGATGCACAACTCTCTCTGTTGCACTTCGCGTGTTTGTAAAAATCAAAGTTGTTCTGTGCTGCTGTATTAAACTATCAAGGAGTTCATAAAGTTTATTATGTAAATATTCATAGGTAGTGTCAACAAGATTTCTTACAGGGCTTATTACTTTTAAATCCATCTCTTTTATAAAATTAATATCTGCAATTTTGCAATCTCTATCATTGCCTACAAGATATTTAGCCACTTCTTCAAGTGGCGATATCGTAGCACTTAATCCTATTCTTGTAAAGTTGCATATTCTTTGCATCCTTTCAAGAGTTAAAGAGAGATGGACCCCTCTTTTGTTTTCTGCAAGAGCATGGACTTCATCAATAATACACCATTCAACAGCTCTGAAATGCTCCCTAAATTTTGGAGATGTGAGTAGAATTGCTAAACTCTCCGGAGTTGTTATTAATATGTGAGGAGAATTTTTGAGCATTTTTGCTTTTTCAGAAGAAGAAGTGTCTCCTGTTCTAACAGCAACTCTTATACCTAATTTTTTTCCTGCTATTTTTTCCATTTCTTTAAGAGGATTTATTAAATTTACTGAGATATCATAATTTAAAGATTTTAGCGGGGAAATATAGACAGCGTATATTTTATCTTCAAGAATTTTTTTCTGTGACAAATCAACAAGTTCGTTGAGTATAGAAAGAAAACCTGTTAATGTTTTTGTAGCACCCGTGGGGGCACTTATTAATATGTTTTCTCTACAATGAATCGGGAAAACACCATATAACTGGGGGATTGAGAACTCTTTGAATTTTGAAAAAAACCACTCTTTCACAATAGGATTAAGTATTTTAAGTATCTGTTCTGGTTTTTCTTTTTCTGTTTTGTAAATTATTTTCTGCATTTCAAATTTTAAACACCCCTTAGAAGCCCTTATTTTTTATACACTGCTATTTTAAATAATTTTCTTTTTTTTGATTTTTTTGATTTTGTTAATTTTTTTTATTTAGTTCTGGGCAGTTAAAAGAAAAGTTTTAAAACTATTTTTACTAAGAAATAGCTTATGGAAAAGAAATTAATAATTAATTATATTATAGATTTGGCGATGTTAATATTTTTTCTTATAACATCAATTAGCGGCTTAGCTTTATTGTTACTCCCTAAACAAGTACAGAGAGGAGGTTACCAAGAAATAATAGGAATAACAAAATATCAATTAGTGAGTATTCATAACATATCAGGAGCGATATTTATTCTAATAGTGCTGTTGCATTTAATTTTACATTACAGGTGGTTTATAAACATTACAAAATCAATGTTTAAAAAAGAAAAATAAAATTAAGTGTTGTATAGGAATAATCTTCAAAAAATAGATAATTTTATAAATAAGAATAGTAAAACTTATAAATAAAGGGTTAGAGGTTTTCTTCCAGAGGTTAGTATGGCGACCATATACGATGTTAAAACTGACGAATTAATTGAAAAAACAGCAGAAGAATTAAAAAAAATAAACGAGATAAAGCCGCCTTTGTGGGCTGATTTTGTAAAAACAGGTGTTCATAAAGAAAGACCTCCCGTAAGGAAAGATTGGTGGTATATAAGATGTGCTTCTATTCTAAGAAAAATTTACATTTTAGGACCAATAGGCACTTCTAAATTAAGAACAAAGTATGGCGGAAAAAAGAGAAGAGGTTATGCTCCACCAATATTCAAGAAGGGTTCAGGTTCCATCATCAGAAAAGCATTGCAACAATTAGAGAAAGCAGGATTTATTGTTCAAGCTGTAAAAGACGGTCATAAGGGAAGAATAATAACTCCCAAAGGAAAATCTTTTCTTGACAAAATTGCTTCTTCAATAACAAAAAACAAACCTAAAAAACAAATAGAAACTAAAACAGGAACTAACGAAATAACACCTTACGACGAGAAAAAAGAAATTCAGAAGGAGGAGAAAAAAGAAAAAACTAAAGAAAGAGAGAATGTTCAAAGAGAAAATTTAGTTAAAGAAAAGAGTTTAGAAAAGGAAAGTAAAAAAACTAATAAAGAGAATAAAGAAGTTAAGAAAGAAAAACCGAAGAAAGGAGAAGACAAATAAGATGGCAAGATACATTCACCCAAGCAGAAAAAAACGTCTCGCTAAACATAGCAGGCAGACAAAGTGGGCCCCTTTTTGGCTCGTTCAAAAAGTATTCGGTAAAGGAAGGAAGATTCATCCTGCAAGATTGACAGTTGTGAAGAGAAGTTGGAGGAGGCAAAAAACAAAAGCGTAAAATGGTAATAGAAAGAACTTATAATGTTCCTTTAAGGAGAGAATTCTTGAAAGCACCTAAATACAAAAGGGCAAAGACAGCCATAATTGCTCTGAAAAAATTTTTGCAGAGGCATATGAAATCTTCTGAAATATACATAGGAAAACGATTGAACGAGAAAATATGGGAGAGAGGAATAAAAAACCCGCCCCACCATATAAAAGTTGATGTTGTTAAGGAAGAAGATGGTAAAGTGTATGCAGAATTGTCAGGTTTTAAATACGAGAAGCCAATTGTAGCGGAAGAGAAACAAAAAAAGACGAAAGAAGAAAAAACCGAAGAAAAGAAAGAAGATGTTAAAGAAAAAGATGTTATCAGTAAGTTAGAAAACAAAACAAAGCAGATAAAAGAAAAGAAAGAAAAAGATGCCGAACAGAAGGAGAAGATAATAGAGCAACTTGAAAAGAAAGAGGAAAAAATAGAAAAAGAAAAGAAAAAACAAACATCTAAAAAAGAACAGAAATTTCTAAAAGATGAAAAGAAGCCAAAACAAAGACCCGCTTCCTAATTTTGTTTAGTTTTTTTATGTTTGTTATTATCTTAATTAATAATTTTTTTTAAATTTTTATAATTCTATTATTTTTTTGAGTTTTATTTTTTGATTTTTAGAAAAGATTTTTAAACACTGAAAAATAAAATAGTGAAAATGAAAATATTTGATAAAGGTTTTAAAGACATCGCCATCTACGAGTTTTTTTCTATAGCAATGAGTTTAGTGGCGGGTACTTTTCTTGCTGTATACACAGATAAATTAATTCTTGTTCCAGGGATGCTTCTTTTAATGCCGGGGTTTCTTGAAATGAGAGGAAACATAAGCGGCTCTTTTGCTTCGCGTCTTAGTTCGGGCCTTTTTCTTAGGCTTATTAAACCATCAAAAATGAACACAAGAATAATAAGGGGAAATCTTTTGGCTTCGTTTATTCTTGCTTTTTTAATATCTTTATTTCTTGGAATTTTTGCTTTCTTGTTTAGTTACTATATTTTTGGTATCTATGAATTAAGAATTATTATTCTGCCAGTCGTAGCAGGTATTATAGCTAATGCTGTCGAGATACCTTTCACTCTTTTTGCAACATTCTACTTTTTTTCAAAAGGTCACGACCCAAACAATATAATGGGTCCGCTAATCACCTCTACCGGGGATGTTACAAGTATAGTTGCATTGCTTATAGCTGTGGCAGTTATATGAGTTATGGTGTTACACGCAAATTTGTGAATATTACAAACAAAAACGAAGAAGATGAAGAATAAAAATAAATATATAAAAAATAACCGCAACCAGTTGGAGAAATCTTTGGAGGCATTAAGATATGTCAAGAGAAAAAAACATAATGCACTTATTCATCAAATACATAAAAAACATAAAATTTCAAGAAAGACGCTTTTCTACATAAAAGAATATGGGCCAGAGACGAATGTTTCAAAAACAATAATAAAAGAAAGCATAAAAATATTAATTTTCGCTTCAATAATAAGCTCTCTTGGGGGGATAGCCCTTGAGAATATTAAAACTCTATTTGTTTCAATAGTGCCTTTTATTATTCTGTTACCTGTACTTAATGATATGATAGGGGATTTCGGCACGATTACCTCTTCGCGATTAGCTACGATATTCCACGAGGGTAAAATAAAAAATAATTGGCTTACACCCGAAACAAAAAAACTTTTCTTGCAGATTATAATAATAGCCACCTTTGGCGCTTTTTTTAGCTCTCTTATTGCAATTATAATTTCACTTTTTACAGATTATAAAATAAATTTTTTAGTAGGCATTAAGATTATTACAATAACATTATTAGATGTTTTGTTTCTTACAATACTCCTGTTTTTGGCCGCAGTATTCGCAGGATTATATGTTTATAGAAAGAGCGAGGACCCTAACAACTTCCTTATTCCGATAACAACATCAATAGCGGATTTTGGTAATATGATTGTATTAGCTTTGCTTGTCTATTTATTTTTTTAATTTATATAAAAAAAATTGTTCAATTATGGAAAAGTTTAAAAAGATAATAATTTTAACCAATTAAAGAGGTTGTTTTTATGGATAAAAATACAGCAGAAACAATAGTAAAAGTATTTTCTGTTTTAGGATTTATAGGCGGCGCTTTTGCAATTATTTTAGGAATCTTAGTTGCGATTTTTGGCACTTTAGTAGGGGGCTTGTTTATTAAAAGAGCTTTATTTTTAGGAGCGCTTGCGGGGGGTTTTATGACTATGTTAGCGTTTATTTTAATATTATTTGGAATAGTTGGTGTTGTTGTTGCTTGGGGCTTATGGAACAAGAAAAAGTGGGCAAGAATAGTTGAAGGGATAAGCGGCATACTATCTTTGCCAGCATTTCCTGTAGGTACAATCTTTGGAGCGGTGATTATCTATTTTTTCTTAATAAACAAAGACATAGCAAATATTTTTAAGTGATTTTTAATTAAAAATTAATAATTTTAATATTTTAGTTTTTAATTTTTAATCAATTTTTCTCTACAAAAATACTTTTTCTCAAAAATCTATTAATTTCTCATAAGCTAT
Source organism: Candidatus Woesearchaeota archaeon (assembly GCA_038890975.1). Classification (GTDB taxonomy): domain Archaea; phylum Nanobdellota; class Nanobdellia; order Woesearchaeales; family CAIVOO01; genus JAWAEZ01. The sequence goes on from JAWAEZ010000015.1 coordinate 6,333, forward strand.
AAAGATACTTATATAATATTATTCTCTCAAAAGATTCTTCTATTTGTTCCTTTTTAATCTCTCCTGTGACGACTCCATTTTTAATTGAAGAAATTATTAGCGGTATCTTTTTGTAGTCAAAATAAAGAAGGATATCGTTGCCTGCTTTTACAGCATCTATACATAACCTTTCAACCTTTTTTGTTGAAAATATTCCTTTTTTAGAGTAATAGTCATCAATAGCACGCATTCCAAGTTCGTCAGTTATTACAATACCTTCATAACCTAATTCTTTTCTTAATAATGTTGTTATTACCTCGTAAGATAGAGAAGAAGGTCTTTCTTTATCATAATCCTCTGTTATAATGTGGCTTATCATTATAAGAGGAACTTTTTTGATTACTGCTTTGAAAGGTATAAGTTCGTAGTTATGTATTTGTTGTTTTTTTCTTCTTAGAACAGGGAGGCATTTATGGCTGTCTCCTTTTACAAGCCCTATGCCTGGGAAATGTTTTGCGGTTGCTAATATATTTTTATCTTTATAAATGTTTATTAATTCAGAGGCGATGGCAGAAACTATGAGGGGGTCGCTACTATAACTTCTACTGTTCAAAGAACAAAGATCCAAAACAGGATCAAAATTTAAATTTATTCCCAAATCTTCAAGCAAACTCGCTTTTTGTTGGATAATAGTTTTGAATGTTACATTATTAACATATATATCTCGTCTGTATTCACTTTTTTCTGATACATAGTTATTCTCGTAGAGTTTTCCAACAGATCTCGCGCTAGGGAATGATTTTATTTTGTGAAGCCTATTTACCTTCCCGCCTTCTAAATCGGTAGCGATAAAAGGGGTTATGCTAAAACATTTTTTTATTAATTCTATATTTTTCTTTGCCGATATTTTGTCGTTTAAAATTGTGTCGTGTAAATATACGCCTCCGATATTGTAATAAGAAATATATTCCAAAAATTCGTTAGTTACGCCATTTTTAGGAGTGTCTGTTATTATCATTTGAGCAATTTTATATTCAAGGGATTTATTATCCATTGTTTTAGTTAGTGCATAAGAATGAGTTTTTTGTAATAAACCAAAACAACTAAGAGCTGATAGTTTAACAAAATCTCTCCTTTTCATTTTGTATTTTATTATTTTTTATTTCACTATTACCACTTCCGCCCCAAGCTCTATTTTTTTGAATATAGCTTCTATATCCTGTGCTTTTGTTCTTATGCAACCTTGGGAGTAAGTTCCTTTTTTGAATTCTCCATAATTTAATTTTTCTATGTTATTAGGCCATTGGTGTATAGAATAAGGTATCTTTTTGTAGTAAGTGGTGTCTATTAGTATTATTAAGTATTTTCCAATAGGATTTTTAGGAGATGGCAGATAAACAAAGCCGTTCTTTTTCCAATAAGGGTTTTCCCATTTTTCTGAAACAATGAATTTTCCACACGGCGTTTTTTCTCCAGTTGCAATCTCATAGCACATACCCATTATATGCATAATATTTTCGGTAGTATTAATAATTATTTTCTGTTTCTTCTCTTTTCCGCTTAATAAATCCTCTTCGCTTATTATCTCTGTTTCTAAATTAATATTAAATTTTTCAATAGGCACACAGGTGATAGTGTCAAATATTTTATTATTTTTATAATGAAATAATTTAAAACGCTCTTTCATCATATGATAACTAAGCATTTTATAATATAAACTTTACCAGCGAAAATTCATTTTAATTTTAAACATTTGTTGGTATCTTCCCCCCGAATCTTTTCATCATCTTTTCAACTCCTTTACCGCCTTTCATCATCTTAACAAGCTTTTTACTTTGTTTATATTGTTTTAACAAATCTCTTACTTCAGAAGCAGTCACGCCCGCTCCTTTTGCTATTCTTTCAATTCTTGTGCCTGTTATTATTTCTGGGTTTTCAAGCTCTTCCTTTGTGCAGGAATCCATTATGTATCTCCACTTTTTAAGTTTATCTTCTTGCACTTGCAATGCTTCTTTAGGCATTTTTATCTGTGAAAAACCAGGAATCATTTCCATTATTTTTGATAGAGGCCCCATTTTAGACATCGCTTCCATTTGTTCGTATAAGTCAATAAGGTTAAACTCTCCTTTTAGAAGTTTTTTTGAAAGATCTTCCGCTTTTTCTTCAGGAATTGCTTCCCTTACTTTTTCAAGCAAACTTTGTAAGTCGCCCATACCAAGAATTCTGCTAACAAATCTCTGGGGGTCAAAATGTTCAAAATCATCAACTTTTTCTCCTGTGCCTATAAATTTTACTTTTGCTCCTGTTACAGCGCACGCTGCCAACGCCCCTCCGCCTTTGGCTGTTCCGTCTAATTTAGTTATTATAACTCCATTAACATTACATGCCTCGTGGAATGCTTTTGCTTGTTTTTCTGCCGCTTGCCCAACATCTGCCCCTATAACAAGCAACCTTTCATCTGCTTGTATTGCTTTGTTAATTTTGTTTAATTCGTCTATGAGCTCTTTTGAGAGTGCGTCTCTTCCTGCTGTGTCGTAAATTATGATGTCAAATTTTTTGAGATCATTTTCAAATTGCTTTAGTATTTTAAGAGGATTTTTTTCTTTAGGGTTGCCGAATACAGGAGCGTTTATTCTTTCTCCTACCTGGAAAAGTTGTTCATAAGCAGCCGGCCTCCACACATCAAGTCCTACAAGTGCAACTTTGTAGCCCCTTTTTTGGAAATATTTTGCAAGTTTTCCTGCCGTTGTAGTTTTACCGTTACCAAATAAACCTACAAGCATTATTTTGTATGGCTTTTTCTTTATTTCTGTCCTTGTTTCTTTTTCTCCGAGAAATTTTACAAGCTCTTCATAAACAATAGTTATTATTTGTTCTTTTTTTGATATGCCAGAGGGAGGTTTTTCGTTAATTGCCCTTTCTTTTATTTCTTTTGATAATTTAAGGACTAATTGAACATTAACATCGCTTTGTAGCAAAGCCCTTTGTATGTCTTTTACAATCTCGTTTATTAATCTTTCATCTACAAAAACAGCTTTTGATATTTTGTCCAAAGTATTTTTTAGGCTTTCTCCTAATTTTTCTAAAACCATTCTTTAAAGTAAATAACACGAGTTTATAAAGGTTTATTATAAAAAGACGATTATGTTAAATTTAAATAAAAATCGTGTTAGAAATTGTAGAAAGTTTCTTAGTTCTCTCACTTTCTCGTTGTTTTGTAAGATTTTTAGGCCTTAAAACTAAATAATTATCTATTTAGCAGTAATCACAAATTAAAAACTTTATAAAAGATTGTTCTGAAATTGTATTATATTAAAAAGAAAACCAAATTTTTTTTGATAAATTCAATAAATTTATTCCAAACAGGCATATTAATTAATCTTTTATTTGTACTCTCATTTTTTGCTCATTTTTATCATTTTAATGCAATTACATTGTATATTTTTACTGGTTTTGCTTTTCCTTTTACTTGTATCTCTCCTAAATCTTTAGCAATTATCCTATCTTTAACTAATTTATATGTTTCTTCTGATATTATCACCTGTCCTGATTTCGCGTTGCTACATAATCTTGAAGCGAGATTAACGCTGTCCCCTATTGCTGTGTAATCAACTCTTTCTTTTGAGCCCATATTCCCTACTACTGCTATTCCGGTATTTATTCCTATCCCCATCCCTACTTTTTGTTTTTTTCTTTTTTGCATTTCTATAATTTTGTCTCTCATTTCCACACCGGCTTTAACAGCGTGGAAGGCATGTTCTTTATCATCAATTGGCGCGCCGAATATTGCCATTATGCAATCGCCTATATATTTGTCAAGAGTCCCTTTATTCTTGAAGATAATATCTGTAAGTCCGCCGAGGTATTTATTAAGCATTGCGACAACATCGTGAGGTTTCATCTTTTCTGACATTGAAGTGAAACCTCTTATATCTGAGAATAATATTGTAATCTCTTTTGTTTCTCCTTTTAGGTCAATTCTGTCTTTGTCTGTTTTTTTGAGTATTTCCTCAACAACTTCTTTTGAGACATATTTGCCGAATAAAGATTTTATTCTCCTTCTTTCCTTACCTTCGTGAAAATAAAAAAATATAGTTATTGAGAAAAAAGTGAATGTTATTGCTAAGAAAGGATAAACAAGATTTAGTATTATTCCTTTGTTGAATGTTAAGATTGCTGTGCTTATATATGTTATGAATAGGGCAATTGATAAAAAAGAAGCATAAGAGAATCTGAATAATGCAAGAAGCAGACCAGTAATTAGAGATAATACTATTATTGTGGCTACTACACCTAAATTTGATTGTCTTTTAAGAAATTTTTTTGTTAATATTGTTTGTATTGCATTTGCGTGTATTTCAACTCCTGCCATCAATTTTCCTTCGGATGTGGGCACGATTGCATTATCGTGAAGGTCTGTTGCTGTTGCACCTATAAGCACTATTTTATTTTTAAAACTCTCATTCGTTCTATTGTAATAAACATCCGAGAAAGGTATCGTTCTAAAACTATTAGGTTTTCCTATAAAATTTATTATAAATTTGTTGAATTCAAAAGTGATGTTTTTGTTTAGATATTTTTGTGCGATTTTTAGCGGAAAACTTTGGTATGTAATGTTTTCTTTTATAGATGTTAATAATAAATAAGATTCTCTCACTATTCCGTCGTTGTCTGTTATTATATTAACAAATGCGGCGTCTGACCCGTTTCCGATTTCGCCTACCGGCTTCAATATATCACTAACATAAATATTCCCGTCTTTAATTTTATAATCAGTAAATTCTATAGGAATAACGGCGTTTAACTCGCTCAAAACTTCCCCAAGTTTAGTATCAACATCTCTTTTGTAACTTTCAAAAAAAGCGATATCTAAACCTACAACTTTACTATTTTTAAATTTCGGTAACGTTTCTATGTATATTTCACGAGGCCAAGGCCATCTTCCTATTTCTTGTAAGCTTTTATCGTCAATTGATATTATTATTATCTCTTCAAGAGGTTTTCTTTGTGTGTAAAGATTATCTGATAATTTAATATTCCATTCGTTAAAAACTCCTAATAAAAAAAGAGATGTAAGCATCATAGAAATAAAAACGGATACAATTACCGAAACAAAAATTTTATTTTTTATTATTTTATGTATCATTCCATAGAAGCAATTTTGTTATCTATTATTTCAAGTCGTTTGTTTAGAGCATTTATTTTTTCACTTATCATGATAATTTTTTCAATAGGCCTTGCTCTGAAAGGAATTTTTTGTTTTACTTTTTCTAAATCTATTTCTCCTGTGTTTATGTCTTCAATGAAATTTACAACATCCTCGTCTGTGGCGTTGTATCGCCCTTTTATAATTCTTAAAAGAACTTTGTTTTTCTTTATTTCTCTTAGTTGTATCGTTTTTAGTAATATTATTGACTTTTCTACTTTTTGTCTGATTAATATGAGATGTTCTTTTGTTATTTCTTCTTCTATCACTTTATCTCGTGAGATTTTGCAAATTTTAAATTCTCTTGTTTGGATAGTATTGGTTTTATTGGGAAAGCTGCACTCTACAACCCCCTCATCTACTAACAATTCGTCACTTTCTTGACTAATAAAAACACCAAATCCTGTTCCTCTTACAGTTGCAACACTATTCGGAGTTTTTATTTCATATTGTTTTGTTCCTGTTAGTTTTGAAACCCTGCTCCAACTCTCTCCTTTCTTCTGTTCAATCTCTATGTTTTGTTTTGATATTTGTGTAAGATTGATTTCTGTATTAGGTTGTAGTTCTAAAATTTCGCTTTCGTAAAATATTACTGATGCTTGTCCATCTTCTAGTGTTCTTATGGCATAATTTTCTTTTAGTTTCATCTGGTCTTGTGCTATTTGCCAACCATTGCCCGAGTTAAACTCCACTTTTCCTTTTTCTATGTTTAAATATGCAATCGTTTCAGGACTGCTTGTAATATAATATGCTCCTAAAAGAATTAATATTACAGAAGTAACAACCGCCGCAATTATAAATTTTGATTTTTTTTGCATTTATAACCAATTTTTTTGTTATGTTTATAAATTTTTTCAAAATTGTCTTTTTAAATAAAAATGCTTTTTAAATAATTGAGAATAAAATACAGAAATTTTATATATTATAATCTAGTTTTGTATTATTATGAAAAAGAAACTTATTAAGAAGAGCGCAAGAAAAAATATTCTTTTAGAAATAAAAAATGTTTTCTTAGAATCGTATGACAAAAAAAAGTTTGAGAGAGAAAATAAAAATACCAGAGGGAAAAAGGGAAATTTTTTTTCAAAAAAGAGGTTTTAGTTATTTCTGCTTATTAAAAAAATTTATGTAGTATTTCGTAAAATTTAGTTTAATAAAAATCTAATCTGCTTCTAAGTACTCTTTTTTCCAGATTTTCTCTGTCAATCTAGTTAGTTCGTTGTCAAACTCTTCAAGTTTTTTTCGGTACTCTTCTGATTTTAACGCCTCTTCTGCGTCTTTATTTTCAGGTTTTATGTCTCTTGTTGCTATGTTGTCTTTCCAATTGCGGTAATGGTCTCTTATTGAGCAAGGCATAAGCCAATTTTTTGGTTTTTTAATATTTTTTAGTCCGTATTCTTTTTGCCATTCTCTTCCCCTTCTAAAAAATTCCGAGTTTAAGGCGTCGTGAAGTGTTTTTCCTTTTTTGTATAAGTCAATTATGTTATCAACATAATAAGGCACAAAGACGCAAGGCATTATGTTGCCGTCCCAGTTTATGTATAAATATCCTGCTTCTCTTCCATAAGCGATGCACCCGTCTGAAAGAACTCCCGAATTCCAAAAGTCAGCAACGCAGTATTTTTTGTCTTCTAGCAGGTGTTTCCATTTTGAGTAAAGTTTTACTCTGTCTTTGGGAGTTATCATTAATTCCATACAATCTTTTCCTCTTCCTATAGGCATCAATTGGAACTGCCACATATAAGAAGCGCCTTGATTGATAAAGTAATAGTCATAAAATTTGTCTGATAAAAGCAGTTTAACATTTTTTCTTGTTGCTGTCACAGATATCCCAAAAGGCACTCCTGCTTCTCTCAAATTCTTGAAGCTTTGAAGAATCCTCTTAAAAACTCCTTTACCTCTCCTTTCGTCTGTTTCTTTCTCAAAACCTTCTACCGATATAGCAGGGGTTACATTTCCAAGTTTTGCGAGCTTTTTCGCTATCTCTGGAGTTATGAAAGTGCTGTTCGTATATACAAGAAAGAACATGTCATTGTATTTTTTCCATATATCAAACAATGTTTTTCCTTTATAATTGTAAAGGAAAGGTTCTCCGCCGCTGATTGTCATAAACCTGTTACCCCAGTCGTGGCTTTCTTTTACTATTTTATTAACAACATCAAAAGGTAATGTGTTAAATTTAACTCCTCCTGCTGCCGCGTAACAACCTGTGCATTTGAGGTTACATTTGCTTGTTGGAGAGAGAACAATAAAAGCAGGCACTTCCCCATATTTTTTCTTTATTCTCGCAATTGTTTTTTCGTCTTTTAGCAGAGCGTTTTTAACAAGCGTTCTTATTATTTTCTTTGCAACATCTTTTGAAATATACCCTTTGTCAATGTTTCTTAAAGCACATTCAAGCATCGCTCTGAAATATTGGTATTTTTTTTCCATCACTGCTTTGTTATGGGTTTTGTTATTCTCCACAAGGGCTTTGTGAGCCATATTGTAGAATTGTTTTAGAAGCAAAGGTCTTATTTTTTTTGAATAAATTATTTTTTCAAGCAGATACACATAAGCGTTTTCTTTAATCATTAACAACACCCCCTTTAAAATAAATAGAAATTTTTAAAAAGGAATATTTAAATTTTTTGTTTTAACCTTGATTATTAATAGAAAAAATAACTTTATAAATAGATTTGTTAAACTTTTGAAATAATGTGGAAAGTTATGCAGGGGTAGCAAAGCCTGGTCAAATGCGCAGGACTCAGAAAACAAGCTGGGTGCGACACTTAAGACCAGCTTTTGGTGAGATATCCTGTCCCTTAGTGGGTCCGAGGGTTCAAATCCCTCCCCCTGCATATTATTAATAATTAGTGATTGTTTTTTTAACAAAATATAATCTTAAATAAATAATCCGAACTTGTTGTGACTTTTATTATTTTATTAATAAAAAAATATTTTTATAATTTTTAGATAAGAATAATCAAAGAAGAATCTGATTAAACATTGACTATTTTATGATGTTTCTTTTTGTTTTTTAAATATATAAAAAATAAAGAAATAAAAAACCCTTTCGGGTTTTATGATGGAGCACTGACTTTTATGTCAGTTAAACTTGTTCCTGTCACTTTAACTTCTTTTCCGCTTAGTTTGTAAGCGTTGAAGTTAGCGACAACTCTTGTTGCTCTTCTTGTGTCAAGTGCGTCTCTTCCAGCGACAACCATAGCAACTTTACCAGTTGATTGCTCGTAAAGTTTTATGATTGCCTCTCCTGGTTGCATCCCCACATAGCACTCTGGTTCTGCTTGGTAAGTTACTCCCTGCACTGCTGCTGTTGCAGCGTTAGCGCAAGCTCCTCCTACCAAGATTAAGTTGTCTTTTGTGACATCGCTTATTTCTGAAGCTAATCTTGCTGCTCCAACATTTAATTTTTCAAGTTGCAACGATTTTATTGCTCCTCCGGTTGTTGAGATTTGTGCTGATATTGGCGCTACGAACGCATTTACCTCAACTTCTTCCTGAGGATACAATATAGTTATCCACTTGTGATTTTCAGCGTCCCATTCTAATAATGTTCCGTGTGCTGTTGAAGCAACTTGGACATCGCTGTCATCGTATATCTTATCTACTCCTAATCTTACCCATCCATCATTGTCTTCTGTTCCTGGGAGACTTGTCCAGTAAAATTCAAGTTGTTTATCATTAGTAGCGTCGTAACTTACTTGTACTGTTATAGCACGCGGTCCGTAACCTTCAATGTCTTGGTCGTCTAAGTCCATCTCTGTTAATGTGAACGCATCACAGATGTAATTGTTTTCGCAAGCACTGCCGCTAAGCTCGTTTAGCGAATACACTTCAATGTTTGCTCCGTAGTATGTCTCTGCTATGTTATCTGCTCCTGCGTTAAGGTCTGTTGCTCTAATACAATACCCTCCACTGCAATCTTCGTCTATGTCAAGAGTTATTGAGCCGAGGGACCCTAAGTCAATAGCGTAGCCCCCTTCGTTGTATGGTTTATCAAA
>JAWAEZ010000016.1:0-15250 GCA_038890975.1 Candidatus Woesearchaeota archaeon
TCTGAAAATGAAAATTAATATATCAATAAATATTAACAAGGAGCATTTTTATTTTTTGGTGGTTTTGGTTTGTGTTTTGTTTGTTTTAGGGGTTTCTGCTTATAATTCCGGCAGCCAGCCGGCTGTTTTCGGGCATAGTGATGAAGAAATAGAAAATTTGCCAGCGAGTAAGATAAACGAAGGAGCATTTAACGGAACAATAATGAGTTTGTTTATATTCCCGGGGAATCTTAAAATAAGCAACACTCTAAACATAAGCGGAGGTATAATATTTGAAAAAAAAGCAATAATAAATGCATCAAATAATCTGACAGTAGATACTCCTAATCTGATAATAACAAGAAATCTAACACTTGGAGGGATATCAAGGGATCACTGGACTTATGTTATAAAAAATGGCACTGTTTTTTTCCCTGCTTATGGAACAAATGAGTTTACAATTGACCTTGGGCAAGGATTTCGTGAAAAACCTCTTATAAAAGTTTATTTTAATTTTACGCCTGCTGTTTCGCCATATGAAGGGTTCGCTGAAGCAGGGTACTCTGTGTCCGCATTATACCTTGATAGTATAACAAAAAATTCATTTAAGATAAAAAGAGGAACTTATTGGCGGAATTATACTATAACTGTTTATTGGATAGCAATAGGTGAGCCGCCGTGACTTAGGTATGTTTTTATTTTCAGGTGCATCAGCCGTACGTAATGAACTTGTTGGTAATACCCAATACTGTTCGAATGTAGGCGATGGCGCTAAGGCATATTGTATTTATGAGGGGCAGAGAGATATTACTGCACGAATTACTTGTTGTAAATGATATAAATTATTACATAATGAAACAAAGCAGCGTAATTATTTATTTGGTTTTATTAATAATAAAATTTAAATATGATAAAAGATTTAAGAAAGAAAAAGAGGTGAGTTATGAGGGTTTTTTTGGAAGATGTTCCTGAAAAGTATGCGTTCTATTTAAAGAATGGTAAGAAACTTCTTAATATAGAGCAGTTAGCAAAAGAACTTGAGAATATGGCTGATGAAGTTTTTTACCATCATGTGACGCCTGAAAGGAATGATTTTCATAACTGGATAAGGGACATTGTTTTGGATTTGGAGCTTGCCGAGAAGGTACTTAATGCAAAAACAAAGGAAGAAGCAAGAAAAATAATCAATGAAAGAATAGCTTTTATTAAATCTCAGATTAAACCAATTAAAAAGCAGAAGAGCAATAAAAAAGCAAAGTCAAAAGTTGGGGTTGGTAAGAAGTTAAAGAAAAAATAAAGTTTAATTTTGTTAATAACTACTTAATGGTCAAAAATAAAAATTATGGTGTGTAAAAAAAGAGGCGTAAAATGGTAAAAGAACTTGAAAATGTGCCTGCAGAAAATGCTTTTTTGTTATTCAACGGTCCTAAAATAAACAATCTTTACGAGCTTGCAGAGTCGCTTGAAAATATGAAAGAAACATCTTTTAGGCATCATGTTACTGGGCAAAAAAACGATTTTAGCAACTGGGTCAGGGACATTATTGGTGATAAGGAACTTGCTGCAAAACTTCTCACAACTAACAATAGAACGAGGATGGCGAATATGGTAAGGGACAGAATAAGCCAGCTTGAAGCATTGGAATCAACTTCTCATATTAAAGCATTACTAAGATACGGGATTATTGACTTTTTAGTAGGGATAGTAATAGGTGTAGTTGTGGGGGTAATATTATCTTCTTTACTTTAAACTACTCCGCAATAAAAAGAATAAAAAATATATGCAAAAATTTTAAATAAAAGAAGTTCTAATAATTCTAATCTAAATTGTAAATATCTAAATATCTATTTAACTAAAATTTTTAATATTTGAAGATGAACAAATAATAAAAAAAGGAATAAAAATGACACACGACGAAAATTACTATGAAGAAGAGCAGGATTTTGAGAACATTGAAGATGACGATGAACCTTTCGATTTTGACGAATAAACTAAAAGATTTTTGATTAATTTTTTAAATATTTATTTAATTCTATTTTAAATGGCTATCTATTTAATAAAAAAACCAGCTGAAGGATTATTCGGGGAAGAACCAGAAAAAAGAACTATTACAAAATTACTTGATTACGGTATTGTCGTTATAGATAAACCAAAAGGGCCTACTACCCATCAAATAGCAGATTTCGTAAAGAATATTCTGGAAATTAAAAAATGCGGGCATTCAGGAAGTTTAGATCCGGGTGTTACGGGAGTTGTTGTTATTGGTTTGGGGAAATCAACAAAAATAGTTAATTATCTTCTAAAAGCGCCAAAGAAATATGTTTGTATAATGCATATACACAAAGCAGTTGAAGAAGAAAAAATAAGAGAAACTATGAATGAGTTCGTAGGAAAAATAGAGCAGTTACCACCAATTAAAAGTGCTGTAAAAAGGGTTAAAAGAACAAAGAGGATTTACTCAATAAAAATTCTCGAAATTGAAGGACAAGATGTTTTGTTTGAGGTAGAATGCGAAGCGGGTACTTACATAAGAAAGTTATGCCACGATATTGGAGAAAAACTTAAAACAGGGGCTCATATGGCAGAGTTAAGAAGAACAAAAGTTGGTCCATTTAATGAAAAAAATGCAACGACGCTTCACAACTTAAAAGATGCTTTTGTTTTTTGGAAAGAAGAGGGTAAAGAAGAGGAATTAAGAAAAATTTTGCTCCCTGTTGAAACCGCTGTTTCTTTTTTGAAAAAAATATGGGTATTGGATTCTGCGATTAGATCATTAACCCATGGTGCAAGCTTAAAAATTCCGGGAGTGGCAAAAGTTAGTGAAGGAATAAAAAAAGGCGAGATAGTTGCGATAATGACATTGAAAGGGGAGTTAATAGCAACGGCAAGAGCGGAAATGAGTTCTGAGGAGATAATGACCGCTGATAAGGGTGTTGTAGTAACCACTGAGAGAGTATTTATGGAACCGTTATAAACTTTATTTTAATTTTTTAAATAATAAAATCGTAAATTGTTAAAAATTCAATCAACTACAAAAAGCTCTGAATCGTGCCCAACATCAAATAATCCTAATCTGGCTCCTGCATCAAGCCAGCCGTGAGCATAATTTAAGGCAGCGAAAGCAGTTACTTTATCTCCTTTTTCTGCAAAATGTTTAGCATCTTCAAAATATCTTTTAGCCATATCAAAGAAATCCAACGCCGCTTTCTCAAAATTTATTTTCCCACTTTTAACTATTTTAACTTTTTTAATGGCCCTTTCGGTGATTGAGAAATATTTTTCAAGTTTTTCTTGCGTTATAGTATTATTTTTTTTCATTTTCTCATTTCTTATAAGAAATTTTTATTCTTAAATATTTTTTGTTTTATACTTCTGAATAATTTTTAAAGAAAAATAATTTAAATAAAAATTAAAAATTGTTTTTTATTCGTTTGCAGGAAGCTTTCTTACTATAGCTATGGGTATTAGCCCCTTTTCAAGTTCTATCTTTGCTATTTCAATAGGGTTGTATCTTATTCTTTCAAGGTCCTCTTTTTCAAGTTTTACCAAGAAAGGGGCCCCCATTGATATTTGAAGCGCCCTGCTACCTATTATTCTTGCTTTTTCGTATTTTGTTAATTTTTCTTCTTTCATTTTGCTACCTTAACTTTTCCTAAATATGTTCTTAATTCTTTGGCTTTTTCAACTCCAATATCTATCATTTTTGAAAAATCTTCAACAGATATTGTACCTTGCCCGCCTTTCTGCAGAGAACAAATTCTTCCATCTTCTATTGATGTGACTGTGAGCCGAGCGTCAAGAGCATTTTCTTCCTCTGTTGTAGGATCTACTATAAACTTATTTCCTATTTTTATAACGGTTACAGGAATTGGCTCGTGCAATAGCGGTAGAGATGTTTTTGTTTTTTCCTTGTACTCTATTTTATCATCCACTAATTTTGGAAATTTTGTGTCTTTTAATGCAGCAAGCGCGGCAAGTCCGGCAGCGTCTATAAGGTTGCCTGCATCATTTATTGTAACAATGTCTATTGAAACAACCCAACATTTTTCTCCCTCTTTTATGCATAACTTTTTTGTGTCTATTGTTTTTGACTCCCTGATGCCTCTATCAATAACTCTGGCAAGTTCTATTGCTTGTATGTCTGGTGGCCCTGCTTCAAATTCGGGGTTTGACATAGGAGTTAGCTCTGCTTCCACCATAAGAGCACCCTCGTCGGGCGTGTCGGGGTAAGGTTCTCCTATTGAGAGTTTTACTCCTGCAAAAACTTCAGTATCGCCAAATTTTACCCTTGCGGAGCCCTCTGCATTTTTTGATATCCCACATTCTATAACAACTTTTCTCCACTCTTTTAATTTTCTTCCGTCAAATCTTATATCCTCTTCAAGAGAGCGTATTAGCTGCGATTTTGGGTTTATCATATTACATCACCATTTTCAATATCCCCAAAAATTTCATATTTCTTTTTTAGCGCTTTTTTTTGCACCTCAAATATTTTTGTTATTCCCTTTTTTGCCAGTTCAATAGCTTTTAACAATTCTTCTTTTGTTATAATGCCGTCCATCTGTAATAGAGAAATTTCTCCTGTGCGTTGAACCATAGCGATTGGTATGTCACAGCCGTTCTCATACGAGTCCTCTTCGTAGTTTAAGTCAAGCACTATGCTGTCATCAATTTTTCCAGCGGATATAGCAGCGACCATATCCTTCATGGGTATTCCTGCGTCCGCTAATGCTATAGAAGCTGCGCATAACCCTGCACACCTCGTGCCTGCGTCTGTTTGAGGTAAAGATATATAAATATCAACCACAGAATTTGGGAACTCTTCAAGATTAAGAACAGGTAGTAATGCTTTTTCAAGCACCATAGAAATCTCTTTTGCTCTCCTGTTCGGCCCGGGCCTTACTCTTTCTCCCGCGCTTGAAAACGGCATCATAGAATAATTTACTCTTATTATTCCTTCACGGGGGTTTTGTAGAAATTTAGGATATAAATTTCTCGGTCCATAAACAGCTGCATAAGCAACAGTATTGCCTATCTTAAACATCGCGGAGCCGTCAGCTCTTTTTATTATTCCCGCTTTCGCCTCTATAGGTCGTGTTTCGTCTTCTTTTCTCCCATCAAATCTTTTCATGAATATCACCTGCTTCCTTTGCATTAGTTACTACTTTTTTTCCTGTTTTTTTCTCAAGAAATTCTTTTATTCTTTCTGTCAATCCGCTTAAATGGGACTCTTCTTCTATTTTTCTTATCGCTTCTATTGCGATTATCTCTTTTTTAGGTTCCCCTAGGATCCATAGTAATCCGTTCTGTCCTACTATGATCTTACAGCCGGTTGCTTCTTTTATCATACTAACCATAGAACCCTGTTTACCAATTATTCTTGGAACTTTATTAGTATTCACTTCAATAATCCTGCCTCCTATAAGTTTTCTTAAACCAGGCCCCTTCATTGTGAGGTCTATAAGTTTTTGGGAAGTTACATTTGTTATTTTCGCGACTATATAATCGTCTACATCAAAATACTGGGTTAAATCGGCGCCTCTCGCTATAAATTCTGAAGTGGCATCCTTTACAGAGAGCATCGCCGGGTAGGCGCTGTTTGTACTTACCCTCCAACCAGAGTATGAAACATCTTCAATCTTTCCTATTATTGTATCTCCCTTTTTAGGATTGTATTTTCCGGTAAGAGGTACAATCCTTATTATTTTCCCGTCAATATTCACTATTCCAAGTCGCGAAGCTATTATTTTTTCTTTGTCTCTATATGTACCGAAAGATGGTATAAATTCTAATCCGGATGCTAATTCTTCACCCGGCACTACTATTGATTTTTCTTTTGTTAAAATTTCTCCCAATTTAATCACCTTTATTTATTTGGGCTTCCCCACGGGTAATCAGATTCACTTTGTCAAAAAATTCTTCTCTCATCCCGGCAGGAACTTTTATTCTGCAAGAAAATGAGCCGTCGCTGTTCCACTTTTCATTTTCAACAAGCCCAAATTGTTTTATTATATTTGTTGATTTTGAAGAATACTTTGCAGGTATTTTTATATCGTAAGTTTCTGTATGACTTTTTATAGGAATTACAACTTTGAGTTTATTTATTATTGAGTAGAGCTGGTCCTCAGCGCTTTTATTTTCTTCAATTTTAACCTTTGCTTCTGAAAGAGCATTTTCTATTCTCTGTGTTGGAAGCGGAAGGCCTGTCTTAGCATCAACACAATTTACTCTTATGAGCTCTATTATTCTTCTTCTTTTCTGTTCTCTTAATTTTTCTCTGTATTCTTCTGAAACCTGGACAATGCCCTTTTTTATTATTATTTCTGCAATTTTTAATTTGTCTTTCGTGCCAAAAGTTTCAATAAGCTCTTTTTCTGTTGGTCTTATGCCCTTTTTAACATCGGTAAATATCTCTTCGGATTTGAGAACTTCCCTCACATCTTTTATTGCGCCTTTTTTAAACTCTTCCGCTAAATCGGGGTCTATGGCAACTTCAAAGTGCTTAGACCTTTCTTTTATATAACGCGCGACATTTATGTGAGGTTGTTCGTCTTTAAGAACGAAGGTATATCCTTTTGACATTTTTTATCACTTTTTATAACTAATTTTTTTATTATTTTTTGAACGAATTAACTATCTTTTCTACTTCTTTTTTCTCAACCCTGCTAAACTTTTTATTATCAACTTTTATGTAAGCAGCATCTATTCTTTCAGAGTTTGCTTCTTTTCCAAGAACTTTTACTATTGCTTTAATGCCGAGTTTTATTGAATCTTCTACAGACATCGTTTCTTTGTATTCTTTTTTTAGTACTTCTTCAACTTCTGTCTCAAACTCCCCAATCGCAGCAGCTTTAAACTGGAAAAATATACCAGTTGGATCGGTTTCAAAAAGCCTTGGTCCGTGCTCATCTACTCCTGCTATCAATAACGAGACGCCGAAAGGTCTTAAACCCCCTGATTGTGTGCAGAGTTGCTTGAGATTACAGATGTCTTTTACAATTTCGTCAATATCTATTGGAGAATCAAATGTTACTTGGTGTTGTTGAGCTTTCAGTTGAGCTCTTTCAATAAGAACCCTTGCATCTGATAATATTCCAGAAACAGCAGCGCCCATATGTTCTTCTATTTGGAATATTTTTTCAACAGAATCGGGTATAACAAGAGGATCTATTATTCTTTTATCTGCTACAAGGACAACTCCGTCATTTGTCTGTATGCCCAAGGCAGTGCTTCCTTGTTTTACTGTTTTTTTTGCGTATTCTACTTGAAGCAATCTCCCATCCGGAGAGAACATAGTTATTGCCCTATCGTAACCCATCATTTGATGTTGTATTTGTTGCATTTTTACCTCCTTTTTAATCAAGATATTTTTCTGCTTTTTTAATCATACCCGATGCGCCTATTGAATGGACCGCTACGGGTATTCCTTTTATATTATTGATAAGAGCCAACGAAGCTCTTAAATGCTCTATGTATTTTCTATTGACCATTATTAATCCTTTGTTTTCTTTGAATTTATCTTTTAAAAAAACTATATTCGCTTTTGCCATACCTAAGTCGCCTATGAAATAATTGGCTGATAATAAAATTTCATTTTTAATAGCATTAAAGTCGTTAATTTTAGTTTCTGAGTTAATTTTAAAAGCCAAATACCTTTTTTTCTCTCTTAAAGTTGGTAATAGCGCTTTAATTTCTTTTTTCGGCATTCTTTTCCTCAAAAAGGTTATTTTTAACCGAGAAAATGCCTGATTTTCCCTTTTCTTTCTTTTTTTCTAATTGTTATATAAATAAACCAGCATTTTTAAATTCTTTGTTTTTTGACGACTTTTATAGTATCTGTGCAAATTTTATATTTTATTGTAAGTTACTATAACAAATTAAATTATAAATGCCTAAAAAAAGCGATTTAAAAATCGGGCTCAACTAAGGACTATTTTTTGAATAATTTTTAATATTAAAAAGTATTATGCGGTATAAATGTTAAGCGTTGAACAATTTTTAAGAATTAGGAAAATAATACTTAAAGATTATGAACGAAGAGCATTTCTAATAGAAGAGATTTATAGCGCATCCAAAGGTCTATTCAATAAAAAAGCATTTGAAAGAATGGAAAATACAAGAACTCTTTTTAAGCAAGTATTGTCGGGCATTTCTGTCGCAATAAAAAATATTAGGATTATTGGTGGTGAAGATGTTTTTGTGGAAAAGGTTGTTAAAACTATGGAAACCGAAAGAACTATTCTTTCAAGAGTATACAGCAGTTTTATTTGTGCAAAAAAAACAAATAGAGAAATAACTAAGGACCAATCAGCAATAATACCACTGCTATCAGAATTAAGACAACTCTCTTTTATACTCAGAGAGCATATAGAAAAAGAAAAATTAATAGTTAAGCAGATAGAAAATGAACTACTAAAAATCTCACAACAAAAAAGAAAATCTTTGGCAACTACTTACTAAAATATACATTATTAAATTTATTCACTACTTTATATTTTTGTTTTTTAGTTCTGAAAATAACTCTTTTATTTTTTTGGACCTCTGCATTATAATATAATCGGGTAGTTGCTTCATCTTCTTCGCTTCTGTTTTTGGCCTAGGCCAAAATCTTGAAATATTAAGAGAGTTAGGTTTTGTTTCTTTTATAACTTTAAGAGTATCTTCAAAATCTTTCTCTGTTTCACCGGGGAAGCCCACTATGACATCTGTTTTTATGTGGATATCAGAAAAGTTTTTTCTGAATTTTTTAACTATTCTTATAAAATCTTCAGCGGAGTACTTTCTATTCATTTTTTTCAGTATTTCATTACTACCTGACTGCAGGGGGATATGTAAAAATTTTTTTATTTTATCGTTCTTATAAATTCTTATTAATTCATTTATCATCTCTTTTACAAAATTTGGATTCATCATCCCAATCCTAATTTGAAAATTTTTCTTTTTCTCTGTCGCTCTTAATACTTTTTTAAGAAGGTTAACAAGATTCGTTCCTTTATCTCTTCCATAAGCGCCACAATCTTGACTTGTAATCCAAATTTCTTTCGCTCTTGATTTTTTAATAGCATCTATAATCTTTCTTTCTGGATAAGAAAAAAGTTTCCCTTTTGCTATTTTTGTTATACAATATGTACAATTACCAAGACACCCTTCAGCTATTTGTAGTATCTCTATTTTTTTACTAAAACTTTTTTTGGGCAGAACTATCTTAATCTCATTTTTCTTTTTTATTTCTTTTTTAGCGTCTTCTATTTTAATTTTATCGTTGCTTAATAAAGAAACAGCTCTCTCAATATCGCTTATTTTTCTTACGCTTACCAGAGAAGCATCGGGTCTTATTTTTTTTATTAGTTCTTTTCTAGCATCAACCATACACCCAGCAACGACAAGCGGCTTTTTAATATCCGAAATCCTCTTAGCAATTCTATTTTCAGTAGGGCCTTTAACTACACAACTATTAATTATCACAACATCAGCATCTTCTTCAGATTTTACAAGTTTATGTTTTTTTGATAATATGCCCCTAATTATTTCTGCATTATTTTTATTAGCCGTACAGCCATAATTTTCTATATATATTTTCATTTTTTTATTTTTAGATTTTGTTTTTATCTATTTTTTAATGTTTTATTTTTTGCATATTAAAATATCTTTGCACGATTTTTTGACCATTAGTTAAATATAAAAAATAAAACAAAAACTAGTATTTAGGTATTAAAAATTCAACCAATAAAATTTTTGTTAAATTAAAAATTTTTTTGATATTATTCTCGCATTCAATAATTAAATTTCTTTATTTAGGTAATTACTAAATTTAAAAATCATTTAGCAATAATAAATTAATAATGATAAAATATTATGCGTGAGTTTGCCATTTTTTTATAGAATTCAAGCTCTAATTTTTTTTCTTTCGGCTCAAAGAGCGCTATGTCTCCTCCCTCCCAAAACAAAAACCAACTTGCTGGTTCGAGAAGTGTTATAAAAAAACTTTTTATTAGGTTTTTATCTGTTTCTGAAAATAAAAGAAATGTTGCAGTTACCATTAATATTATGCCAGATATCATAAAAACAATTCCTTTTCTTATAGTTTTTTTAACTTCTTCTTTAAGAATGCGGTAATGTTTTTTAAAATGTTCACGCAATCTTTTCTTGATCATAAGTTCAAAGGAGCTATTCTTTTTTGATAACGGGACAAGAAATATTAGTTGTATCGCCCCAAACTTTTTATCTACGGATGCCCTTTTTAGTTCTTCAAGAAAATCTACTGAAAGCGCTTTTTGCGAGTAAGGCCGCGGGTCAAAGTCCGAAAATATGTCATCATAATCATCAAGCCGCAAGCTTATTTCAGATGTGTCAAGAAGTTTTTTATTTTCGTTATCTACAACATTTTTATATCTCATACACTCATTAAAAACGAATTTATTTTTAATATTTTCTTTTTGAGTGTTTAAAACAGAAAGATTAATTTTATTTTTATCTAAAAAGTAATCTTAAGGTTTCGCAATAGCAAAAATTATAAATTTAAGAATAATCATAAGAATAATTATATTATTACGACTTTTGGGGCTGTGGGGTAGCTTGGTATCCTTCCCGCTTAGGGAGCGGGCGACCCGGGTCGGCTTTTTGCAAAATAAAGTAATTGCAAAGAGTTGCGGGATTTCAAATCCTGGCAGCCCCATATAAATTTAATTAAAAAAATAAATTAAATCAGTGAAACTTAAAATTTGAGAAAATTTTATATAATAAACCCTCTTTTTTAGTTAAATATACATTTCAATATATTATTTTAACATATTAAATAGAGAAATGAAAAGCAAAATAAACCCTCTCTTATTTTTTGCTTTTTTATTTATACTTGTTTTTATTTCTTCCTGCGCCAAGAAAGAAATAGTAATAAAGACCACGCAGTCAGCATCTACACCTATATTTCCTAATAAAGAAGAACAATCTCCCACATCACCAGGGAACTCCCCTCCTTCTTCTGAAATAAAAGAAACCAGTAGTGGTTATGTTAATTACTTTGGTTCGTCTCTACAAGAAGAAAAAATTGAACAAATAAGATATTGCCCTACTGATTACGCTCTTAGCTATCGTGCGGGTTCTTGTAACATTTCCGAAGGAAAAATAAAATTTACATTTAAAATACATAGTAGCGGTGTCAAAGGTTTGGCTTTTTTCATAGCAGAAGGTTCCGGTAGAACAATAACACTTAAAGAAACCAGTCAAATAGAGAAAGATAAGTGGCAATCTTATGTTTTTTTAATTCCGCAGATTGAAGAACAATTAGGAGGAGAAATAAAAAGAGTGATTGTTATGCCTATCAAAGAAGAAGACGGAAAAGAAAAAGTTTGCCTTAACCAACAACTTATTGTTATGGTAGATAAAGTTTGTAAAATCTGATTGTTTCTGGATTTATTTTTTTTATCTTTAATATTTTTAGTATAATAATTTTAAAATAATAATTTTTTTGAGAATGTTCTTAAAAGTCATTTTACAGGATAAAAAGCAAGTTTTATAAATAGTTAATTAAAATTTATAATTATAATGGCGGAAAAAGAAGAAAAGAAAAGTAGAGAATACAAAAGTAAAGAAAACAATAGATTAGAAATAGATAACCCGGATGATTTTAGTTCTAAAAAAGAAGATTTTCAAAAAAGTATTGTCCAAAACACCAATATTCCTAGGGAGGTGCAAGAAAAATTAAGAGAACTTAAAGATAAGCTTAATAAATTTCAAAACGAGGTAGTTAAAAAATTTGATAAATATATTATGGGCATATCTTTGCTACCTCCTATAAGCCAACAAGAAATTGAAGAAATAACAAAGAGAGAAGGAGCAGAAACAGCAAGAAAACAAAAAGAAAAAGTAAATGTACTTGTCCTTATTGACGATACAAGCTCGCAGAAACTTACAAAAGAAGAGCTGAAAGAGAAAATATCTTCTATTATTGAGAATAGCGCCAAGGAGATAGACCCAAAACTAGCGCCTCAGACATTGCTCCTTTCGGAGGTTTGGCAATCGTGTTTCGATGGAAAATATGAAATACTAAAAACAATAGCGATGTCGGCTCCTATTTATGATACAGGAATGCTTTCTGCAATTAGAATCGCAGAAGTTCATAAAACTATGGTTCTTGAAAAATTTGAAAAATACATCGTTGCTTATGTTTTAGCAGGTTCGCTCGTGCAAGGTAAAGCAACACCACAATCCGATATAGATGTTTTTATAGTAATTGACGATACAGATGTTAAACGAATGACGCGGGCAGAGTTAAAAGATAAACTAAGAGCTATAATAATAGGAATGGGAATCCAAGCAGGCGAGATAACAGGCATAAGGAACAAAATAAACATTCAAGTATATATATTAACGGATTTTTGGGAATCTGTAAAAGAAGCGCATCCTGTAATATTCACATTCTTAAGGGATGGAATTCCTTTTTTTGATAGGGGCATATTTATGCCTTGGAAGCAGCTTCTAAAAATGGGCAGAATAAAGCCTTCTGCAGAAGCAATAGAGATGTATTTAAGCTCTGGGGAACAGCTGATAAAGAGGATAGAGTTTAAACTTAATGATATAGGAATTGAGGATTTATTCTATGCCCTGCTCACGCCTTCACAGGCGGCTTTAATGATGTATGGTATCCCCCCACCAACTCCGAAAGAGACACCAGAACTTTTAAGAGAGATATTTGTAAAAAAAGAGAAATTATTTGAGGAATCTTATGTTAAAATTCTTGAGAAAGTAATCCAGATAAGAAAAGAAGTGGAACATGGCACAAAAAAACGAGTTACAGGAAAAGAAATTGACGAGCTTCTTGAAAATGCGGGAAAATACCTCGATAGGTTAAAAAAGCTCTTCACACAAATAGAAAAAAGAAAAGAGGAAGAAGCGATATTACAAATATATGATAGTGTTATATCATTAGTGAGGGACATTTTGATTCTTGAAGGTATTGAAAGGGTGCCTGAAGACGAACTTCTTAAAATGTTTGACTACGCTATTATAGAAACAGGAAAGCTTCCTGAAAAGTTTTTAAGAATCATTTCAAGAATAATAAAAGCAAAAAAAGAATATACCCAGCATAAACTTTCAAAGATAGATATACAAAAAATCACAAAAGAAGCAGGCCCTTTAATAAGGGAACTTATAGAATACATCCAGAGAAAAAGGGGCAGAGAACTTGATAGAGCAAGGATAAGAGTAAAATACGGAAACAAATACGGAGAGGTCATAATACTTGATAAAGATATTTATATAATTGAGGATACAGACGCAAAAGATAAATCTGTACAAAAAGCGACTCTTACCCCCGAAGGCGGAATAGTAAATATTATAGATTCAAGTCCGGAGGAGATGGAAAAAGCAATGTCAAAAATCCAGATACCTCCAAAAGTTTTTATAAAAGAAAAGTTGATAGAAGATTTAAAGAAAATATTCGGTAGCGATTTAGAAATTCTTTTAAATTATTAATTCAATTTAAAGAGGTGTTATTATTCTCGCAAATCAGTTTTATTCTTGGCAGTGCTTCTATAATTAATTTTTTGACTTTTTCTACATTGGTATTAAAAACTTTGATTATTTCTTCCCACGAGACAGGGGTTTCGTCTTTTTTCCAACAATCGTAATCAGTTGACATAGCAATCGCTGCATAAGGTATTCCTATCTCTTTTGAGAGAATTGCTTCTGGCGCCGTAGACATATTTATAACATCAGCCCCTAATTTTCTGAACATTTGCGATTCCGCTCTTGTAGAAAATCTGGGTCCTTCTATTGTAACGACGGTTCCTTTTGTATGCGTCCTAAAACCGAGATTGATAGATGTCTCTATAAGTGCTCTTCTTAAATTTTTATCAAAAGGTTCAGCCATAGGAGTATGTTTCACTCCTTCTTTAAAATCTTCAAAAAATGTTATTTTCCTATGCCTTGTAAAATCGATGAACTGGTCAATTATCACAAAATCTCCTCTGCCTATTTCTTCTCTTAAAGATCCGCATGCGGTTGTTGCGATGATATGCGTGCATCCTTGATTTTTAAGTGCAAAAATATTCGCTCTATTGTTGACATTTGTCGGAGTTATTGTATGTTTTTTACCATGTCTTGCTATAATAACAACCTCCACGCCGTTTAATTTTCCGCAGCTTAAAGAACTTGAAGGATCCCCGTAAGGAGTTTTAACATCTTTCTCTTCGTATTCTGAAAGAAGTTTAGGATCGTCTAATCCAGACCCCCCTATTATTCCTACTTTTATCATATGTTTTAATATATTTTCTTTTTAATTTAAATACTTTTTTCAAAATCCCCCTAATCAATAAAAATTAATCAAATTTTTCGCTTAAAACCCCCACTTATTGAGAATCGTTTATTTTATGTGAAGATTCTTTTAGAGCATTTAATATCTGACATGCTTTGCACACATCACCAGCCGAAGGTTCCCCGCATTTTTTACAAGTCCCTAAAAGATCGTTGTTGCATCTTTCCCCCTTTTTCTTGTATAAAGTTTCAAGAAAAAATTTTATTATGTTATATTTTACAGAGGGGTGTTTTTTTTCAAATTCTTCAAGAAACTTTCTGAACTCTCTTCTGTAAGCATCAACAGAGCATGGGCATCTTTCGTATTTAACAGGAAAATTCATTATTTTTGAATATGTTGTTGTTTCTTTTTCTGTGCAAAAGTAAAGAGGTTTTACTCTTTTGATAAAGTAACTATTGCCACCGTTTCCCGTTATGGGACCTTGTCTTAAAGCAAGAGTAGCATCGTTACGGAAAATATTCATCAAAAATGCTTGTGCTTCGTCATCAAGGGTGTGGCCAGTGGCTACTACATCAAGATTTAAAATACGGGCATACTTATTTATTAAATATCTTCTTAAAACGCCGCATATAAAACAAGAAGAATATTTTTTTTCTTTTTTTTCTTGATTAATTATGGAACGGATATAACAAAGTGAGTAGCCAAATTCTTCCTTAAAAGAAATTTCTTTAAGTTCTATTTTATATTTTCTACATGTTTCTCTCAAGTTTTCAAGATTCTCTTTTGTATAATTTCCGATAAATGCATTAACAGTTATACCAACTACATCATAGCCAAGTTTTTTTAGGACATAAAGAAGAACTGTTGAATCTTTGCCACCAGAAACAGCAACCCCCACTTTATCTTTATGTGTAAATAAGCAAAATTTTTTTATTGTTTTTCTTACTTTTTCCTCAAAGTATTTTTTAAAATGGGCTCTACAAAATCCAGAACATATTTCAGTTTTGTTACACTTTATAC
>JAWAEZ010000017.1:0-14780 GCA_038890975.1 Candidatus Woesearchaeota archaeon
GCACCACCAACTAAAATAAATAACTATTATGTAGTAGTATTTAAATTTTAGTTTTTTAGCTTAGTTTAGATTATTTTATTTGATTGATATTGTGCTAAATGCAGTGGCCACTGCGACCAACGGCAGAAATGACATTGTTATTTTAAAGTTTAATATAAACTGTCCTTAGACAAAACTTATTATCACCAACTATTTTTATGGGTTCTGTTTAATAAACAAAGTTTATTTTTAATAGCGATAAAAAAGGCAAAAATAAAAAAACATATGAACAATATAAAAAAAGCAAAAAATAAAAACATTTAGAACTCTTCTGAGTCCTCTTTTTCTGTGTAACTTTCAGTCGCTTCTTCAGAGTATTCGCCAGAAGCATTTGCAGAAGAACCTTCTCCAATAACTTCTGCGAAACCTACTTTGCTTGAAACTTTCGTTACACGCACTCTAACATTGTCTCCTTCTTTTGTGCCAGGCACAAAAAGAACGAATCCATTCTTTTTAGCAATGCCGTCGCCTTGGGCGCCGACAGCTTCTATCCTTACATCTAACTCTTCTCCGACTTTAACAGGGCTGAAACCTCCCCTGTTGCCAAAGGACCTCCTCTGGCCGAATCTTCCGCCTCCACGGCGTTTACTATTCCCATATTCCATTTTATTTTCATACCTCTACAAAATTCAGCCGATAAAAGCTCAGCTGGGAATAACTCCACAATAAACAATTTACTATACATTTATAAATGTTGTGAATTGCGATTTTGGTTTATTATAGAATTTTTAATAATTGCAGTTTTAAAATTAAAATCATAAAACTAGTTTTAAAATTGTTTATGCTAATTTTTTGCTCTCTCTGAATTAAGATTTTGAATTTTTTATTGATAACTTTTATAATATTTTGATAATTAAGAAATGTTAAAAGAAATGTTAAATATAAAAGTTATTATACACCTATAAATATTTAAAAGCAACATATCTTTAAGGTTATAATGGCAATAAAAATAAAGGACTTAGGGATTATTATAAATAATAATGTTATTGTTTTATCCGACTTTCATATAGGATTAGAAGAAGCGTTAAACAAGCAGGGATTTTTAATACCGCGAAACCAATTTACAGATATAATTAATAGGTTAAAAAGAATAATTAATAATAAAAAATTTAAGATTATTGTTATAAACGGCGACTTAAAACACGAATTTGGTGAAATATCCAAACAGGAATGGGAGCAAACATCTCTCCTTCTTGATTTTTTATCTAATCATTGCGATAAAATAGTGCTTGTAAAAGGGAATCACGATACAATAATCGGGCCGATTGTTAAAAGAAAAAAGATTGAAGTTGTTGAAGAATTTCTTTTGGGTAAAGTAATGATTTGTCATGGTCATAAGATAATAGAGAATAAAGATTTTAGAATAGCGGATACTATAATTATCGGTCATGAACACCCTTCTGTTTCTATATCTAACGGAATAAGGTCTGAAAGGTTTAAATGTTTTCTTATAGGAAGATTCAGAGGAAAAAAACTAATAGTTATGCCTTCTTTTAACCCGATAATGGAAGGAACAGATGTAACAAAAGAGAAGTTATTAAGCCCTTATATAAAAAATATTGATGATTTTAGTATTATCGTGGTGTCTGAAAAAGGAGAAACATTTGATTTTGGGAAGGTGAAGAATATTAAAGATGTTCGAGATTATTAAAATTATATTTGGAAAGCACAAAGGAGCATTTACATCAATCGCTTTGATAAATATATTTACTCTCATACCAGCGGCTACAATTTATTGGCTTGAAACAGAAGAGCATATTTTTTATTATGCACTTATCGCTTCTGTTTCAACAGTAACTTCGTGGATTTTTTATTCTATAACAAAAGAAATCAAAAGTTCAATAAAAAATTTTTATGTTAAAATTGCAGTATTGTTATTGGTTTTAGCTTTTTGTATGTGTCCGCTGTTATTAACTTTTTATTTTAGAGTAGCATTATTTTTTGCAAACTTTTTTGAAGTTATCTATCCGAGTATTTATGCCGGTCCTAACAGGATTATTTCTTTTATTACAGCATTTATTTTTTATAACCTCTTTTTTATACCCGCTTATTTGAAGAATATTTTAACTCTTTTAAGAAGAAAATTAGAGTCGTGATTTTATTGCTTTTTCTGAAATGATAGCGCTGTTTCCTGTGGGGTCCTCTATTATTATTTTTTGTTTTTCTCTTCCCCATAAGATATTTTGTATTTTTTTAAGCAGATTTTTTGCTTTTTTTCTATCTTCTTCATCTTCTGCGTTGTCTCTTGCTTGTTCTATTATGTGCTTAACTCTATTAAAAAGCCCTTCAACATTTGTTATGTAACCTTGTGATTGAGGCCCGGATTCTATAGTAATGATGTGGGGTATTTTTATAGTGGCTTCTGCGGATTTCACTATTCTTATTTTTAGGTCTTCTTCCGAATTTACTTCTAGAGTGTATTTTACCGGTTCGTTTTTTTCTTCAAATTCTAAATCTGAGGTGTGGTATTTGCAATTATTACAAGTCATAGAAAAAAGATGCACCAATACTTCCTTTTCTCCGAAAGGTATTTTCCTATTTGTCTCTGTTAAGGTGCATGTTTTCTGATGGCATACGGGACATTCTTGGCCTTCAAGAACATTTGTTTCATATCCTTCCATATTTTTTAGAAGCATACATTTTTTATTTATAAACTTATTGTTTATTGTTTATCCGCTTTTTTTTCTTTCTTCGATTATTTTCAGCGCCATTTCGGATATTTCGTTTGCTGAACTATTCTTCTTTTTTATTAGTGGTTCATATATTTTTTTTCTCTTGCGCACTTTCACAGATATGTCTGATATATTTGAGTCAATATCATAACTCCATCTTGCGAGGTTATCAGCAATTTTTTCTGTATGATTAAGCAGTTTTTCATTCTCTACTATGCTTTCTATTGTTTCTATTGGCGTGTCTGCTGTTGAGAGTAGAGATTTAAGGCGGCAAATCTCTAATCTTGATGCGATATAACTCTTTTGATGCTGCGAGCGTTTTATTTCACAGCTCACTATCATACTTTCACTCTCTTTGATGATGTTGTAACATTCCACAATGTTTGTTTCAAAAATCTCTTTTTCTCTTTCATAAACTCTTAAATTATGCTTTGCTTCAATTATCTCATTGTTAAGTTTTTGAATAAAAGAATCGTCTCTTTTGTATTCTTTTACTGACATAAGATAATTATTTTTTTCTTCAACGAGAGCATCTATTTTGGTTTTTATTGATTCTATCTGGCTTTTTCTTTTTTCAAGACATAACTCGCTGTCTGATAATTCCTGTTCTTTTTCTACTATTAACATTTCGTATTCGTTAATTTTTGAATCAAATTCCTGTACAAGCATTTTCTGTGTTGCGCAGTTTATCTCTGTTTGGTTAAGCATCTTTCTGAACCTCATATCAGGAGAGGTTATTCCAAAATAATCTGTTATTTTGTATAATTGTTTTAAGTACTCAGGCATACCTTCAAGCGATAATTCTTGTAATTTTTTCTTATAGTTATTTGCCTTTTTCTCTATAAAAGATAATTCTTGAGGGTGTCTTCCTAAAATCTCGCTTTCTCTTTCGGTTTTAATAGTTATTGTCTCTATACTCATCTGTTTCTCTCACCTTTATTATTCCTATTTCTTTTTTTATTCCCTCAATTCTGTATTCAAGATTTCCTAGCTGGAAGTTGTCTGTTATCGGCTCTTTTTTTTGATTTTTTTTGTCATATAAGTAAGCTTGCCCTTTCTCCCTTACAATTTTATATTGATGGTCGGCGTTGGTATAAAAACCTGCGTAGAAACCTATTACAGTAGCGACAACATACGGAACTGTTTTTTTCATTATTAACCACCTCTTTTTTATGTTTTTGTGTTTAAGATGAAATTTAGCTATATTAATTTAGAAAGTAGTGTGCGCTACTACGCATTTGCAAAAATTTTATAAGTTAAAATAATTAATATCTTTAATATGCCCGTTTTTTCCTGTTTTAAAAAAAATCCCAGTATCTCTCTTTTTTTATAATAGCTGGTCTGTTAATCCTTGTATTCTTTGTTTATTTTCTTGCTGTGAGAAAAGAAGTTGTTGGTTTGACTCAAGGAGTTTTCTGATGTCTCTTCTGTTCAGATATATGTTGAGGGCTGCCTCAGTGCGGTTTCTTCTAGCAATGCCTTCATCTCGCGTATTTGGAGAAGAAAGGAAATATACCCATATAGCAACCGCCTATCCTTGGGATGGTATTGCTTTGGACGAGAAAACTTTATACGCTACTCCAGGTTCTTTTGATTGGGTTATTCCTATAAAACTACAAATATGGAAAGAGGAGTATAATAAAAATAAGCAAATCAGAGAACTATTCTACGAACCAAATAAGATGGATAAAATATTAGAAATAATCACCGATGGCGACTTTACTAATGACGAATTAAGCAATGTAGGATTAACAAAAAGATATGTTGTTTACTGGCTTAAAACAGACGATCCTTCGTTTACAAAATTGATTTCTAAATACGATGGAAGATTTTATTATAAGGTATTTGTTGAAGCAAAAGACAAAAATCTTTTACAACAAGTACACAAATATTTTGAACCATAGCTAAATTTATAAATACTTATTTTTTAAATAAATCTTTATGAAAAAGATATACCTATTTTTTTAGTATTGGAAGGTTCAAGATTGGTTTTTTTCAACAAAGATTTTCTATACCCAGATTACTTGACAGAATACTTTTTTAACAACGAGCCCCCAATAAGAATCATTGAAAAAAAAACTAGTGGAAGAAGGGAACGATAAAGCAATAACTGCTTTGACACCCAATACAGAAGAAGCTTCAAAGTTCATAAACTTTATTAATATGAAACTCGCATTAAAGGACCTTCTAGAAGTGATTGAGAAATTAAAGAGCAAAGAATAATAATCAAATAATATTTTTTTCTTTTTTAAAAACTTTTGAAGCTATGAGAAACCTTAACCAGTTAATAAAGAGAGCATAAATAAAAATATATATCACTTGTTGAGCAGTTGGCCAAGCGAATTTTTCTATAATCTTATAAAAAAACAGAGTAATACATAACACAATAACCATAAAAAAATAGGGTTTTACAAAATTTTTTAATTTCATCTGAAATGATTTTTTTATGGCATAAAGTATGAGGTTTTCTTTCGCGAGAAAAAAATAAGAAATATTTGATATGTGAAAATAAGCTAACACAACTATAAAAAAAAGAATTTTTGATAAAAACTTTATTATATAATTCTGTTCGCTTGTAAGTTTTATAATAAAAAGAAGAGGTATTGAGAAAATAAGGATTATGATTAGGAAAGTTGGAAAGAATTTTAGAGCTGTTTTTACGCTTAATTTTGTTTTAGAAAGAATAGCATAAATGATGTAAGTTGTTGTTATATATGCCAATAAAATAAATACAAAAGATGACAATAATATAAGTAATGAAAATAATGCAGTAGTTTGAAGTTGGGTTTTAGTAATTTCTCCTCCGATTTCAATAATTTTTTCTATTTGTACTTTTTTTTTATTTGCATACACCAAAAGAAGAGCATCTATCATAAAAACAAAGGCGTAAAAAGCAATAGTGCAACTAACTGCCTTTAAATAATCTACGCCGAGATTAAAACTGTCTTTAAATTCTTTTAATATACGCATAATCTTAAAATATTTTTGTTATTCAGCCGTCTGATATTGAATTGCACACTTTGTTACCTGAATCTTCAAGGAAAGATTGCACAAAACCCGTCATGTACTGGATGCCTTCAGTAAATACTATGCACGCTTCACTTAAATATTCATCTGTTTTGTAAATTATCGGTTTTCCTAATGTGCTTGTCCCCCAAGCAGCAGGGCCGTCTTCAACATCAAGTTCTATTATTCCGTTAATACCGATTTCGCCAACGGTTTCGTTGCTTATGATATTCGTACCGTCTAGTGTGACATAAAATTTTAATTTACCAACCTGCGCTGTTTTTACCAAATCAGGAGAAAATAAAGCGGAAGCATCAACATTGAAAGTTACTTTGTATAATTTGTGTGCTTCCATTGTTTCTATACCAGATGTTAAGTTTGTCACATTATAATAAACAGACCTATACGCTTGTATATCCGCGCCTGCTCTCCCGGTTTCTGTAGGCAGAAAACCTTTCTTTACTGCTTCATCAAAGTTATTATGTGTTCTGCATATTAATTGTTCGTCTAATGTAAGCGCCCTCCCCAGAATGGAGTTCTCAAACCAAAGCTTTGATTTCTGCAAAAATTCCCAATTAGTATCAGCAGGGTCAACTTTGAATTGTTCGAGCATTGAGTAAATATTACTTCCAAAACTCTGCCACATTCTTACTTCACCAACCCATTGCTGCCACAATTTTGATTTTGCTGCAGTGCACATTTTATTGCACACACCATTATTATTATATGTAGTACAAATGCAAATTTGTTCTCCATTTTCAGTTGTGTATGTCACAGTTTTAACTTGCCTATCACCTATTACAACATCACCCATACAATTATTATCAATCATAACACCTTCATCATTACCCGCGCCTATACATCTGTATTTACTTATCCTGATAGCGCCTCCTTGAATACAAGGAGGAGGAGTATTACCCTTACAAGTAGCGATCTCATTATTACTTGTCGTGCCGCTGCTAACCCTTAACCCGTCGCTTGAATAAACATAAAAATGATTACCCCTCACAATATAATACGCCCCCCCATCTGTTCTTTTTAAATCAAAACTATTACCTTCATCTTCATCTTCAAAAGTAATTGAATTGCCATCAAAAGTTATTTTGTAGTTCCCCCTAGGTATTATACCCGCAGGAAGGCCTTGAACATTTCTTTCCCACCAACTCAGACCACCAATTTTTATATTAAGATTATTATTATCAATAACGAAATCTCCTTTTTCTATTTTTTTCCTTGTTTCCTCGTCAAAGATAAAAGCAGGAATTTTTTTATCATTATTTTGTTGTGCTTCTTTAATAAGTTCTTGTTGGTATATACGCTTCGGCGGGATATTATTCTTTTGATTTATCGTGTTTATTGTGCTTATTATTGCTTTACTTTCTATATCTTTCTTATTTTGAATAAAAATATAATCATGCCCATCAAAATAAGCACTCTGCCCATCGGAAGGCATATCAACTTCTAAGAGTTTTTGATTATTTTTATTTACACTTATTCTGTTATTAGCGCAACTTACGCTTACAGCGTCGCAATTAATAGGTTGGCTATCGCACAAAAGATTATTATTATTGCAACTAAGTTGATTATTATCACAAGAACATTGGCCATTTCCATCGCTACTAATTACTGTTCTCGTGTCTGTTAGTGAAATAAATAACAAGAACATAAAAAAAACTATTTTTAAAATTTTATTTTTAGCCACTGACATTTTCTAACTCCTCCTTAAAAGAATCGTATTCATCTTCAAATGAGGTGCACACATCCGCATCTTCCCACGTTCTTTTGAAAGTGTCTTCTATTGTGGCAACGAATGTTATTGTTTCAACTACAAAATTAAGAACATGTTCAGTGTTTGCTATAGATGTACAGACAGAACCTTCTGCCGTCTTCATACGAGGCAGGCATAAAAGCCACGCTACAGTAAAAGCGAAAGATGCAGGATTTGAAAGCATCCCTGTAATGAAAGAACTTATTGATCTTGTAAAATGAGCGAAAGGCACTAAACTGAAAACTTCCCCAACAACAGCAGAGCACATCTGGTTTGAGTACATCTCGTCACAAGCATACAAAGGCCCTCCTTCTTTTGACATTGTCATGTAACAAAGCCCTTTCTGGCACTCTATCTGCCTCAGTTTTTCAAAATTGTAGATAGTACCCGGCAGACAGCCAGTAGCTATGCTTAGTATTAAACTATCAGAAGGGTTTGAAAGTCCGAATACTTCCCCGCCGCCGAGTGTTATTAAACCGAATTCTATTTTTTTCAAAAAATTTTTTTGAGATTGCGAATAAATAACTTCTGCAGGAGGGGTCTCTATAATATTGTTTGTTATATCTTTTATTACCTCATTTGTTTTATTTAACACCTTTTCATTATAAGTAAGTTCGCATTTTAAAAATTTGCACATTGGTCTGACAGTTTTTTCAATTAAAGAAACAACACCATCCCCTGCTCCTTCACTCGCACTAATAGCGTCTACCAACCCCTGTAACAACTCGGCAACAGGTGCCCCTTTTATAACCGCAGCCAATTTATGTATTACATTAACCCAACCGCTTATGATACCCCAAGTAGTGCATAAAATATTGCCAATATCCATAAGTTTTTTGAGCGTACCCATGAATTTGTAGAAATCATTTTTTACGAATTTCTTTACATCATCAACTTTATCTTTAATTGCTTTATCAATTCTTCCAAGGGGCATATTATACAATTCTATCTGTATAGTAACATTATCAAGCTCCTTTTGCGTTAGCACATCATTCACTACCGAAACAGTTCCTATGGTGCATACGTAAGATAATGATTCAACATCTCCATAATAGCCGCTACTAACGATAGTTTCAATATAAGGTTCAAGAGGGTCTTCAGGAAACAGAGTGAAAGATTTAGCGGTGCCGTCATTTGAACACTCTTCAACAGAAACAGCAATTCTTTGAGGATTATTCTGCAAAGCAGTAAATGATAATTTTGAATAAACATTCGTATCGAGAAGCGGGGCAATTTGTCTGTCTATACGCTGAGGGATAGTTTCAGCGATATCAACTCTCCAATAATCAGAAACATTCTCTTCTTTAGGCAAGACATCAAAGCCGTCAGTTTTTTGTTTGTAACTAGTGTTACCAGTAACAGGACTAACATAAGCCACATATAACAAATCAGGGGCAGTAACGCCGAAAAAATTATTTCCTGTTATGTCGGAAACATTAATTTTAGGATACCATCCTTTTATCTCCTTTACCCCCCTAATACTCCATATACAAACCCAGTCAGTGCTATTAACAATATCCCTTTCGATGTAGCTGATATTTATTAGGGAACAAGAATCTGCCCTTCTCCACCCAGCACCACCTTCTATGGGGGTAGTGTCCATAAAGATATCAAAATTACCTCGGTCGTCTAATATTGAACTATCGTCAGATATATTCAGGCGGATAACAACATCTTCACCAACGCCCACTGCGGGGAAAGCATTAGATGTGTGCATTTCAATATCTTTTATTGTTGGAACTTTTTTATCTATCTTAATCTTTTTAGTTTCTTCAACATAATTTTCTGCATCGTCTATTACTCTAAATGTCAATGTAGCAAATTCTTCGTTAGTTTTAATACTTAAAGGAGGCCAGTAACATTCCCATCTGTTACCCGAAAAAGAACAATGGGCCTTGTATAATGTTTGGGGCCCTCTTGAAACAACATCAAAATAGTTATCAAACCCAACTGCGTAAGTATTGTTTTTTGATAAACCAGCACCAATATCATTTACGATTACAGATAATATGTTATCTTTCTTGCCTAAATAAGGAGTATTGTTAAACATATAATTTGTTTTTACACTATCTAGTTGCGGTTTTGATGTATCTGTTTTTAGCCCAAAAACAAAATCTTTCTTATCAGAATTACCTGCACTGTCGTAAGTATAAATTGGAATTGTTTGAGCAGAAGCATCAAAAGGCAGAAGGGCGATAAATGTTGTTTTACAGACCCATACCCTGCTGTTTGTCTGTTTCTGGCAGCTCATATCTCGTATAGGCAAGTTAAATGCTGACAAATTAACCTCTGCTTTTGTTAAGTCGGCATAGTCGCTTGTTATATTTGCTGTGAGTATGATATTAGCCCCCCATTCTGGCAAGTAAGATACTATGTTTCCATTTGTGTCGGTTATTAAAACAGAAGAAACGACAGGAGCTTCTCTGTCAATTATTATTGTCTGGCATTTTTTATTATTTAGTAAATCGCCGTTTCCTGCTTTGTCAGAAGCGGCGACGCATAAAGAATATACGCCACTTTTGAGCATTGATATATTCACTATTTTTGCATTGCTCAACTCGCATTTTTGTTCCTGCGATATGTCTATAACTTGAATATTTCTTATATCATTCTCCGGATAAAAAAATATTTTGTTTATGCCTGCACACCTTCCTTTACATTGGGGGGAATCGCATGCGGAATCTTCAATTCTGTAAATAACATTTATTTCTTTTGAGTTTGTTATTTGAGGGGTCATATCCGCGGTTAATATTTTAGGAGCGTAACCATCAACAGTTATCTGGAAGGGTTTTACGCATCCTACACAGTCGTCAGCTTCAAGTATTATGTTTCCTTCGTAAATGCCCGGCAACAATTCAACAAAATTTTTTTCATAAGTGCAATCGTACCAGTTTTCTCCTAAACTTTTGCAGCTATTAAAAGGTTCTTTTACATCCCCCCCTGTGAAAAAAACTCTTGAAGCCGCTTCTTCTTCCAATAAATTTTTTGCCCTTAAATTAGCAACTATTCTTAAAGTATCTGTTGGCATCATATAACCAGACGCATTTCCTGTGCCAGTAGGTGTGGGGTAAACAATCCTGTCTATCTTTGAAACATCTTGTTGGGCATAAGCATTTGAAACATAGAAAGGTATAGTTATTATTAAGAAAATCATAAAAAATGTTACTGTATAGATTGTTTTTTTATTCATTTTTGTTTTTTATCTATTTTTTTATTTTTCAAATTTAGGTTCATAAAGAGGGTAAAAAAGTTGGCTGTTTATTATATTTTTACTTTGTTCTATTTTTTGTAGTTCGCTCCAGCTTTTAGGAAGTGGAGGGCTGATAATATAAAATGTTACACTATTCGCATCGTAAAGTTCTGTGCTATTAACCTCCCACTCGTATGTTAATGAATTATATATATAAGCTTCAAAAGTTTGTTCGGGCAAGGTTTCGCATTCCTTACTAAAAAGCCCTGTTCTTTGGCATATTTTTTCTTTTGGGATAGTTAATGAGTGGTTATATATTAATGTTAAAGATACATTATAATTACCTGGGTAAAGCATTATTTCTGTTTCTTTTTCGGAAGGTGCGAAAAAGAAATAACTCCAAGGTTCTTCATTGCTTTCTACATTCCTGCTTATCAAGACCATTCCTATATCAGGAGAAGAAATATCAAATTGAGGGAGAGTCATTGTTTTTATTTCTTCTGCAAAATTTATGTGAGGAACTGAATAAAGAGGAGGTAAACTTATTTTTTTTAATTTGGCTTTTACTTTCTTTAAAGGTTCAAGATACACTTTGATGGTGTCTTCTTTACCTACATAAGTTGCGTATTGTATCTCTTTTTTAGCATAAAAAGGTTTTGAGAATACAAGAGTGCCTATACCGACTGGGAATTTTTCTACCAGCACAGCTTCGCCGTAGAAAGGGCCTGTAGGATCTTCCTGTAAAGCAGTGACTCCTATTGGACACTCTTGGCTTCCCAAGAATGTAACAAGCACATCTTCAAGAGGTTCTTTTGTAGCAGCATCGTAAGCGAGCACTTTTATAATACCTGAGTTTCTTTGTTCGGCTTCACAAAAAAAAGAAACCCTCTCTTCTGGTAATTTTATTAATAAACTAGTGTAATTCTCGCCAAAAGGCCTGTTGCCTCTTATGTTTGTCTCAAGAGCAAACATAAAAGTGTATCCTTCCCCCCGAAAAGCGTAGGGGTCTGTTATTTTTATAATTACAGGATAAGAAATATCGTAAGAGAAACTATAACCTTTAAGAGGAAAAATAGAGAATAAAGGAAAATTAATCGATTGAGGCCCGAGTTCTTCCCCTCCAATGTTAAGATAAATCGGCCAGCCGAGATAAAGGAATTTTGCATTGATATTTTCTGTTATGTTTTGGGGTAAAGTAAGAGAAGCCATTATACCTCTAATTAGCGGATTAGTATAACCTCTCGGGTCTTTGAAATCAATCGTGCCGCTGAGCGATATAGCAGGAACATATGTTTCTAACATAGCAACCAAGTTTTTTCTTACATCTGAACTTCTCCATCTCACTTCTTTATAAGAAACTGTAAATTGCGCAAGAGGGGGAAGTTTTCTTGGTGTTAAGCCGCTAAAAGCGGTTATCCAGTTTAATGTGCTAACTTCAAGGAAGTGCGAATAAGGAGCCATCCTTGTTATGTAATCAGCTGTTTCGTACAATTCCTTAATCCTCACAGGTATTATTGTTGCGAACTTGCTCATCTTGTATGAATTTCCTTCTTTTTCAAGTTCTACTGGATAATCAACATTGATATAAACATCTTTTTCTCTTATATAAGTGGTAGTTTTTATCCCTCCGTCTTTTATTGAAAAACCTTCTTTTCTGAAAGGTTCAAAATTGTTGAGGCACTTTCTTAGGTTTAAGTTAATATAATTATCTATTTGGGATTCTATTGAATTACTTCCGTTTATTCTATACAGGGGTGGTTGTAAAGATGAAAAATAACATTCTGAACAATCGTTTGGGGATCTCATATAATACCAATAAGGAATTTTTATTCTGCTTTTTGGAGTGAATGGAACAACATCTGCTTCAGTTGGGTTTTCATCATTTTCTTTGAATTTTACAAGTGTTATATCGTAATCTGCTTGGTCGGTGCTTATATACCCTCCGTGCATCCCTATTTTTTTTAGAGCTTCAATTCCTATGTAATTTATACATTGCGATACGAACTCTTGCGCAGGTTTTATTTCTTCTGGAACTTTTTCTAAAGCAATCTTGACCTCTCTTTCAGGAGCACCTACTTTATTTTTTATGTAAATAACAAGGGCTGTGGAGAATAAAAGAACAACACCAATTATGATAAATATTGTAATCTGCGATTTTTTGTTTATATTTTTATTTTTCATTTTTCACTTCTTTTTTATTTTTTTAA
This sequence comes from Candidatus Woesearchaeota archaeon, assembly GCA_038890975.1. Classification (GTDB taxonomy): domain Archaea; phylum Nanobdellota; class Nanobdellia; order Woesearchaeales; family CAIVOO01; genus JAWAEZ01. The sequence goes on from JAWAEZ010000017.1 coordinate 12,883, forward strand.
AATTCTCTATTCATGCTCTCATACACGCGAACCTGTAAAAATCTGATTTAATCTCTTTACATCTTTCAAGAGAGCCACTCTTAATAGATAATATCAACAAGCAAAGTTCTCTTTCTTGTCCGGTCTTGGAGTTACATAAATCTTCTTGTTGTTTCTCTGTTTTCCCCTTGAGTTCTTCTATTAAAGAGTCGGCAAGTTTGACATTTGTCTTGTAAAAATCGTAACCAATAATACAACTTATTACAATTAACGAAGCAATAAAAATTGTTATGAGACCAACAAAAATTTTATCTATTGTTCTTACTCTTTTTAGTAAAAGATGGGTGGCAAAAAAGTATTGTTTTTCAGATACGATATATATTATTGCTATTATGTCTATAAGAAGAATAATTGAGGAAGAAAGTATTAAGAAATTTCTTGTTGCACTGCTAATCTCTTCGCTGAGCAATATTAAAGATAATACAGCATTCAAAATTCCAAAAACAAACCAAGCGATGGAAAGATAATACCCCCATTTTTTTCTTTTTATTATGCTGTATATTATAAAAAATAAGATAATTGTTGTGGAAATAGTAAAAATAATAGCCCCCACGCCTTCTATTATCTGCCCAACAACAACAGCAATAGGGGATTTTAAGCCGATGATTATGTAAGTAATATAAAAAAACAAAATAATAAATAAATAAGTAAGAAGTACTTTTACCCCCAGAGGTCTTTTTGTAATTTCTTTTATTTCGGGTTTTATATCATAAACCTCAAGCTGTTTTTTTCTACCTTCATAGTCATAAGAAATATGCTTTACATGTTCTTCTGGGGAGAGTTTAGTTATTTTTAGAAGTTTTTTTGTTTCAACAACTTTTTTTTTATTACTCTTAATATTTTTTTTAGCTATTTTTTTAATTTCACTCTTTTCTTTTTTTCTTTTTTTAATAATTTTTTTGGTTATTTTAGAAATTTTTTTTTGCCTCTTTTTTATATTCATCATTAAAGTACTAATTTTTTTTATTTATAAAACTTTTGTTTTTATTTCTTTTAGTAAATTAACCCACTAAATAATATAAACATTTTTTTATGCTCCACTAAAATGGTTAGAGTGGCTCTTTTGAATTTAGTAGCAATCAATTAACAAATTCTTATCAATTAATAAATTAAAAAAATAATAAAATAGTTAAATAAGTAACGATAAAAAAATGAAAACGACTGTGAGGTATAAAATATGTATAAAATATATAAGAGGGTTACCATCATAAATAAAGCAATAAAAAGAGAGATAAGTATATAAAAATATTAAGTAAATAAGCAACATTTAAATTGTTTAATTAATCATTAGTTTATTAAAGGAAGTACTGGAGTGGAAGATTTATGGAAGACAAAGAAATTAAACAAAAGAGTAAAAAGAAAATACTCGTAACATCCGCGTTACCTTATGTAAATAATATACCTCATCTTGGGAATATTATAGGTTGTGTTCTTTCAGCGGATGTCTTCGCAAGACATTGTAGGCTTTCAGGTAAGAATACATTATTTATATGCGGAAGCGATGAACATGGAACAGCAACAGAAACAAAAGCAATAGAAGAAGGTTTAAGTCCTAAGGAATTATGTGACAAGTACTATAACATTCACAAAGAAATTTACGATTGGTTTAATATTTCGTTTGATATTTTTGGGAGGACTTCGCACATTTCACAAACAGAAAGGACTCAGGAATTATTTAAATTACTTGATAAGAATGGTTACATCGTAGAAGAAGAAGTTGAGCAAGCATATTGCGAGAAAGAAAAAAAATTTTTAGCAGATAGATACATAGAGGGAGTTTGTCCATATTGCAGTTACGAAAGAGCTAGGGGGGACCAGTGCGAGAACTGCGGGAAACTTCTTAATCCCGAAGAACTAAT
>JAWAEZ010000018.1:0-13003 GCA_038890975.1 Candidatus Woesearchaeota archaeon
GGGAGTGAAAGTACCTAAAAAAGGATACGAAAATAAAGTTTTTTATGTGTGGTTTGATGCGCCAATAGGTTATATATCAATAACCCAACAGCTTCTTGGAGAAAAATGGAAGGCGTGGTGGAAGAAACCACAAGAAGTTTTGCTCTATCAATTTATGGCAAAGGATAACATACCTTTTCACACAATCTTATTCCCTGCAACTCTAATAGGAAGCGGGGATAACTATACTCTCCTTTATCATATAGATTCTGTGGAATACCTTCTTTATGAGGGTGGAAAATTTTCAAAGTCAGCCAAGATAGGGGTTTTTGGTGATGACGCTAAAAATACAGGGTTGCCTTCTGATATTTTCAGATTTTACTTAATTTCAATAAGGCCAGAAAATTCCGATTCTGTTTTCAGCTGGAAAGAATTACAGGAAAAAGTAAATAACGAACTTGTAGCAAATCTCGGTAATCTCGTTAATAGAGTAGTGACCTTCATAGCAAACTATCTTTCAGGAAGGGTCGATGAAAAATCTTTTGATGAAGAAGATTTGTTATTTATTGAGAAAGTAAATAGAAAAGAAAAGGAGGTTATAGAGCTTCTTGACAACTGCGAATTAAGAGAGGGTATAAAGGGGATATTGTCAATTTCAAGATTTGCTAATCAATACTTTCAACAAAATGAGCCCTGGAAAGCGATAAAAGAAAATCCTGAAAAAGCAAAGAGAACAATGTTTGTTCTTGCTAATGTTGTTAAGGATATTGCTATACTGCTATATCCTTACTTGCCTAATGCTTCTGAAAGTATTTTTAAGCAGTTGGGAATTGACAAAAAAAATTATTCTGATTTGGGTAGAATGTCTCTAAAAAATAATAATATAGGCGTTCCTAAAATACTTTTTAAGAAAATTGAAGATGATAAAATACAAGAGCTTGAAGAAGAGTTTTCAGGGAAAAATGAAGAGATTTTACAAAATGTAGATTTAGTGGTTGGTAAAATTTTGTCTGTTGAGGAGCACCCTAACGCAGATAGGTTGTATATACTTGAAGTTGATTTAGGAAATGAGAAAAGGCAGATAGTTGCAGGTCTTAAGAAATATTTTAAAAAAGAGGAACTAATAGGTCACAATATTATTGTTGTTGCTAACTTGAAGCCAGCTAAATTGAAGGGCGTTGAAAGTAATGGAATGCTTCTCGCTGCGGAAAAAGGAGGAATTGTACGATTATTAACTGCTAAAAATTCAAACCCCGGAGACAAAGTTTATGTAGGTTTTGTAAAACCGCAAAAAGAAGATTATAAACATAAAAAGGAAATAACTAAAAAAGAAATAACAATAGAAGAATTCTCAAAGATAAAGTTTGATGTTAAAAATAAAAGAGTTTTGTATAATAAAATGCCTTTAAGAACAGAGAGTGAAGAATTAAGTGTTGATATTCCTGACGGAGCACTTGTTAGATAATTTTTTTGTTGGGCTTTTTTTTTTAAATGTTTTATTATTTTTATTGTTCTATTCCGAGTTTTAAAATTCTATGTTATAACTTATTTAACTATTTTTTAAAATTTTTGACAAGATTTTATTTCTTTTTTATTTTTTTGATTAATGTATATTTTTGATTAATGTATAAGAATGTTAATAACGGAGGTAATGTGCTGACTATAAATAAAATAATTAAATTAAGCTAATCAGAACTCTTCAGGGATTTCTTTCTTGTTATCTTTTAATTCTTTCATCTTTTTTGTTACAATAAACTCGAAACCGCATTTTTCACAATTAAACTTTAAAGCATCTACACCCTTTATTTTTTTTCTCTTGAAAGGTATTTGTATTTCTCCGTGATATTTACATTTTGGGCACTCGTAAATTATGTTTGTTTTTAGCTCTTCTTCGTATTTCTTTTTTTCAACAGCATAACCGCAAGAATCGCACACATATTCTTTTGCCCTTATCTTTACTTCTCCTTTTTCGTTCTTTGGTTTTCCCATTAATGATTTTTTGCATTTAGGACATTTCTGTCTATAAACATAAACAAAAACAGAACCAGCGTCTATCTTTCTTTTTGTGAAATAAACAAGTTTTTCAATATCCTCTTCTGTTTCAGGTTTTTTTTCAAGCATTTTTTGTAAAGTTATTTTTTATTTTTTAACTTAATTTTGAAATGTTTATTAATTTTTTGTTAATTTTTTTATTCTACTCTGCTAATCTTTTTAAAAATTTTTAATGGTATTCGTATTATCTTTAATGTTTGGCCGGATTTTTAATGATTTTTTAAATAAAAACTGAATATAACGAAATATTTATAAAATATATTTATATACTTTTTAATAAAAACCAATAAGTAATTAAATATTTAAACCAATAACGATATTTAACACTAAGGTGGATTAGATGAGAAAAAATTATGTAATTTTTACTATATTTATATTACTACTCGCAACTTCAACTTTGGCTTATTCTGAAAGAGGTTTTTTATTTGATATTTTCGGATTTTTTAAAAATTCTATAACGGGTTTTATGGGTTTTTCTGGTAGCCCTGCGGGCGGTATGAACTTAACAGTATGGGACGATTCGGATACAACCACTCTTTACAGGTTTCAAGCGTTTAAGTTTTACGCAAATCTTACAAATGCGACAGACGGTTCTGTAATTGACGACAGCCAAGCAAATGTTTCTATAGAAATAATTGGAATAACAACAGCGGATATGGTTTTTAATTCTTCATCTGGTCTGTGGGAACTTTATGTGCCTGCTAACTTAAACAAATTTAATGGCACTTTTATTTTTAATGTAACCGCGACTTCTCCATTATATAGCCCCGACACGATATCCGCTGATGACGAACTTACAATATTATATAGCTGTTTAAACCTTTCAATTGCAGGAGACGATTTTATAATAAATCAAGACGAGATTATATGCGAAGAGCACTATAATATATCTGATAATGCTCTTGATGGATATCTAAAAATAAATGCCTCCGGTATCATCGTTGATTGTAATAATTCTTTAATGGTAGGTGATTGGTCTAGTGTTGGGTTTTATGTTTTATCAGCAGCTCAAAATGTTTTGATTAAAAATTGTAATATGACAAATTTCACAGCAGCGATCTTTGTAGGTTCTTTCGGCACTAATGCTTATAACACAACAATAACAAACAGCAGCTTTTATTCTAATAATGTTAGTATTTATTACGGCAATAAAACTAATATAATAAATAATTCTTTTTTTGACGACATAGTTTCCGTTCAATCGTTTGCCGAAGGATACGAATCTTTTATTTATAACAACTACTTCTTTGAATGTTCTGATGTCTGTATAAAGGATTCGGGGTTCTCAAATGAGTATATAAACAATACTATAGAAACTGCTAATGTAGGTATAAGCATGCAGGGCTCTCCACTGAGACAAAACAACTCAAAAGCATACGGGAACTTAATAAATAATTCAATGGTGGGAATAGAAGTTGTTGACGCTAATCCTCACTGGTATTATAATAACCACGCTCAAATAATTAACAACATTATAGATAATGCGGATTATGCAATAATCATCAACGGCAGTACCAACGCAAATACGAGCTATAATGTTATAACAAATGCTGCTCAATACGCTATTTATGATTCGCAATCAACAAACTCTTCATACTTAACTAATGAAATATACGATTCTTATATTGGCATATTAACCGATAACTCCACAAATATTAAAATACAAGAAACTTTTGTTCAAGGGGCAACATTTGGAGCGCATATTCTTGATTCTGCTTATTCGTTAATTGAAAATTCTTATATTTATGATTCTGTTGTTGGCATTTACTACGATCCTTCTAATACACATTTAGGAGATGTAGTGAGCGATAATAATTTTAATAACATATCTTATGGAGCGTTAATTGTTGGCATCTCTTCAAATGATTTTGAAATAAAAAATAACGATTTTTTTGATAATAATTATAGTATTGTTATTAGTGGAGGGAACCACAGAGTTTATAATAATAAATTTTTAAATTCCTCGGTCGCGATATACACTCTAACATCTTCTAATAATAGTATATTCTATAACAACAGCATTATTGATTGTTATTCTGATAAAAATAGTTTAAGCATTGCAATAGAAGAGAGCGGCATCTCATTAAATAATTCTTATGAAAACAATTCAATATCCAATTGTAACATTTCAATAAAGATTAACGGTTATAACGGGTTTGTTTCACACAACACAAAAATAAAAGGTAACTCTATTAATTTAACGCACTTAGGGATTTTCATTAATGATTACAGCGACTGGAGTGGCCACCACGCAATCAACGATGTGTCTGTGTTAGAGAATTATATTAATGGAGCAGATTATGCTATCTATGTTAAAGGGGCTGATAGTACAAATATTACAAGAAATTTAATTAAAAGATCTTATATTGATGATGCATATTTAGTTAATAACAGCGACACACCAGTTTCTAATACGAAAATATGGGCAAACTCATTTATAACAAATGGAGTTAATAGAAGCAACGACATAAACACCACTTTTTGTGTTGATGGCATCGGAAATTTTTATACTAATAACACTCCTGATGTTTATATAGGGCCCGATGATTGTGGGCTCCCCCAAAGAATAGGGGATATAATCTTAAAAGGTTGGAATATAAGTTTAGCTTTTACTCACCAAGACGCACACACTTACCCTAATTATAGTTTAAGCTTTATAAATTCAACAGGAAACGAAAGGTCAGCATACAATGCAGGGAGTTCCAACAATATAACAATACCTCGCTCTTTTGTAATACAAAATTTATCTTCCGCATCCGAACCTAAATATTACAATATAACACTAACTCCTATTATTTATGCTTCTGTTCATTACGGAATAAATGTTTTGTTAGGAAACATTACACTGCCCCCAAAAAATAATCTTGTATGCTCAAATACTAGTGTATGCGCATATCAAGACATAAACGAAGCACTGGACGATGCCGATGGAACAATTTATCTCGTAGAAGAAAATCAAACCTACACTTTAGATTCAAATAAGGAAGGGCAGGATGTTGTATTCAATGCTTCGGGAATAACATTAAACTGTGAAGGTAAGAGTATAAATAGTACATTATTTATAGAAAATTTTAGTAATATAAAAATAATAAACTGTAACACCACATCTTCTTACTATTATAGCATAGTAGCTAATAATTCAAAACTGATATCTATAGAGAATAGTGTTGCCGGTTTGATGTTATTAAATGTTACAGGAGCAAACTTAACAAATGTAAGTAATAGAAACACGCAGAATCTCGCATTTATTCAGGAATCAAGAAATATCAACGCTTACTCAATAAAATGTACAGAAATAGCCGCAAGCGGGTTATGTTTGAAACTTGATAATGTGTCAAACATTAATATCACTTCTCTTTACGCAACCGCTCAATCACACGCAACAAGCGGTATTGAATTTGTCGGAGAAACACGCAACCTCACTTTAAGGGGGGCATATTTCGCTTCTTTTGGAGCAATGTTTACATTTTATTCATACATATACGACTCTTTAGTGCGTGATGTTGTTGCCGTAGATATGAGAGGACCAGCAATACATAGAGGAATCCATTACAGAACAACATACCAGAATATAACATTCAATCAAACATCAGGAACCTACATAATAGGCGATTCTTATTCTACAAATGAGTTTGTGAATACCACATTTAAGAATTGGGTAATACGCTCAACCACATCTTCGCTTGGCGCTTCTTTAACAATGGATAATGTTTTATTTGACAACATTACAGCACCTCACAGATTTGAGATACGGTCTTTGGGAGCGCTTTCCACTATGAAAAATATGAAAATAACACAAACATCTGGCTCGGATTGTTTATCGTTGGCTCTTGGTAGAAACATTTCAATACAGGATAGTGAACTAAACTGTAAGAATAAAATCAATTATTATAGCGATGGCGTTGCAATTTTCAAAAATAACACTCTGAACTGCTCACAGACGGATAACTGCTTTGAAGCATCCGGTTCTGGTAAAGTTATAATATCAAATAACACATTTATTAACGCGGGTAACTCTTCTGGGCATTATTTAATTGAAGGAATGAGAAGTTATTTAGGAGTAGATTATAATTATAACAATATGGTTTTAATACTAAAAAATAATAATGCTCTTGCTCCCACAAATTCTACGCCTATCCCGCTTATCTGGATAAACGGTTCTTCTAATATGAGCATGGCGCTTGTTAAAATCGATGACTCTTTAAACATAACAGCTTATTTTGAATCTTTTTATTTAAGTGATTGTTCGGAAGTGTGCGATTATATACTAATTAATGGTATAGGGGGGGCTTCTTCGTGCTCGTGTGATTATTACGAACAGAATGTTTTCTTATCAAACGGCCACCTTAAAAGTTACACTCCTAATTTCAGCTCAAACACATCGCCTATAAGTGGGAGGCCTAATTCTTCTTTAATATATGATATCTCACAATTATCTTACCCGTTATACGTTGAAACAAGCAATTCGCAGATAGAAGGAAACACTTTCAAGAGCAACACAAAACAAGAACATATTATTATGTTATTAGGGGACAACAACAAAATATTCAATAACAATTTCTTGATACAACTTGAAGGCAGCGCTGTTTTAGACACAGGAGCGAATAATAGCTATTGTGTTGGTGGCGAAGGAAACTTTTACGAAGAGTCTTTAACACCGATGACTAACGACTGCGGGCCTATTAATGGGACACTTGGCGACCAGCGGGGAATAATCTCCTTCTCTTGGAAGAAGCAATCATCATCAAAAACAGTTTATTACGACATTTACATCAACGAAATAGCAGGATCAACATTCACTCAAATTGCTTCTGGCACTATACAAAATTTAATTAATTACGACGCTTCTGCATACATAGGCCAAGATTTGAGGTTGCTTATCGTTCCTTGGATTAACGGTTCAAGATATAACGGTACTCATTATTTAACAAATACATTTAGAGTGCTAAGACGCCCAACACAACCAGCCGAAGCACGAGGAGGAGGCGGAGGCGCTGGGGCTCCGATAATAACAAAAATACCGCAAATAGAAGTTTCAGAAAATCCCGTTGAGATAAAATTAGTTAAAGGAGCTAAATTAATATTTTTATACGAGCTTAATCAGTACTCCTTAAAATTATCTGATGTGTCTGATAGTTATGCTGAAATTTATATAGGCGCCAGCGCTTTAACTGTTGGTATTAACGAGAGAAAAGCTATTGATTTAGACAATGATAAAAAACCAGATATAATAATTGTGCTAAAAAATTTTGCTGTGAGTAGAGTAATAGACGGGGCTTCTGTAACAGAAGCAGTATTTGAAATTTTAAAATATCCGAAAGGCGAAGAAACTAAAAAGGAAGTAGAAGAACAGCAGCCAATCCAACAACCGCCTAAAAAAACAGAAACCCCTCCTGTTCCTCAGCAGCCGATGCCTACTATTGAGAAACCGAAGGTAAATAAATGGTTTGTTGCAATAGCAATAGTTTCTATAATGGTCATCGTCGCTATCGCAATCATAGTAAGGATACGCTGGGCGAGGATTAGAAAAGGATTATGAAGCAGATTAATTCTTTGTTCTTGATAATTTTTATTCTTATTTTGTCCGCCTTTGCCGTATCTTTCAGATGGGATCATAATTTCAAAGAGTTTTTAAGAAAAACGCTGGAAGAAAAAACAATAAATATCAACGATGTAACAGAAAATATTGATAAAAATCTTTCTACCGAAACACATAAAACACAGAAAGCAACCCTTAAATTAGGCGAGAGGGCGGCTTACAGAAAAGAAAAAGGCGCTCAAATAACAATAAATGTTGAAGCGCTTAGCGAAGGCGATGCCGAAATTTACGCAGAATTATTATACCAAAACAAACCAGTCGCAAATAACTCTATTCTATTGTCATCTATTTCAAAAGGTCAAAAAATTAATGTAACAATAAATATTCCATATACCGGCTTATGGACAGCGTTTAACATAAGCCAAAAATGAAAAAATTAAATTATTAAAAGGGGTTTAAGCACAAATATACTTTTGTTTTTATTCGTTTATTTTTTTATTTATTCTTGTTATATTATTCTTTAAATATGCTTTTTTATTAGCGTTCTTAGAGAGGCAAACATTTTTAAATAATAAAATAATCAAAACACCAATGGAAAGAGGCGTAAAAGTAATAAAAAGAGACGGAAGAGTTGTTGATTTTAACCCAGAAAAAATAACAAATGCTATTTCTAAAGCACTTATTTCAGTTAAAAAAGAAGATAAAAATCTTGCGAAAATTTTGTCAGAAGATGTAGTTTCAGAAATTTTAAGAAAAAGAAGGGAAAAAATTTCTGTGGAAGAAATCCAGGACATAGTCGAAAATACGCTGATAAAACACAATTTTCCTGATGTAGCAAAAGCATACATTATTTACAGGCAAAAACGTGCTGAATTAAGAAAAGCAAAGGAGATTTTAGGAGCGAAAGATGAACTTAAAATTTCTGTTAATGCTATGAAAGTGCTTGCTGCGAGATACTTACTTAAAGATGAAGAAGGTAAGATTATCGAAACACCTTCCCAACTCTTTAGGAGAGTTGCGAAATCAATAGCGGAAATTGATCTGAAATGGGAAACTAAAGAAGAAGTAAAAAAGCTTGAAGAACAATTTTATGATTTAATGGCGTCTAAGGATTTTCTTCCTAATAGTCCTACATTGATGAATGCTGGCACGAAGATAGGACAATTGTCCGCATGCTTTGTTATTCCTCTTGAGGATTCTATAAAGAGCATATTCGATGCTGTAAAAACGATGGCTTTGATACACCAAAGCGGGGGAGGTACGGGGTTTTCCTTTTCAAAAATCAGACCAAAGGGGGATATTGTAAGAACTACGAAAGGTATTGCTTCTGGGCCTGTCTCTTTTATGAGAGTGTTTGATATAACAACCGAAGTAATAAAACAGGGAGGAAAAAGGAGGGGAGCAAACATAGCTGTTTTGAGTTACAATCACCCGGACATTATTGAATTTATAACTTCAAAAACAAAAGAAAATTTTTTGTCAAACTTTAATATTTCAGTTGCGGTTACAGACAAGTTTATGTACGCTGTTTTTAACAATAAGGAGATAGATTTAGTCAATCCGCGGACAGGAAAAAGTGTAAGAAAAATAAACGCTAAGGACCTTTTTGACATAATTGTTACAATGGCTTGGAGAACAGGGGATCCTGGTTTAATATTTATTGATAGAATAAATAAAGATAACCCAACACCTCATTTAGGAGAGATAGAAAGCACAAATCCTTGTGGCGAACAACCTTTATTACCTTACGAATCTTGTAATTTGGGTAGCATAAACCTTGCGAATATGGTAGAAGGTAAAGATATAAACTGGACAAAACTCAAAAGAACAATTCATTTGGCGGTGAGATTTTTAGATAATGTTATCGATGCGAATACATATACTATTTCTGAAATAAGGAGAATAACAAAAAAGAATAGGAAAATAGGTCTGGGCGTTATGGGTTTTGCTGAAATGCTTATAAAAATGAAAATACCTTATAACTCGCACGAAGCATTAAATATTGCGGACAGGTTAATGGCCTTTATACAAAAAGAAGCGAGAAAAGCTTCTTCTGAAATAGCAAAGAAGAAAGGAAATTTTCCCGAATTTAAAAAAAGTTTATTATCAGACAAATATGAATATATGAGAAACGCAACTGTAACCACGATAGCACCTACCGGCACAATAAGTATTATAGCAGATTGCACTTCGGGAATAGAACCCCTTTTTGCAGTGGCTTTTGTTAGAAATGTATTATCCGGTGCGAAACTTGTTGAGGTGAATAAAGAATTTGAAGAAATCGCAAGAGAGAAAGGTTTTTACAGCGAAGATTTAATAAGAAAAATAGCAGAGAATGGTTCAATACAGCAGTTGAAGGAAATACCAGAAGAAATAAAAAAAATTTTCGTTACAGCTCTTGATATCCCTCCGGAGTGGCATGTGATGATGCAAGCAGTTTTTCAAAAACATATAGACAACGCAGTTTCAAAAACAATAAATTTACCACACCATGCGACGGTTGATGATGTGAGAAAATCTTACATTCTCGCTTATAAATTGGGGTGCAAAGGAATAACTGTTTATAGATACGGCAGCAAGAAAGAACAGGTTTTATACACAGGTATGTCTTTGACAAATGACATAACTGAAGAAAAATTAGTGACAGCAGAAGCAGAATTTGCAGGCGGATGCCCAAAAGGTTATTGTTCTTATTAAAATTTTTTTTATTATAAAATAAAAAAGTTACAAAAAGCATAAAAATAAAAAGATTTAATAATATTGTATATTATTACTCTTAATTATTAATATTAAATCATTTTGGTTGTCTATTTGAAGGTGCATGAGAACTAAAAAGCCGCTTGTTTATGTATGGACTGGCAATGGCGCAGGTAAAACAACTTCTGCATTGGGCACTGCTTTGAGGATGTTAGGTCATAATAAAAAAGTTATAATAGTGCAATTTATGAAAGGTTGGAAGAATATTGGCGAGTATAAAATAAAGAAAAAACTTGGTAAGAATTATGAGATAGTTCAATTTGGAAGAAAGGGCTGGGTAAATTTAGAGAACCCCTCTTTAAAGGATAAAAAACTCGCTGCCAAAGCAGTAGATTATTTAGAAAAAGCTTTAAGAAAAAAACCCGATTTGCTTATTCTTGACGAGGTAAATATCGCAGCTGCAATAGGACTTATTGACACTAAACGAATAGTGTCTTTGATTGATAAAGCAGATCCTAAGACAACAATTTATATGACGGGGAGGTACGCCCCAAAAGAGTTTATAGATAAAGCAGATTTTGTTAATGAAATATCTATTATAAAAATGAAAAAGGGGATTAAAGCAAGAAAAGGTATTGAATATTAAGTATTTTTTAAATATCTCTATTATTTTTTAGAAATTTATTTTTTAAGTTTTATAACAATAATTTTTAAACAATTTTTTGTTTCAACAGCAAAAAACCGAATATTTTATAAATGAGATATATATTTTAAACATTAACTTTTATTCGCACTTAAAAATGTAAGAGGTGTTTAGAACGGCTAAGATATCTACTCCATTTGTTATATTAGTATCAGTTTTGATTATTGCTGCGGTATTTATAGGCATTAATTATTATTCAAAAAATATTGCTGGCGAGGCGTCACGTTTATTGGAAGGGGAAGAGTTAAGCGAAGTTACATCTTTTCCTATGGAAAATATTGATTGTAGCTTATATAACAACAAAGGCCAATGTGAGCAGGATAGGAATAACGACGGAGTTGCTGATTGCATATGGAAAGAGGCGTTAATAAAAGATGCGAAAGCAGGAGGGGGAACTCTCTCGGTAGGGTCTGATAGGTGCGTGCTTAATTTAGGCGATTTAAAATATGGTAAACTTAGTTTAGCGTCTGTTATAATGGCTGATAATTGCGACTCTTCGGATTTCTTGAACGAGTATGTTTCTAATAACCTGTATGCAGAAATAGGAGAAACATCTTATGGGTTGGGGGGTATATGCTATGGTAATACAACGCTTTGGAAATTTATTTGTTTGAAATACATAAGCGAGGATTATATCAAAAAAAATGGTACGGGGCTACTCGCCAAATATTACGACAAAAATAAACACGGAGATTACATCGGGCACTTTTCTTACGAATGTTCGTACGGTTGCGAAATGTCAAATAACAGTGCGAGATGTAAAAGAGCACCAGGAGATACCTGTGTTCCTTATTGCGATTTTATAGATGAATGCTCCCAACAAATCCCTGACTCCTGCGGAGGTTACTGCTTGCGTTATACAGAAGGTAGAATCTGTATGAACGGCGGAGGCAGTTGTATTAATGGTAAATGTTGCGCTCCTGCTCCTGATAACGGTAATGTTTTATGGCTTAAATTTGACGGCGATGTTATTGATAGCAGTGGTAAAGGAAATAACGGCAATATAGTAGGTAATCTTACATTTACTAGCGGTAAGTATGGCCAGGCGCTAAACTTTAGTAGTAATACTAACAATAAGTATGTAAAAGTTAATAACAGCCCAACATTGAACCTCACAACTAATCTTACTATTATGGCTTGGGTAAAAACTATAACAAACAGCAATAGCTGGGATAGAATTATAAGTAAAAGCATGGGAGGTTGTCCGCTTTATATTAATAATTCACCAGTTTATGAATCATACGGGCTGGTGATTAATAATTGTAATAATGCTAATTGCACTATGACATTCCAAAGCACGATTAGGTATAATAATGGTAGTGTTAATGGAGCTGCTGTGTGGGGAGCAACTACACTGAAACCAGACACGTGGTATCATGTTGTAGGCGTGTTTAACGGTACTCACAGATTAGTATATGTTAATGGCGTTCTTGACGGTTCCCAACCAGTACCTGGGAGTATTATACCTTCTAGTAATCCTCTTACAGTAGGAATCTCTTATAACGGATGTAACGAACCATTCACAGGTATTATAGACGATGTAAGAGTATATAATAGGGCGTTAAATTCTTCAGAGATATTATTAGCATACCAAAATAAGGATATCCCGCCGCCACTAATTTGTAGTTGATTTTTTATTATTTTCTTTAATTTATTTTCTAATTTTATCCCCACAATATCCTATTGGAACATCTATTGATGCATTATAAAATGCTTGGTAAGTGTCTGTTTCCAAAATCTTATCTATTATACATTTTGCATATTGAACATCTTCTGTTGGTTTTAACTTGAAAAAGGTGGGAAAATCGTCAATATCAAAACCAAAAAGTTGGCATAGGTCACTGAATAACGGATAGTTCGGGTCTCTTGCTGATCTATCGCATAAAGATTCTGTTTTAATATAACCTGACTGGTCTGTGATTATTGCAGCAATTCCTTTAACAGCACTTTCCTGAAAGGCAAAATTGTCAGGTTTTTTTTCAAATAGTAGATGTCCATACTCGTGGACCTCCACTTGTTGGTCTCTTATGTCC
>JAWAEZ010000019.1:0-12336 GCA_038890975.1 Candidatus Woesearchaeota archaeon
AGCTTTTGCCTGCTTGGACCTAGCAACCCCCATTACTTTTCCTTTATTTTTTCTAAAGTTAGATTTTGTTCTTTGCCCTCTCACAGGCAGTCCTAAGCTATGTCTTATTCCTTTGTAACATCTTATTTTCTTCATTAACCTAATATCGCTTTCTTGTACGAATTTTAGGTCGGCGCCTGTGAGGTGTTTGTCTAATCCATCATCAGGGTCTCTTCTCCTATTAGCCACCCATGAAGGAGCTTTATGTTTTATTGGGTTTTTTATTATATCCTCTATAAGATTTATTTTATCTTCTGTTAAATAACCTGTTTTTTGATGGGTGTCAACACCAGAAAGCTTACATACTGCGTTCGCAAACATAAAACTTATCCCTTTTATTTTCCTTAGAGCATGAACTATTGGTTTATTGCCGTCTAAATCTGTATTTGCTATTCTTACAATATAATTAAATTCTTTTTTTTGGCCTTCCATTTTTAAGACACAAAAAAGCCCTTTTTTCGCGTAAATTGATTTAGAGAACTTTATTTTTGTTTTAAAGCCCTATTTAGCGCTCTAAATCACGAACTCGGGCTTTTTTATAGTTTTTAATGGAGTAAAACTTTTAATTTATAAAGTTTTTTATTATTAGGATTTATGTAATTAATAAATAAAATCTTCACAGTTAGTAGTTTATAGTTTTAACCTAAAATGGCGAATTTGTTCTTTTGTTGGCTAATAATTCCTGAAGTTTAGTATAGCCGTAAGGTATGACAAAAGAAATAACATAAACAATACTTACAATAATCGGGTTTTGGTGTATTGGACTTTGGAATATAAAACTTATCTTATTAGCAACATTTACCATAACAAAGATGGTTATTACCGCGAGTGAAGGTATAAATACCCCTGCTATTACATGATGCGCAGGGTCTATTGATTCTATTGTATTTATCAAAAGGTTAAACATAGCCCCAAAAGAGATTGCTAGTATAACTATTACAAAATAAAGCTGCGCACTTGATAGAACAAGAAGAAAAGGTATCAAAGCAACAGCGATAAGAAAATTTCCTATTATTGATATTATAAGTGCAGTCCAATAAAGGACCGGATTCATTTTTTGAACAAAAATCGCAGATTTGGATTCTGATGGTTTTATTATAGAAAGTGCGTGTTCAATCTCTTCTTCCTTCCACCCGCGCTCAAGCAATTTTTCTCTTAATGTTTTAACCATTTAAATAAAATAAAATTCGGGATATAAAAAATTTATTATTTTTTGTAATAAATATAACACTAAAAATTAAATTAACAGTTTTTGTAAAAACCTCTTAATTAATTTTATTGACCCTTTTACTAAATCCTTTCTTAAATAAACGAGAAAAAACAGTATCTTTCTTGATTTTATATTCATACTCTTGGCCTAATAGTTGTGCCGCGAGCTGCTTGTAAGCTATTGAAACATCACACTCCGGATTTAAAAAAACAATTGGCTGTTTTTTTAAAACCGCGCTAATCATCTCATTTGAGTAGGGTATTGCAAAAGCAGGAAGATTGAATAATGAGCTTATTGCTTCAATGCTCAACTCTGAATCGTCTTTGAACTTATTAACTATAACGCCTTTTACCTTTACTCCTAATGCTTTTGCTATACTCAATGTTTTAAGGCCGTCAGCAACCGCTGCTAAGTCAGGGGTTACAACAATCAATGTTTCTTCTGAAGATTTTAGCGCTGATTGCGCTTCGTGTCCAATGCCTGCGCTACTATCTATCAAAACTAACTGAGCCATACCGTATAAATCAAATATCACTTTACTCAGATTATCAAAATTTACGTTCTTAGTTTCTTCTATAGCTATACTTGCTGGCACAATCTTTAAACCCGAAGAGTGACTATAAACCGTTTCTGAAATGTGTTTTTTTCCTTTCACAACATCATGCATTGTTAAAGGTGGTTTTTGCATTCCAAGATACAAACCCAAATTAGGTGTTGATAAATTACCATCAACAACGATAACTTCTGCTCCAAAAGAACTTATAGCCAATCCCAGATTTATTGATACTGTTGTTTTCCCCACGCCACCTTTAGCAGAAGTTATTGATAAAAATTTAGTCATTAGTTTCTTCCTCCATAGCAGAAGTAAAAATAAAAAAATCTTTTATAATTCGGTTATATTCGTAAATTTTATCTATGTCAATATAGACCTCTGTGCCTTCATTTAGCTTGGCAATCATCGTAACATGCCTCCGAAATTCCTGCAAACTTTTTATTTCTGCTTTTATTATCTTTCTCATTAAAAGATACAAATCTATATTTTCTTTTACTTTATCCTTGTTGCCATATAAACTTAGAACTGCATTTGCTCTTTCTATAGGTGAATCCGGGATGCTATCTATTATTTTTTCTTCCACTTTTTTCTCTAACAATGCTTTCATCATCAAATCATAAGCCGTTACAAATCTCTCAAGTATGCTTTTTATAACATCCACTGTGCGAGTGTATTTTAAACTTACATATATTAAATGGTCTGCTCTCTTCAATTCTTCCGAAGCGTTTCTTAATGAGTCATTCATTTTCTACCTCTTGTAAAGGATGGGCAGTTATTTTTTCTACACTGAAATATAATCTTTTCGTTTCATCGAGCATTTTCTTTAGTTCTTCAAAATTAATTGTAATCATCCTATAGTTATCATCACAGATTATGAATGAGTTATTGCGTGTAAACTCTATAGGGCTTGATTTATGGCATTTAATTATACTATTTACTTTTTTGATAAAAACTACAAATTCTTGGAGGTGATGAATTCTTACAGAAGTATTAACAAAAACATTAAATTTGGACTCAAAAGTATTATGAAAAGGAGGTATTTTTCTTAATGCGCGGTCATAGTAAAGAATGGCTGAAATGCAATATTCCAATGCTTGAAAAATGTTGTGAATTACAGAAAGCAGCAATCTTGTATCTTTTAAAGAAGGAAATGTTTGAGTAAGTATATGGTCCGCTGCTTTTATTCTTTGAAGCGCATTTTTTTTTGATAAAAATACTCTCTCCATATTTTGCATATATTTAAACGAATTTAAATATTTAGTGATTATCTTAATCTTATTAACAAAAGAGATTTAAATTATCTGCTAAATAATAATCTTTTATAAAAATTATTTTCTAAGTTCAAGAATTGCTTCTGCTAAATCCCCTTTATGTTTCTTTATCGCTACTAGGGCTGTTTTTTTATCTACATTGGCCTGTTCCATAACTGTTTTTACATCTTCTTCAGAAATTTCTGGTTCTGATGATAAAGGCCTCTCTAATGGCTCGCCTATTATTTGGTATGTTGTCTGCCCCATCATATTAACCTTTGAAACAGCCGGGTTAGTAAATACAAGCTCTTTATCAGAAGTTCTTATTATCACCTCCTTTGCTTCTATCTCTATCTGCTGTATACCTAAGCGTTTCATCGCTTGCTGCATCTGCCTAGGGTTCATAGTTGGAAACATTTTATAATCCTAAAATAGTGCCACCGTATATGTGGAGAAGAATAACTATGAGTATTATTATTATCGCTAAGATAATAACGTATGCTGGTTTAAAGTGTAATTTTGATTTATACTCTTCAGTATAACTAACAAGGCCCCCCATCGATGAAGGTAATCTTATCTTATCCGCCATAATCAAGACGAAGAAGAGGTTGTTTATAAGGTTTTTCATAGAAATCTCTTAAATAAACACTTTTTGTATATTATTTTGTATATTAATCAGCACGCGAGAAAAGGTAAAATTTATAAAAATTAAGGAAATATTTTTAACATGTGTAGGAGCAGTAGCCGGCTTTCGCAAACCTGTTAATTTCGTAAAAAGGTTTGTGAGGAAAGTCCGCCCACTATCGGTAGCCAATCACGAAAGTGATATCTCGAAAGGGATGGCAACCGCTCAGAAACGATACATCTCCTGAATAATGGAATGAAGATTGCGAAGGTTTTGGCGACAAAACCGAGTTAACCATCAGACATCTTCAGGAGGACTGATGAAACGGCGAGTCCTGGCTTGTGCAAGTCTTTAAAGACGCTTAGTAGAATGCCGGCAAAATCCGTCCATGTTTTTATGTGGGGATTTACAAAAGGCGGCTTATTCTGCCCTACACACTTTTCAATTTTAAAATTTAATTAGTATTTCTTCAAATTTTTACTTCTTATATCTTATCTCCTCTCTAAGAAGTTTTATCTCGTTTAACTGGTTTTCTACAACTATCTTTAACTCTTCTTTCATGTTTTCTGAAACAGCAAGAAGTATTACGAGCGCTATTAATATAAGCCAGAGAAATATTGTTGTAACGATTTCCCAACCAAAATTTTTTCCTGTTAGTTCCCACACTCTTCTTATTACTCCGTATCCAACTATTATAACAAGCGCTCCTATCACTAAAAGTACCCTCTCAAAGAAGTTTGGTGTTCTTATCGTTGCCATTTTTTTATAAAAAATTGCGTATTTTAAAAATTTTGTCCCTCTACTGCTGTGCAAACACAAGTATATTTAATGAATTGAGTGTAATCTCCTTTAAGCAGATAAAATTCTCCACTTTTGCTTTCTCTTTTGTAAATAAAGGGTCATTTGTCATTATCACAATCAAACCGTTCTTTTTAAGTATATAAGCCGCGTTGTTAAAGAATTCAGAAAATGTTTTTGCAATGTTTTTTATGTTGTTTTCTGTTATTCTCGGAGCGTTTGTGACTATTTTGTCAACACTTTTCTCTTTAAATTTTGTATCAAGCCATTCCACCTCTGTTCTGCTAAATGTTATTTTCTTATTCACCCCTGCGATTTTTGCATTTTTCTCTGCACTTTTTATATTATGAGCAAGAGCGTCATAAGCAAATATTTTTATCTTGATATCTTTCTCTTTTTCTTCAAACTTGTAGTTAATAAACTTTAGAAAAGAGAACTTATTTCTATTATAAAAATGAACGGCCCTGTTGATAGCAAATAAAGCTGCTTCAATAGCAATTGTGCCAGAACCGCAAAAAGGGTCTAAGAGAACATCTGTTGGCCTGTAATCTGCCATTCGCAACATTGAATACGCAACATCACCCCTAATAGCGGCAGGGTGGAGAAATATTCTATAATCTCTCTTGTTTAAGTCAAACCCTGCGTAATCTAACCCAAAATAAAGTTGATTTTCAAATACGAATATAAGAATTGTTTTTTGAGGATTTTCAAGATTTACTCTCACTTTGAATTTTTTATTAAAATACTCGCCAAAAATTTTCTCTATATCCAAAGAAGAAATGTTTGAGCTCTCTTTTATACACCTTGCTGCAAAGCTTTCTGCTTTAAAATTTTTTACTTCGCTTTTCAATAATTTATTTTTAATATCATCAATGTTTCTAAAATCAAAACTTCCAAATAATTCTATAACTCTTGTAAAACTTCTTCCATAATAGCATAAATCGCATAAACCCTTTCTTGAAGATTTAAAATGTAACACACACTTATTTTTTTTGGGCTCTGAATTAATTATTTCTTTTATCTCTATGGCAGAAATGTCCTCAATGCCTCTTTTTGTTATCACGGCTCCTGAAACAATTTCAGCTTTCATGTACTATTTTAGCCGCAGCAACAACTTTATCTTCCCCTTCCAGTTTCATAATCCTTACTCCCTGCGTATTTCTCCCGATAACGGAGATAAGTTTTACAGGTATCCTTATCATTATACCTTTCTGGCTTATAACAGCAATTTCATCTTCATCTGTTACTGATTTCACGGCAACAACTTCTCCATTTCTTTCAGTACATTGGATATTTATAACCCCGCAACCTCCCCTGTTAATAATTCTATAATCTGAAATCTTACTTCTCTTACCATAACCATTCTCGGTTATTGTAAGAAGTGTCTCATTATCGTTTGCTATGACCATACCTACAACCTCGTCGCCGCCTTTAAGTTTTATGCCCCTCACGCCCATCGCACTTCTTCCGCATACTCTAACATCCTCTTCTCTAAAACGCACAGCAACTCCTTTTTTTGTAGCGAGCATTAACTGGTCTCTCCCATCCGTCATCACAACATCTATTAAATCATCGCCTTCTGCAAGTTTTATTGCTATTATACCACCTTTTCTGGGGTTAGAATATTCTGCTAAATTAGTTTTTTTAACTATACCTTTTTTTGTTGCTATAATGAGAAAATGCCTGTCATCAAATTCTCTTACAGGAATGAATGCACTTATTTTTTCTTCCTTTTCTAGCTGAACAATATTAACTATCGCTTTTCCTAAAGCATATCTTGAAGATTCTGGTATTTCATAAACTTTTAGCCAATGGACTCTTCCTTTATTAGTAAAGAGAAGTAAATAGGAATGGGTGTTTGCCACAAATAGATGTTCTACAAAGTCATTTTCCTTAGTTTCTGTTGCTACAATCCCTTTTCCTCCCCGCCCCTGCTGTCTATAAATACTTAAAGGTGTCCTTTTGATATACCCAGAGTATGTAATTGTTACTACAACATCTTCCGGCGCCACAAGATTTTCTTCTGTTATCTCTATGCCTTCGGACTCTATTATTTCTGTCTTTCTTTCGTCTGAAAATTTATTCTTTACTTCTTCTGTTTCTTTTTTTATTATTTCATAAATCTTTTTTTCAGAAGCGAGTACTGATTTTAACTCTTCTATTAGTTTTATTAACGTGGAATGTTCTTCTCTTATTTTTTTCTGTTCAAGGGAAGCTAATCTGTTAAGTTTCATATCTAAAATTGATTTTGCTTGTATTTCAGTTAGTTTATAATCCGAAATTAGAATATTCGCTGCTTCTTGTGCGTCTTTTGATGCTTTTATTTTTTTTACAACATCGTCAATATTCTCCAAAGCCACTATCAAACCTTCGAGAATGTGGGCTCTTTCTTCTGCTTTTCTTAATTCAAAAGAGGTTCTTCTAGTTACAACTTCTTTTCTATGAGATATAAAATGAGTTATAAGCTCCTTGAGCGTAAGTAATTTCGGTTCATTGTCTACAAGAGCGATCATTATAATCCCAAAACTCGTTGAGAGGTTGGTGTGAGCGTAAAGCTGGTTTAGTATTACACTCGCATTTGCCTCTTTCTTGACCTCAATAATAATTCTTATTCCTTCTTTATCAGATTCGTCTCTTATATCAGAAATTCCTAAAATTTTCTTTTCTTTTACAAGGTTAGCTATTGACTCTATAAGCAGTGCTTTATTAACTTGATAAGGTATTTCTGTTATGACTATCTTTTGCTTTCCTTTTTCTTCGATTATCTCGCATCTTGCTTTTAATTTTATTTTGCCTCTACCCGTTGTATAGGCCAGTTTTATTCCTTCCACCCCTTCTATTATTCCTGCTGTAGGAAAATCCGGACCTTTTATAAATTTCATAAGATCTAAAGAAGAACATTCGGGATTTTCTATTGTATAGATTAACGCTTCGCAAACTTCTTTTATATTATGGGGGGGAATATTTGTAGCCATTCCGACTGCTATCCCCGCACTCCCGTTTAGTAAAAGATTAGGAATTTTTGAAGGGAAAATAACCGGCTCTTTTAAAGACGCATCAAAATTATTCTGGAAATCTACTGTATCTTTATCAATATCCGCTACTAGTTCTTCTGCTATTTTAGAAAGACGAGCTTCTGTGTATCTTTGAGCAGCGGGCGCATCCCCATCTACGCTTCCAAAATTGCCTTGACCTTCTACAAGGGGGTACCTCAATGAGAAATCTTGAGCCATACGAACCAGCGCATCGTAAACAGCGACGTCTCCGTGAGGGTGATACTTACCCAAGCAGTCCCCTACTATTCTAGCGGATTTTCTAAAAGGTTTGTTTGAAAAAAGTCCGAGTTCCAGCATAGAATAAATAACCCTCCTATGCACGGGTTTTAGGCCATCTCTAACCTCGGGAAGCGCTCTACTTACAATAACGGACATAGCGTAATCTATATAAGATTTTTTCATCTCATCTTCTATTGGTCTTAAAAAAATTCTTAATTTATCTTCTCCCTCTACCATTCTTAATTCCCCGACGAGAAATTATCGGTTTTTATTTATTAAAACAAGACATTTTTCTTTATAAATGTTTTGTTTTATAAATCTTTAAATTGCTGTTTTAACAGGTTATAAGAAGTTTTTAAAAACAATTTATCGCTTATTTTGTGATATTCAGCTGTTTAATTTTTTAATGATTGCTTCTTTTGCTTTAAAACTTTTTCCGCAATATACACAAATTTTTCTTTTATTTTCAAGGAGCAATGCTGTTGAGTATTTCATCTTATTTTTACACTTGGGGCATTGTAAAAGATAAATCATTTTTTATATTTTTATTTATCGTTATTTTCTAAATTGTCTGTTTCTTTTTTTATCTTTTTTTCTTTTTCGTGATATTCTCCTAATTCTTGATTTTCTTCGTCGTTTCTTATTTCCTCAACAAAAATTTTGTCTGTTTCATAAACTTCCAGATTATTGAATGTTTCTTTGGTATTGTTTTCTTCATACTTTTCTTCTTCTTGAGATTCTATATAATCTTCCACCCTTCTTTGTTCGCCTAACTCTGCCTCTGCTTCTACTTCCTTAAATATTTTTTTTATCGCTTCTCTTCCTGGTAAATCAAAATATTCATTAAACTTTTGAGTTGTTTTCAGTATAAATGTTCTCCCGTGCTTTTCTTTAGATATGAAACCTTTCTCCACTAGTTGGGCAACGTCTTCGTATGCTTTATTTGTTCTTATTTTTATAAGTTCTGACTGCATAACTGGCTGTTTCCAGGCTACAACCGCGAGCGTTTCAAGCAAAGATTTTCCAAGTTCTGTTTCCGGCACAAGATTGTGTATTACAGACAGGTAAGCTTCTCTGACCGTCATTTTTATTCCGTCACTTTCCTCGCTAAACATTAAAGGGGATTCTCTTTCTTTGTATTCTTTCTTGAGGGTCTCTATCTCTTTCTTAACAGAAGAAATATCACAATTACATAATCTTGCTATTTCCTCATAAGTTAGTTTTTTGCCTGAAGCGAATAGTATTGCTTCTATCTTATTTTTAAGCTCATTCACTAAAAGTCACCTTTTCCCGGTTTAGAGAATATTTTCCTTTCTTAAAAATTATAAAACCCTTTTGAACTAACGCATCTAAGAATATTTTTGTTTTTTCTTCAGGTATTCCTATATTTTTTGATATTGTTTTTAAGTCCTTATCTTTTTCCTTTAAAGAGAGCAATATGTTGTTCCTTAATATTAAATGAGCATTTTGGTTTAGCAACTTATTTTCGGCTGTTAAATTTTTAACAAGCATGTCTAAGTTATGCAACCTCGCTTGCAGATCGTTAAAAAAATTGGAAAAAGAATGCGCATCAAATGTTATATTTGGTGGTTCTATAAGTTCTACTGAGGAAGGCATATAGTCAAAGCAAAAATCAACTATCCTTGATGGTTTTTTCGCTAATAATTCAACTTCAGAGTAGATGCTAAATAACTTTTCTTTTGGCTCCGCAGGAGATATAAATAGTATTTTTGTTTTAAGGTCTTTTTCATTTTTTAGTTTTTCAAGATAGGAATGCATTGTTTGTTTTACATAATCTTCTGGAGCGCCAAGAATTTCTATAACTGCTGTTACTTTTATCGGCCAAATACTTCTGTCTATCTCTTCTGTTTTTTCTTTAATTTCTTCTCCTATCTTCTGCGTCTTTTCTTTTTTTTGTTTTGTAAGTGCTAATTTTTTTTCTTTTTTGTTTTTTATTTTTTGTTTATTGCCTCTTTTTCTTTGTGCTCCTGATTTTTTCTGTTTTATCTTGTTTAAAATATTATCTAAAATCATAATTTATGATTAATAGAGATTGTTTAAAAAGTTATCGTTTCCATATGAGCACTATGCTAAAAGCGGAAAGAAAAATTATTATAAGTAACGGAATAATTTCAAACATAGTTGATGCTGGTGATTTATAAACAACAGGTATTGTTGTGTTGTTCGTGTTATATAAATTATTCTGGAAATTATTTTCATTGTCTAATTCTTTTTCCTTTAAAAATTTTTGATTGGTAACTTGATTATTTTTTTCTTCGTTATCTTCGTCTCCGTTAGTTTCTTCCTCGTTATATTGTGCTACTTTTAGTATTGTTATGTTTTGTGTGATTTCATAATCAGTTTTTTGGTTGTCTTTGTTTATTTTAATTTTTAATTTGTAATCGCCGGGAGAAGCGTTATTATGTAAAGAAATCTCTAATGTTTTATCTTCGTTTCGTGTTAATGTAAAACTTTCTTCATAAATTTCTGAGTACTTTTTCGGGCCTCTGTAAATATAAGCACTTACTTTAATGATATGTGGTTTATTATCATTTTTTATTAAGAGTATTGCTTTAGCTTCCTCTCCTGAATAGATATTTTCTTCAAAATTTATTAGCTCGTAAGAAAATTTTTGATTTTCCTCTTTTTTTGTTGAATCTTCAAGAGAATGTTCATTGGTATATTCTTTGTTTTGAGATTCGCTTTCGTCTTCAAGAGCGGTAGTTTTGTAAATCACAATTTTTTCCGAAGATATGTTGGTGCATTGCGTCTTTAAAATTGATTTTATAATGTAAACATTATCTTTTTCTTTGGGATGAGGAGTGAATGATTTCTGAGTTAATGTTTTTGTTTCGTATGGTTTTTTAATTATGTTCCCAAAAAGGTCTTCAACCCAGTATAGTATTGAATAATCGCCACTAGAATAGTTAATAATATGCCTGAATTTTATAGGTTCGTCTTCGTATAAAAATTTCGTTGTGTTTATTTCTACATATGCAAAGCACAGCTCATCCTTATTTTCCTCATTTTTTTCATCTGTAATGTTTATTGTTTTATTTTCATTAGTTGTTAAATCTTGATTTGTAATGTTTTCTGATGACGAATTTGTATCAGAAAAATTGGTTATATTGTTTGTGGTTTCGTTTTTTTCTGTTCCTATTGAACTACTCGTGATGTTTGAATATATATTTTCTAAAAAAAATTCTGCTACGGAATTTTCGTATCCCGGGGTACCAGAATCGATAATGCTTTCGTACCAAGAATTGTTAAATTTTTCAAGTGTTTTATTATTACCGTTTGCAAAGGTATTATTATAAAAAACAAGGTCTATAAGTTTCTTTTCTGGGTTATATAAGAATACAGCGTCGCCAGAATTACCTAATCCATTTCCTATCAGTGGGCCAGCGTAATAAATAGAAACATCTACATTTTCAAAAGATAAATTATCTTCCACTATTAAAACATAAGAAGAGTTTGTTATTTTAATAGGAACTAATGTATCGTTGGAGCTTAAATCTCCGATTATCCAGCTAGATAAACATATTTTTTCTGGGTTGTAAATCTCAATCCATTCTTTTCCGTTATCTTCTCCTTGAGGATTATACATTATTTCATTTATTTCTATGTGCTGGGGTGTATTGTCCTCTTCTGAAGCAGCAGTAATTTTTCCGTTTAACAAAAGAATGAATATACCAAAAATAAGTGTTATTATTAAAAGTAATAGCTTATTTAAAATACTTAAAAATGGCTTTTTGCGATTTTTCATTTAGAATAAAAATCTTTTTTATTTATATTAAATTAAGAAGTTGTATTTCCAACAACATTTTTGTAACTATTGCTCAATACTCATATAAATTTATATATGCTAGTATATATTTTAAACTGGGGGTGCAATATGGCTTTATTCGGTCTTTTTAAAAAGAAAGAGGTCCCGAAACCAGTTGAAACAAAAACTGAAATTAAAATGGCCGGCTACGAGAGTTCTTTCGCTACTGAAAATGTTTTATCCGGAAGACATGAAGATGATTTAGAAAAACCCACACCAATAATAAAAGGTCCTTTATTTCCTGACATTCCAAAATTAGAGCTCCCTGAGATTATGGCCCCTGAAGAAAGTAAAGAAGATAAAAAAGTAGAGGTAGCAGAAGAGGGGGTTTCAAAAAAAATAGAAGAGTTAAATATCCCTGAACTTGAAATAGGTAAAGTTGAAATTCCTAAATTAGAAAAGAAGGTAGAAGAAAAGGAAGTGCCGGAAACTATTCCTGAACTTGAGATCCACGATTTTAAATTTACAAAAACAAAAATAGAAGATAATTATCTAAGTAGCAAACACGAAATAATAATTCCTGATTCTTTGCCTGCAATAGAATCTTTTGAGTACAAGCCAAAAAAGCAGAAACCCGTATTCATAGATTTAAATAAGTATAATGAGATTGTAACGCAGCTAAACCAGATGAAAATGAAAATAAATGATTATGCTATGTTTTCCACAAAAATGAGTGAAATTAAAAATGAAAAAGAAAGAGCTATGGAAAAATACAGGCACGCTCTAGAAGAGATTGAAAGAAAATTATTATATGTTGATA
>JAWAEZ010000020.1:0-12197 GCA_038890975.1 Candidatus Woesearchaeota archaeon
CTTGAACTTACTTTCATAGGCACAGCTTCAGAAGCGAAAATGTTAGGTTGCATTCCAGAATAATTAAAATATACGCTTAAAGACATATTTACATAATCTGAGCAGTTAAGGTAAAGTTTTAAACCGATATACTCATCTATTCTTACGGTGTAGTTCCCGGTTATATTGTCTTCAATAACTGTTGGCGTATTAGCAGGGATAGTATGTTCATTACCGCAACCTTCAATTAAACTTTCAAGTGCTTTGTTAATTATTGAGCTGCATATAATAGGTTTGCACCTTGTATCATTCAAAGAAATATTTAGGCTTATTGTGTGGAGGTTATATATCTCAAAATCTCTTGCCATTGTTCCGTTTATGTTAGGCCCATAAAAATAGAATGTTCTTATACCATTAAGCCCAGGCGAAAGATTTTTTTCTTCTGTTAGCACTGCCAGCCCGCCTTCGGGAGGATTTTTTCTTAGCCAGTATTTATCATAACCTCCGTAATAAGATAAATTGTACCAGTCCCATAAATAAATATAGGCCCATACATTAGCACTTGTTATATTTGAAGAATTCAAATAATTTATCCCTGCACTACAAGAAGCATTAAATGTAACATTATCATAAAGCCAAGAAGTATCTATCTTTCCTTCATAACTTTTAGAAGTTGAATTAAAATTTAAATAAATTATTTCTGAACTTTTGTCGTTAGAAACAGCACAATCGCCGTCACTTATAAAATTATTACTTATAGTATCTTTAAATGTAACATTTATGGGAATTAAAATATCATAACCTAAGCCAGGTTCTAATCCTTGAGGATAAATACTTTGATTTAAAAGAATTGTTACGGCGGTTGGTCTTGGTTTTACACTAAAATTTTTTATTTCTGTTTGGTTAAAATTTCCCGCTGTGTCATTCGCCCAAAAATACCAATAAACATTCGCACCAGCAATTGCGTCTATGTGAAAACTAATTTCAGAAATGTTTTGCTGGCCACTGAAAGGGATGTATCCTGAATTTTCCCAGTTACCTGTTTGGTTTATGTAAAATATGTAACCAGCAAGATTATTGTTATCAAGCCACGAAGCATTAAAATATATTGTTTGGTTCCAATAAACATCGCTTTGGTTTAGCGAAGCATCTGCCCAGTAAGGAGCGGCGGTGTCTATTAAGAATGTTCTTGTTTCGCTTGTGTTGGAATTATTAAGATTATCGGAGCAACTAATATTCCAATAATATGTATTATCTGTCAAATTTTTTATAGAATAATTTACTGGAGTGTTATTATAAGCTGTAATCCCAGAGATATTAACAGCATTGTTGATTGTGATGTTACACATCATTATTTCAGAAGTGTCATCTATTGTTGTCCAGTTAAAGTTAATGTAATTATTATTTGTAATAAAGTTATTCGGAGGGTAGTTTAATGTTATCAGAGGAGGGTTTGTTTCAGGCGTGTAAATTATGAAATAACTTTTTTCTGTGTTATTGATGTTACCGAAACTATCGTTTGCTATTATAGTTATGTTATAAACCCCTTCTGCAGAAGTATTCGTGAATGTTGCGTTATATATTTCAGAAATGTTTGTCATCTCGCTAACCCAACTACCATTATTCCAACTTACATTAACAAATACTTTATCTAATTTGTAGTTGTCAGTTACATTAGCAGTTATATTTATTACAGAGCCATTCTTGTAGCTAGAATTTTTAGGGGGGGTTATGTTTTTAACAGAAGGATTAATATTCTCCCGTATTGTTAAGTTATTTGAAAAATTTGTATTGCCTACAGAAAAAATATCAGTAGGTGTTGCTGCGCAACTCCACTTATCCCCAATCCTTAATTCTTCTGAAACTATTACATTACTCTTATTTTTGTAAATGGCATTTATTTGTTGTGGGCTTAATGTTTTATCAAAAATCATTACTTCATCAATCGTTCCGTTAAAATAAAAATTACTCGTTCCTTTATTCTGCCTACCAATCCATAAATTACCAGTCCAAGGTTTTATTGGTTCTGTTAGATTGTAACTTTGTATCTCGTTGCCATTAAGATAAAATTTTAAATTAGTTCTGTTAGTTGAGACCCCAACAAAATACCAAACATTTGCATTTATATTTGCTGTTGTAGTGTTAAAAAAATAATAATTGCTATTAGCGTATTCAAAGAATAGCTGGTTTCGTTGTAAAGCAAAAGCATAATTATCACTATCATTTATGCCTTTTTCAATAATGAACTGCCAAGAAGGGCTTGTTGTGGTTGTCTTAACCCACGCCAATATTGTTATGTTTTCTGTTACATTAAGCGAGGGGCTATCAACTAGTTCTATAAAAGCCGAAGAGCCGTCAAATTGGTAAGCTCCTTTGCCATCGTAACCTCCTGTTTTATTGAATAATGCATTGTTTATTTTACCAGAGTTTGAGTAACCTGAAAAGTCATTATTATTCAAAGAATCTTTTCCTCCTTCAAAAGGCATTATAACAATAGCGAATGGGATATTATTTTTTCTCCAGGAGAATATATTTTTAACTTCGTCATTATCAGCATCATAAGTAGATTGATTATAACAAGTGATGTTTTCAGAAGACAGGTTTGTGTTGTATGTTGAGTTTAGTATTGGTTGCGCTTGTGTTGGTTTTGTGTTTATTAATGTTGTTGCTGTGACGCTTACATTATCAACCCTGCATCTTTCATTAGTAGCGTTAGTCATACATCTAAACCTTATTTTGAAATTTGAATTGTTATCTGCCTGCGAAGGAAGATTTATGGAAAATAGCGTGTATGTTGGCTGAGAAGAAACATTTAATACATTTACCCACGCAGTTCCGTTATACCAGTCAGCTGCTATATAATCACCTGTTTCTGTGTTCGCTGTTTGATAATAAAATTTAAAACTAATATTCTGATAGCGTAATGTGCTTATGTTTAGAGAAAGTGTTCTTTCAACACTTGCAGTATTGCCTGCTTGGGCATGATAAGTGCCTCCGTAAGGATTTGTTGTTGCAATAGCCCATGCTCCTGTCCCGGCGCTTGCCTCCCAGCCATAAGTGGAGAAGCTTCCGCTCTCAAAACCTTCAAAAAAAGAACCGTCAAAACTTATTAAGCTTACAGCAATCAAAAAAGGAATTACGATTATTAATAAGAGTAGCAGTAAAGGTAATATTCTTATTATTTTTTCATATATTCTATTTTTTTGTTTTTTTTGTCTCATTCGCCTCTTTTTCTGTCTCTTTTTTTATTTCTTCTTCAAGTGATTGCACAATAAAATCTTTTATTGAAATGTCTTGCATAGCACAACATACTTTAAGCTGCTTATGCAATTCGTCAGGTATGTCTATATTTATATTTCCCATATGTAATAAGTAAATTTACTAAACTTACTTAACTTATTAAACTTATTTATAAAATATATATAATATATTTTACATATTTAACTTATTCTTATTTATAAATCTTTTGGTTTTGTTTATTCGCGAGAAACAACTAAAACACTAAAGAATAAAAAAATCATTTTAATTAACAAAAAAGAATTTAGAACCGCCTAATTTAGGTGTTACTAGGGAGGTTTATTTTATAAACGAAAAATAAACAATCCTGCCTAAAATATATTTAAAAATAATCTGCGCAACAAACAACACATCAAATTAATCTTTAAAATATTCTTGTTTCTTCCTCAACAAAATCAACAAAGCAGTGCCCTAATCGTTTTCTTTTTTTACCTTCCCCTAATTTTTGTGTTTTTTTAATAATATATTTATTTGTATATTGTTTTTTGTTACGCATACTGACTGGTATCTGCCCGTATTCTGCAACGCCAAAAATCTCTTCTATTGTTTTTTTCATCGCACTAATGAAGAATTTTTCACTTAATCCTATATCCTCTAATCCTAAAACTTGCTCTAATTCTTTTTTCTCGCTTCTTAATAAATGTCCATTTCTTAATTCTTTTACAAAATTTCCTTTCTTGTCATAAAATCTTCCTTCCCAGAGTATATATTTTTTTCCTTCACTCTCATAAAGGTCTCTTAATTTTATTAGTTCCTCAAGCTTTTTAACATCAAACTTTTTAAGGTTTATAACACCATCAAATTGTATGACATTTTTCTCTGTTTTTATGGCATGACCACCAACCACAACCTTTTTATCCCCTATATCGTAACGGAGGTAATAAGTCCCTTCCACTTTAAACCGGCTGCCTAAATTTTTAGCGAGAGGAAAAGTTATTGCTTTATATATGCCATTAATATTTATGTCGCTTCCGAATATTTTAGGGTTAAAAAATAACGAGTAACATAAATTAAGCATAGGCTCCACAACTATCACAGACCCACCAGAAGGTCTTCTAACTACTTCGTAACCTTCTTTTATGCATTCTTCTATATTTATATCTTCAACACTTTCATTAGCGCCGAGAATTACTCCTTTTTTATGCTTATAAAATCGGGTTATTGAGTTGTATTCTCCATTTTTTATTAAGTTTGAATAATAATTATTTATCCAAAGATTTTCACTGGGTTTTCTTACTTCTTTATCTATAACCAAAACATTTTTTTTCTTTTTAATTTTTCCATAGTAAATATTCTGGTTCATTTTTGTTTAGGTATATTATTTTAAGTTAGTTTAATTATTGTTTAACAAAATCTTTTTTATACATAGTCCTGCAACAATTGAAAGCGGCTCAAATATTGGAGAAGAAGGAGGATTATAACATGTTTCAAGATTTTCAATTTCAGAAAGGTGATTTTTGTTCTGTATAGCAAGAGCCAACAAATCCAAACGCCCAACAACTTCGCTTTCCCCTGCGATTTGTCCTCCGATTATACTACCTTTTTCGTCTCCAACGATTCTTACAATAATCTTCTCTTTTGAAGGATAATACTCAGCTCTAACATTTGAACAATAGTCGGCAGCAAAAACCCTTTTGCCTAAGTAAATTGCTCTTTTTTCGGTTAATCCTACTGAGCCAACATATAAATTTCCAATTTTGGCGATAGAATTGTTCATAATAGGATTAAACTTTTCTTTTCCCCCCAGGATGTTTTTTGCTATTACTCTTGCTTGCCTAACTGCTGTTGTTCCAAGCCCACTTACAATTTTTTCGTTAGTATTAAACTCAAAAAATTCAACAGAGTCGCCACACGCATATATATCTTTTTTTGATGTTTCTAAAAATTCATTAACTAAAATTGCTTTATTTATTTCTAAATGTGCTTTTTTTGCTATTTCTATATTCGGCTTATTCCCCGTGCATATAAATAATTTATCAAATTTTATTTTTCTTTCTCCAATAATCAAATTATTTTCTTTTATTTTTTTAATTTTTTTTCCTTCATAAATTTTTATACCCTCCTTTTCAAGGTATTGTTTTACAAAATTAGAAATTGTTTTGTCAAGCATATTTGGTAATATATGCTCTTTTTCTTCCAAGATGAAAACTTTTTCTCCTCTTTTTCTCAAACAAACAGCCAATTCCATCCCAACAATCCCTGCGCCTATAACCGCCGAAACGCTGCCTTTCTTAATATTTTTCAAAATTTTTTTTGCGTCGTCTATATCTTTTAATGTAAAATATTCTGTTTTTTCAATTCCTTCAACTTGGGGAGTTAAGTTAGAGGCGCCTGTTGCGATTACGAGTTTGTCGTATTCAATGGATTCTTTTTTTCCTTTTTTAGAGTAAAATACTTTCTTTTTATCGCTGTCTATGTCAAAAACTTCGCAGTTTAACATTATGTTTATTCTGTTATTCTTATAATCACTTTCTTTAAATAGGAAGATATCTCTGATATTTTTTATTTCGCCTGTTAAAACATAAGGAATAGCGCAGGGGGAATAGTATAAGTAGTTATTTTTCTCAATAATAGTTATATCTACATCTTTGTTAAGTTTCCTAAGTTCAAAAGCGCATGCAGTTCCCCCGCTTCCTCCCCCAACGATTACCACTTTCATTTTAATATTTTTAATAAATAATTTTTTTAATTTTTTTTAATTTTTATTTAACAGGTTTTCTTGATATCAAATTAGTAAGCGGATGTTTAGGATTAGGTTTTGACATTACCATCTGATTTAATGGGGGAGAATACTGGAATTTTATTTTTTCAATTCTTTTTATTGTCATTTCAAGTTCATCAACTTTCATTCCAACCCAGATCTCATCATCTTGCGCGTCGCCTATGCTTCTTGCCCCGCCGCAAGGGATTGTAAGCCAAGGCGACTTACCTTTTGCAACAGCACTTATTACTTCGCAAGCAGCATGGCCGTTAAACTCGGATTTTATTTTTTTTCCTGTTGCATCAAAAAAACCTACAAGCAAAAGATAAGCTTGGCAGGAATTAACAAACATAACAACAGCATCTGGGTAAATTTTCATTCTTTCAAACTCTTTTAAAGGAGCAAAAACAGCCGCTTCAAATTTTTTGAGGGGCATTGCTTCTATTTTTGAAGAGAGTTTATCAAATATTGCAGGTTTGTAGTCAAATCCGTTAATCCATCTCTGTTTAATGTCTTTTGGCGGCATACCAAAACCCAGAATATAACTGCCCACAACACAGGCGTCAATATTTTCAAAATAAACTCCCCTTGTTTTTTCGTAAAGCGATGCAATTTTAAGCATCTGACACAAAGCAAGTTCTTCTTCTAAGGCAAGAATTTTAAGTTTCTTTAACTCGCTCTTTTTTTTTAGAAATTTTATCCCTACAGGAGCCCCCTTTATTTTTAAGAGTTCTAATGTTTTTTTGTGTATTTCTTCAATTTTCATTTCGGTATATATTTTTATTTTATCAACGATGAATAAAAATT
Organism: Candidatus Woesearchaeota archaeon; assembly: GCA_038890975.1. GTDB lineage: Archaea > Nanobdellota > Nanobdellia > Woesearchaeales > CAIVOO01 > JAWAEZ01. Next base: position 6,785 of record JAWAEZ010000020.1, read on the forward strand.
TTTTGCTTCCTTACTATTCATAAGTTCTTCTAATTCTTTTTTGTCTTTAAGCTTGACTTTCATTATCCAGCATTCGTAAGGTTTTTTGTTTATTCTTGAAGGTTCTTGGAATAAGGATTCATTAACTTCTATAATTTTTCCTGATACAGGGCTCGTTAAATGTCCTGACCATTTAATTGCTTCAAGAGAGGTATATGTTTCTCCTTGTTTTATATTTTTTCCTTTTTTAGGAAGATTAATAAAAACCAGTTCCTTTATTTTTTTTACAGCAGGTTCTATAATACCCACTGTACATACATCACCTTCTAATTTAACCCAGCAGTAATCTTTGCTATATTTTAATCCACGAGGAAAATCCATTTTTATTATTTTTTTATTAGTTAGTTATTCTTAACTATTTATTCTTAACTATTTAAATTTTATTTTTTAGTTTTATCTTTTGCTCCTTTCTCTTTTTCTATTTCTTCTTTTTTTCTAAACTTTTTTGTGCCTTTGATTATTATAAAAGAAGACGCTATAGCAACAACAAGTAATAATAATGAAATAAATATATTATTTAGTAATGCCGGATTAAAGATTAATACTAAGCTAAGAAACAACATCATCATTCCTGATATTAATTTTAATACCTGACCTTCCCATTCTGTGAGTTTTCTCGCTCCTAAGGTAAAGCTAAAAGCTAGCACAATAATTAAAAGAGGAATAATATATATTATGTTATAAAATATTAGATATAAATAGTAGTGTGTTAGTGTAAGATTATTTAATGTTAGGATTCTTGTGAATACCATAGGAAAACCTGCTGTGCATAATAGTTCGTAACTATTTGCTGATGCTGCGAGGATAATTGTAGCCATTATCATTGTGATGATGGATTCTTTTTTTAGGATGTTTCTCATCTTCTCGAATAATTTTGGTTTTGCTTTTTCAGGAATTACCAAAGAGATTCCTTTTTTGAAAAAGAAAAAGTCCTTAATGTTTATTAAAGCGATTAGTAAAGCGATGATTCCTGCGATTAGTGTTATTATTTTTATGTTTCCCATAATAAGAAATATGTTCAACCACGCAGCCATAAAAAAGAAATAGACGAGCCCCGAAAAAAACACAAAAATCCCTCCTATTAATAACATTCTTTTTCTTGAACCAGCGTAAATAAGCATGCTTAATAGAAAAAATAATACAAAGAAAGCACACGGGTTAAAACTATCCATACCAGCGATTATTGCAGTAATAACCGGTAGAGAAATTTTAGAAGAATCTAATTCTCCGATCACGGGAATAATTATTTTAGAATTTTCAACACCTATACTTTTATTTATTTTATATTTTGTTGAAATACCTTCTTCCACGCCGCTTATGTCTCCATTAGCGTAACCATTAATTTTTTGTGCGGGGTCGCTACACCCGTTAGAAAGGCAATACTTTATTTTGTTTTCTATTTCCTCACCAATGTAATCGGCGTAACCCACCCACATTTTATTGTCAATAAAAGTTGTGGGAACACCTTGTGCATTTGTGCCGAAAGAATTAGCCATCTTTGAGAAGAACTCTGCATTTTCCTTATTATACCAAGTTTCGTAAGATTTTATTTCAATATTATTATACTTTTTTTCAATTTCGTTTAAAAATATTTTTTCTTTTGCGCAATGAGGACACCCATCGCCCCAAAAAAAATATATTACAACTTTATTAGTGGCGTTTTGAGAATACGCAATGGGAGAAACTATAAAAAGCAACAGAAGTAATGTTATTAATTTTTTGATTTTTGAAGAATTTTTAAAGAAGCATTTTTTTAAAAAATAGCTTGTTTTTTCATGGTTATATCTCATTTTTAGATATTAATGACAATCGTTTTATAAAATTTATGTATCTTTTATTGATAATTTTTTTTGTTTTTAAATCATTTTAATTTTTTAAATACAAATTTATATTTGAGAATAACAAAGTTATTAAGAATAACTAAAAGAAGTTAATTGGTAATAAAAAATTAAAAATAAATATTTTTTTAGTTTATATAAATTATAATTTGGGTCTTTATACTGCCTTCTTTTTAGCGAGAAATATTCTCATTAAAATACCAGTTATAAAAAGTGCAACAGCGCTTATTGTAAAGTAATTTGTAAGTTGTTCTTCCATAGCAAAGTAAAAGGTTATTGCTGCTGCCAGCGAGATGAAGGAAAGGGCAATGATTATTATTGAAATTACTGATAAAATTTTTAATTTTGAAGTTTTTTCTTTGGCGTCTCTTTTAGGGCTTTCTTTAATCTCTATAATTTCCCTTTTTTCGTATTTCTTCCCTTTATCTTCTTTTATTTTCTTTTTTTCATCTTTAGTTTGTTCTTTTTTGAGTTTATAGATTTCATCTTCTACTTCTTTTATTCTTTTGATTATAGTAAGTTCTAAACTATTAAGCATTCTTTTTGTTTCGTCGTTTTTAGAGTAATTTTTAGAAATAAAATCTCTAAGTTCCTGTATTTCTTTTCTTTGTTTTGTTATATCGCTTTGAATGTCAATAATTCTTCTTGAAAATTCGTTTCTTTTTACACTTTCGCTATCAACTTCTCTAACGAGATTTCTTACTTTTGACAGATCAGAAATTGCCTTCTTAATATCGTCAAACTCCACATTTATTTCGCTTACGAGTTTTTTTACTTGCTCTCCTGTTACACATTCGGCTATTTTTTGGTTTGCTTTTACAATTTCTTTTGCGAGAAGGTCTATTCTTGCATTTATTATTCCTGTTCTCCTTTCAAGCTCCCTTGCTGTTATTATATCTTTTATCTTTTTTATCTCTTCAACGCTTGCTCTTAAAGAATTAAACTCATTGTTAATGTCAGAAATTAGCGTGCTTATTTGATTTTTTGTAACCAATAATTTCATACTTTCATTAATTTTTTCAAATGTTGAAGCGGTCTTATCGTTCAGTTGCGTTATTTTTTTGTTTAAGTTTGAGTTGGTTTCTGTTATTTTATTATTTACTTCTTCTCTAAATTTTTCAATCTCGTGATTAAAATCAGTTCTATCTATTTTTTTATCATTTAATTTTTTAATATCTCTTTCTAATTCCCAGATTTTTTTTAGTTGGTCGTTTAATTCGCCTACTTGTATTTTAAGGAGATTAAATCTGTCTTTTGGGGTGTAGTCATTTTTTATTGCATCAAGATCCTGTTTTATTTTGTAAGAATTAGCCATGGCTTCCTGCTGGAATTGCTTTAATTCGTTCATATCATTCTTTATACCAGCGAAAGAATTCTTTAGTATTATTTTAAGCTGAGATAAGCTATCCATTCTTATTTTTACCCCCTTGCCGTAGTAGAAAAATTCATTTATATTTAAACTTTTTGTTTTTTAAACACTTAACAATAGTATATTTATGATTATAATTTTATAATTATTATAGTCATATAATTAGTATTATTTTATCGGTATTTATAAATAAATTCTAAATTAAATAAAATTATTTTATATATTTTTTAATAACTAACTAATCAGTATTTAGTTATTTATAATGAGAATTATTTATAATGAATCCTCATAAAATGTTTGCAATTCAAGCAGTAGTAAATTATCCTTCCTTTTGAAAGTCTCACTCTACAATTCTCACCAGGAACAAGAAACTTATGACAATTCTTGCATACTCTTCTCTTAAATTCCTTAGGAATTTTTGTCTTCGTCTTCATAGAAATTTTTCTTGCAAGAAAAACATACCTATCAGCCAGTTTTCTGTTTTTAGTAGATTGTGCTTCTTTAAAGAGGCGTTCTATTGTTTCAGCTGCCTCTTTTTTAATTTTTTCTTTTTTTTCTTTCTTCATATTCAATAATATATGTTTTTTATATAGACAGCATTATGCATCGTTTAACGATAAATCAAAAATAAATAAATCGTGATAATTTTAACAGATATATTTTTATATCTCTTATGTTTTGTTTAGTTATATGGGATTTATAAAAATGCTGTTTTTTAGGAGGGAAAAACCTAAAAATAAAGAAAAGCAAAAAATACATTATTCAGAACTAAAAGAACGTTTTGATAGTTTGGTTTCTATACATTTGGAAGATTTTGAAGAGCAAGCACGACAGCTATTTTCCGAAATTGAAGAAGCAAAATCTGAGGTAAGAAAAAATATTTCTATACTTGAAAATGCCAAGCTTATGAACGAAAACATCTCTATAAAAGAGAAACATTTTATGGAAGGAAATAGAGCAACCTATATCAAAGTGATTAATCTCTTCTTGGAAGATGTAACCGAACCTGAACAAATCTCGGTTAGCGAAATAGAGAACTTTATTAAGAACTATGAAGATGCCTCAAAAACCTTCATTAAAGCATCTTTTAGAGCATCTCAGATAATTAACAATTTTTTTGGTGCAGAACTTTCAAAAATAAAAGAGAATCTTAAAAGAATAGACGAAAATGTAAAAAATCTTGCAGAATTATTGAAAAATGAAAATATACAGAACATTTATAACGCAGAAAAAAACATAAAAAAACTTTTGGGGGAAATAGAAAAGAGAGAACAACTTCTTGGAGAAATTGAAAAAGAAGAAATAAATTACGAAAACATAAAAAACGAAAAAGCAGAATTTGAGCGTAAGATAATCGCGATTAAAAAAAGGCCATCTTTTGTTAAAATGAACGAACTTAAAGAAAAATTAAAAGAAATTGAAGACGAAACCAAAATAATGACAGCAGATTTTGTCAATAATTTCTTACAAATAGAAAAAGCGCTTAAAAAATTTCCGAAAAGCAACGAACAAACAGAAAAATTAATTACTCATTATCTTGAAGATCCAGTTTCAGCAGTTTTGAATGACTACGATTTAATAATTGTAGATATCATATACAAGGTCAATGAGATGCTTAAAAATAATGAAATAGAAATTGAAGAAAAGAAAAAAGAAAAAATAATGCAGAAAATTGCTTCAATAAACAAAATGACATTTACAAATTTCATAATAAGATATAACGACTTACAGCTAAAAAAGAGTGAAATCACAAGATTACTAAAACAAAACGATTCTCAAAGAGAACTAGACGATTTACAATATCGTCTCAACCATTTTGAAGAAAAGCAGAAACGCTCAATGGAAAAAATAAGGAAGCTTGACAGCCAGATTGAAGCGATAAAAATAGAAGAAACAAAAGAAGAAATAGAAAAAGCGATGGAGTCGGTAGGCGTGCCTATAAGCATAGAAATATCCCACGAAGAAAACTCTGAAAAATAATAGCAAATCAATAACACGATGAAAGAAAAAGAGAACCAGGTTAGAGCTTTTATCAAAAAATTCTGCAAAAAAACTCATTTTGATTTTGAAAAAGGGCTTAAAGTCATTAACATAAGGAATAAATTTTTTATAGCGGATAAAAATCTCATAAGTTTAACAAAAAGGATCGGGATAAAACCCGCAGCAT
>JAWAEZ010000021.1:0-6893 GCA_038890975.1 Candidatus Woesearchaeota archaeon
TTTTGGCCGATAAGATATTCTTGGCTCACTGTATCAGCGCCGTTTTCAATCCCGTTTGCCATTATTGTTAATATGTAAATAATTTGCACCACATAGATTCCTACAATAAGCTGAAAAAAATAAGTAGGTATGCCGTCCCCAAAAAGGCCTATTAATGTTTGACCTGCGCCACCAACATTGGCTGTGCCTGCTGTTTCTTGTATTTTCTCAAGTTGTATAGCTAAACTTCCTATAATTGTTGTTATCATTGAAGTTATACCTATAACTATGCCTGAAATTGCAGGTGTCAAAAAATTTATCTGTGATTTGATATCGGATATTATGTCCGCCATGAGGTCTTTCAATCTTTCATCAACTTTATGTATCTCTTTTATGTAGCGCGACACATTAATCAGAGCTTGTGAGGCAATTATGGGCCCTTTTTTCACACTTTCTACAAGAACTTTCATTGAACTATCAATGGTTTTTGAAGGGTATTGAAGCAAAGCCCCGGTTCTTTTATCAAATATTGCTTGCTCAACGCTCATCCCTAACCGCCTAATATTTAACTCTACAGCTTTGAAAAAATTCCCTGATGTAGTCCCTTCCATAACAGCTGCAACTTTGCCAAAAGCAATTTCAGCAGGTAATCCGTCTCCTAACCGGTTTCCTAATTGAAATAACGCAGAAGAAAATTCTTCTTCAAGTCTTTTTGCTTCTTCTCTTATCTTTATGATATTCTTCGATTTGAGCTTGTAGTATAGCCCTATAGATAGACCTAAAGAAAGAGTAAAAGCCAAACTTAATATAGCTGCCCCTAGCCCGTAAGGACCTATTGTTTTTGATGGGTCTTTTATTGCTTTCCTGTAACCTAATAAAGAAAATTTTATACTCTGCATTTCTATCTTTGGAGTGTTACTATCCACAACCGAAAGTCTTGTTTCTCTTGTCCTAGAGTCTTCAACAATAGCTATATCCCATTTTTCGTCAGGAATTATTATGTGAATAATAATCGGAGAAATCGCTACCATAAAAAAAAATAATCCTAAAAATAGTGATATAAAAAGGGGATTTATTTTTAGTTCAGTTTTTCCAAATTTTATTATTACATTTTTGTATTTTTTAAGTTCGGGATTTTCCTCACTTATATCGGTGTCTCCATACCCTGTCGGTCTCTTTGATAGAGTATTAAGAACAAGATAATAAACAACTGTAGGGAGTATTATATTATAAAGCATAGCAAGATGGTACCACTTTACATTTTCCATAAAACTAACCACAAGAGGTAAAATAACAAGCCCCAATATTGGGAGGATTATACCCATCATATGTATCATTGTAAGAGGTGATTTGAGATTTTGAGCATAGTGAAGCATCCTTTCGTATGTTTCATCGAGCATAACAGCGAGTGCCTTATCAAGAGTTTCTAATCTATTTTTTTCCACCCCCTCGTAAAGTGAAGATTCTATTAGGTGAAATGCTTCGATAAACTCCATATTCCATTTTTTCCAAGTTTCAAGATACGCATCAAGCGACTCTTTAATTGACTCGTATTTTTCTGTTTCAACATCCCAAAGTACTTTTTTTAAATCAAGAGAAAGGGGGGGTGTAAGATGCTCGGAAGCAAAGTTTATTGCTCTTTCAAGATTTGAGGTATGCCTCATATATGTAACAGTATAAAATATACAAAGAACCATTTGGTTACTTGCTCTCATCCTCCAGTTGTTTGCTAGAAAATCGGGTAGCTTATTAAGAGGTATAATAAGCACTGTTCCTGCTAATAGAAAAAACATAAGAAAAAATAGTGATACTTCCCCCCCTGTAATAGTAGGCACAGCAATACTAAGAAATACGCCCACAAATATAAAAAAAATCGGTGCGAGATAAGCAAAACTAACTGCCCCAGCAGGTGTTATATTAAGGTGGCATATATTTATCGCTTCCTGTATTTTTGGTTCTGTTTTAGCATCGGGTTTTAGTTTAAGAATTTTTTCACTGAGGTTGCATAGTTTTTCGTAAATTGTTAGATGAGCAGGCATAAATTCTTTTTTGAATTCTTGGTATTCTCTGGTTGTTATGGGTGTTGATGCTTCTTTTTGGGTTAATTTTTTTGCAAGCTCTTGCTTATATCTAGTTACGAGCTCCTTTATTTTATCTTCTTCATTCATTTTTATTATTCTTATTATTCATTAGTTCTTTTCTTAACAGCGTTTTTTAACCACTCGCTCCACTCAAAGAATATTCTTTTTGAATCTATGGTGCCAACTTCTTCTTTTACTTTATCAGAAATTTTATGAAACTGGTCATTTGCACTTATAACGAAGTCGGCTTCGAGAAGCTCTGGCTTATTTAGTTTTATAGAAGCTTCAACAAGTGCTTTTTTGATGTTCGCTCTTAACTGAATGTTATCCCATACAGCATCCCAACTCCCTGCCCACTCTTTTACATTTCCGGCTATATTCTTTAAAACATCGGATTCTCCATGGACCAATTCGTCTGTTGGTATCAGTTTATCCTGTTTTGCATCATATTTCATTAAATCGCAAAATCCGTGCTCAAGTAAAGGATCTTGCTCCCAGTGTTTCCTGACTTCTGTTATCTGAGTAATCCTTCTCCACCTATGTAAACCATCGGCTGATCTTATAGGATTTGCAACGATAATTATGTCAGTAGCTTTAAAAGATGTTTTTGGTACTTGCAAGTCATTTACCACTCTATCATATACTCCATAAGGAGAATCGCCGTGTATTGTCCCAGCAACTACATTAGCAAGCGCTCCTATCCTCATAGCTTCATACAAAGCTCTCGCTTCTGTGCTCCTAACCTCTCCTACAAACAGTGCAGAATCCCCTAATCTTAGTGTGGTTCTTATTCCTTCGTCAGCAGGCACTTCTGCTGTTCCTTTTGTGAGAGCGCTAGCTACTTTCATTTGCTGGATATTGTAACCTAATTCTATAAGAGGGCCTACTGGAAGTTCAAGAGTATCTTCTATTGTTATTATCCTAGCAGTTCTCATAAGCTCTACCATCAAAGAGGCAAGTAAAGAGGTTTTACCTGCGCTTCTTGTTCCAGCAACTAGTATTGTACGGTTGCCATCAATAAGAAAGCTTATAAGACCTGCTGCTAAAGGATCAAGCATTCCGTTTTTTATAAATAAAGGAAGTGTCCATGGTTTATCTCTATGCCTTCTAAAAGCAAAAGCGAGCCCAGAAGGGTTTAATGGGGAACTTATTGCAGCGACTCTCGCTCTTGCTCCCGGAATTGAAATTTCTGTGTCAAGGATGGGGTTCGCTTCGTCAAGAGGCCTTCCGGATAATAATCTTAATTTCGTTGCCCAGCTCTCTGCTTCTGTTCGTGTTGTGATTATGTTTGTTTTACAATTATCAAAATCTGAATGCACTATAAAAATAGGCGACTTTGAAGGTGGACTATTAATTGTTATGTCTTGTATCTTTTCGTCTTTTAATAAAACTTCTATAAGCCCAAAACCTATTGTATATCTCACAAGTATAGAAGCAAGTTCGTTGAGTTGGGTTTCTGTTAATTTTACATTTTTGTAATTAGCCAGTTCTTCTATAAGGTCTCTCCCAACATTAAAAAAAACTTGTCTCATTCTTTCAGGGTCGGTAAATTCTTCTTTCTCTGGCTTGTGCTCAGCCATTATCCTCCTTGCAGTATCTAGAATGTCATAATTATCTTCTGAAAGTTTAAATTCTGGGGGTATTATGTGGTATAATAAGTGCACTGTGTCTGGGATTCTAAATATTGTAACTTCTGTATTTTCAATATCGTAGCTTCCTATTTCTTCACCTTCAACAGGGTAACTTGCCATAAGTTTTGTATACATAAAATCGGGTTTTATGATAGGCCTGAATATTTTTGCATAAACGCCTCTATTACCTAAACTGTAACCTGAAAGATAAGGTCTTGCTAGATTTACAATTCTTGTTTTGTCAAGCAAATCTATAAGATACTTTATAAGAGAAAGATATTTTTGTTGCCCGGCAATGTCACTATCTTCTATATAGTTATCAAGTTTTATCTTTTCTAATCTGAATAATCTTTTGAGTTCTACATATGCTCCGAGCGGGTCTGTTTTAAGCAACTGCAGTATTCTCTGCATATCGTTATATCTTGTATTAAGATCTTTTGTGAATATGCCGAATTTTAATGCTTCGTAACTAAATATCTCTTTTTGTTTCATCAGCTGATTGTATAACGCTGCAATTTCCCTAAGAATTGCTACTTGGTCAAAATCGTATTCGTAATCCCTTTTCTGGTAGAAGACAATTTTCGTAGCGTTTGGCACTTCTATGAGTTTTTCTATGGTGTTCGCCATGCAAACGGGATCGTCTTCTATAGAAGGTATTCTAGGTATGGCTTCGTAATTAATTCTGAGAATATTCTCTGCTCCTTCGTGTATTACCTCATAATCCTCCGGCATTTATTCGCCTCTTTTTAAAGATTAACATTATTATACTTTTATACTTCTTGTAACTGAAGTCAAATGAACAAATATAATCGTTTTTTAAAGTAACCATCTTATCGTGCTAAATTAAATACTCACACATAAATTGTTTTATAAGATGGGAATATATAAATATTACTAGATTTTAACTAATTAAATAATCATTAAAAACGAGTGTAATAAAAGTTAAAAATATTAAAAAAACAGCTTAAAGAAAATGAATGATGGGACATTAAAAGGGGGCTCTGAACTTTTTGCTGCAAAAAAAGAAGGGTTGCCGCCTGTGGATGTTGTAGCTGAAATAAACAATATAAACCGGACCATAAAAGTAATTGAAGATAAATATTCAAACTTAAGAAAGAAAGTGCAGTTGGAAGAAGAGAACTCATTATCTACTCACAAAAAGATATTTGAAGAATTAAAAATCATAAATTCTGATATTATCGATATAAAACACGAAATTGAAGATATAAAAGAAAAAATTTTACTTATAATAAAAGAATTAAGGTCTTCAATAAAAGTAGAAGAATTTGAAGAATTAAAAAAATATATAGAACTATGGGAACCAATGAATTTTGTAACAAGGGGGGAGGTTAAGAAGATAGTTGAAAAGGCAATGGAGGAAAAATTTAGTTAATTAAAAATTAATCAATAAAAATATTCATAAAATCACAAAAATTTATAAATTAACATTTTTTAACAAAAAATTATGAACATACCAACAGACATTGTATTAGAAATGAGAGCGCGAGGACTTTCTAACAGTCAGATAATACAGGCGCTCCAAAGAAGCAACTATACCCCGCAGCAGATAGCTGACGCGATGGCACAAGCAGACATAAAATACAATGTTGAGCAGACACCACAGCAAACTATGGAAGACACATATTATGATCAAGGTTATGCACAACAACCAGAACAGGCCTCACAATTTGATATCGGCTCTTTACAAGCGCTAATAGAGGCCGTAGTAGAAGAAAAGTGGCAGGACTTAATAAAGAATGTATCAAGAATTGTTGATTGGAAAGAAAAAATAGACCAAAGAATTGCGGCGATAGAACAGCAAATAGCAGATTTAAAGAACACATTTGATAAACTTCATTCTTCTTTGCTCGAAAAAATAGAAGAATACGATAAAACAATGATTGGGGTTGGTACAGATTTAAAAGCTATGGAAAAGGTATTCTCAAAAATTCTTCCAGGGTTTATGGAAAATGTTTCAGAACTTTCTAGAATAACAGAAGAGCTCAAAGGAATTAAAAAGAATAAGTAAATTTATTTTGCATATTTCAAGATTATTTTTGGGACTCAGAAGCAAGCTCAAAAATCGTAAATATTGCGATAGTCATTATGAAAATAAAACCAAGAACTTTAGGATGAAATACTGTTGCACCTATGTTCTGCCCAACACCTGTGGCGTTTTCAGCAGGCTGAGTAAGCGCAAGAAGCTCTGGCCCAAAAACTATTGCTGAAGAACCTACTAATATAACAACTGCGATTATAAGAACCCAGTAATAAGCCGCGCTCCTTCCGGTGATTGCTTCCTTAAACCAGCTTTCTTCAACACCAAACATCTTATAGATTAAAAATATAAACATTAAGAAAATCATCCCAACAACGAATATTGGGGCCATTAAAGAAATTAATTCCACAAGTTTGTTAGATAGCAAAGTCAAAACAGCAAGTATAAATGCAAGCATTGCATGAATGCCTTTATTGTCTGTGAATAATTTAGTGTATTCAAGAATCGCAAAAACAGCAACCCAAACGAATAAGAAAGAAAAAACAGGGTTAAAACTTTCTATTAGACCAATATCCAAAAAGGTTGTCATTTCCCTCTTATAAACTTGTTACCTCACTTCTTGCCAAATAGTTTTCCAACTTCTTCTCCTACTTTACCCCAAGTACTTTCTTGCTTGCTCTTCGGCTCTGAGGTTATATATGCAACAACAATTATAAACACGAGAACCACAACAATCAAACCAACCGTTGCCGGGTCCTCTAAAAAATCAAGCCAGTCAGGAAGATTACCCCAGCCCCAACCTGCCGCGCGAGCGAATATTACAATTACTATTAAGGCAGCTATAAAAGCCACCCAACCTGTTGCTTTTCCTTCCCAAGTGGGTTTTGCCCCCCATAAACCAACTAACAAGAAAAGAAGGATTATCGCTATGAAAAATACAGCAACATTCGGGATTGCTGTATTAACAATATCAACGATATCAGCGCCCGGAGGGTAAAGACCAGCGACATGAGGTATAACAACCGCCAATGCCATCACTAATGCAACAATAACATTGTACTTCTTTGATTCCTCCCCCAAGATTTTTATCTTCTGTAGAATTGCAAATATAACAGTAAAAAAAAGTAGAAAAGGCAAAAGCACATCAACAACACCCCATTGTTGGAGTTGAATTATAGTATCCTCAAATGTTCCCATTTTTTA
>JAWAEZ010000021.1:6992-11819 GCA_038890975.1 Candidatus Woesearchaeota archaeon
CCCAAGATTTTTATCTTCTGTAGAATTGCAAATATAACAGTAAAAAAAAGTAGAAAAGGCAAAAGCACATCAACAACACCCCATTGTTGGAGTTGAATTATAGTATCCTCAAATGTTCCCATTTTTTATCACCTACCCTTCTTTTTTCTTCTCCTCCTTTGGTTTGGAAGGAGTTATTATATAGTACATAAACCCCAACACCACAAGTATTAATATTATTGAACCTGCTACTGTGCTGTTCCAGTTTGAAGCTATCCATCCCCAACCTACTTCAAGCCAGCTTTTTCCTTCCTTCGTCTTAATAGCATTTAAAAATATTAAAAATATTCCTATTAACATAAATAACGACCAAAATATAAACCATTTACTCTCCCTATCAAAAACAAGCTCTTTATCACCTAAAAAAACGCCTATGAGTATCATAAATAAAATAGCCAAAACAAGTAGAATGACAATTTGAGAAATTGTCTGATTTATTATAGCAACGAGTTTTGAAGACGCAACGACTAAAAATGCCGTTACAAAAGCCACCATTGAATTCAAATTTTTCCTAGTATATTTCTTTTCAGCATCCTCAAAACCGAATATTTTCGTCTTTTCTAGTATTGCAAACATTATTGTAAAAACAAGCAAAAAAGGAAGAACAACATCGTAAATCCCTATTTCCTCAAAAAAATCAAGCGCACCTCTAAAAACAGATACCATAAAGTTTTTAAAAAAATTAAGGTATATAAATCTTACTATTTTATTCTGTTAAAAATAAATTTTTAATATTAATAAAAATATGCTGTTCTCAGTTTTTTCTATTATTTTTTTATTTTAATTTATTTTTTATTTCAATTTTTAATCTTAAGTGGATCTATATTTCTAAAACCCTTCTAATAAACTTGGTACGCATAATATCTCTAAATTCAAAAGAATATTCTTCTCTTTTATTAGACCTTCTTTTCCGGCTTGAATAATCTTTTTTTAGCTGTAATTAATAAAACACTCTTTTTATTAAATGTATTAAATGTTACTTATTAATAAATTTATCTTTAATCTATCATTGCGGGTTTGTTATGATTTTAAATCATTTTTTTTCATTTTTGTAAAAAACAGGTTGGTTAGGGGGTATTTATAAGAGCATGTTCTTTGTAATTACTAAACATTTTTAAATAAAAATCTTTTTTTTATTTTAATGATAGACAGAAAAGAGTTTGATAGTATTAAAAAGGAGATTGAAGATTTCGATGAGAAAAGAGATAGGATAATAAAAGATTCAAGGAATGTTCTTAAACTTTCAAAAATGATAATTTATTCTTTACATAGGGAAGAATTAAATAAGGCAGAGAAATATCTTAAAAGTATTAAAGAAGAGCTTTCGAATCTTAAAAAGCATGCTAAAAAAAATCCGGAACTTTTGTGTTTGCCTTCTTATAAAGTGGCTTTTCAAGAGTATGTTGAAGCTGCCGCTTATTTTCATTTATTAAAGAGTAAAAGATTAATAACAAGAAAAGAACTTGGTGTAAGTGCTGAACAGTACATTCTTGGTGTATGCGATTTAATCGGAGAGCTTGTAAGAAAAGCGGTAAATTCTGCAATAAGAGAAAATTACAAAACTGCTTTTGAGATTAGAGAGTTTGTTTCTGAAATTTATGCGTTACTATTAGGTTTTGACTTTAGAAATGGCGAGTTAAGAAAAAAGTTTGATTCAATAAAGTACGAACTTAAAAAACTTGATGAAATTGTTCTGGATTTAAAACTTAAAGAAAAAACCTTCTAATAAAAATGAAATGCGAGATATGCAAACTAAAAATTGAAGAAACATTCTTAGGAAAAATAAAAGGTACATACTTAAAAGACAAAAAAGGGAAGAAGCATGTTGTTTGTGGCATATGCCAAAAAAAGTATAAAACAAAGCAGGAAATTCTCAAAAATTTAATATGACAAAAAAGCATTTAAAGATATTTAATAAATTTTTATTAAATTAAACACTTTTTCGCCCCCGTAGCACAGTAGCAAGTGCGTCTGCCTCGTATTTATTTTTAAAAAGAAAGCAGAAGGTCGCGAGTGCAAATCTCGCCGGGGGCTTTGTTTAATAAATGAACTTATCTTTGTATGTTTTTTTATTTATCTACTTTGTAATATTGTCTTGTTTGATATAGTTCCTTACTATCTCCCTGTCCATCTCATTAAGAGGAGTTGCTGTAGCTATCTTCGCAAGGATGTCCGGAGAATAAAATCTTAAAACATTTGAAAGAAGCCACATTTCCATTCCCACATCGGGGGTGCCTGATGGAACAAATATGTCTGCGATGTTATCAGTTCCTATTCTTACTTTAACTCCTGCTTCAAGCATCTCCAATACCCTCGCTATACTATTGTGTATTGGAGCTTTTTTATGCCTGTTCTGACGCATAGAAATCGCTGCGGTGGGGCAACATATTACTCCAATATTATACTTCAATAATCCGTCAATAACTTTTATAAATCTCTCCTCTTCATAAGCTGCAGGGGATATTGAATGTATTGCCCAAACAAATGGTTCTTCCTGAGTGTAATAGTTTTTATCAAGAAGAAAACGCGCTGCTTCAATCAAAGTTTCTGTTCCTTTTTCTTCTGGGTCGTTTGCTTGATCAACATGGATGTGTAGCGGTTTGTTGTATTTTTGTGCAATTTCAAAAAGTATTTTAAGATGCTCATCATAACCTACATGACCGGGCATTTCGTCTCTTTCAGGCAGACCCCCGACGATGTCTGATAATTTAACTGCTTCTTCAAAAATACTTAATCTTTCTTTATCAGATTCTTTAAAACCGAATATTGGATAAGCCGCTATCTGGAGTTCTATCTTGTTCTTAAACTCTTCTTTAAGTTCTAATGCTACTTCAAGCGCCGAAAGCTTAACATTATCTGCTGTTGTGTCAATAAAAGAAATTACTTTTGAGGTATTAAGTTCTTGCATTTGTTGAATGGCTCTCTTCATTCTGCATTTTAAATTTTCTTTATAGTAAGCTATTCCTTTATGTAAATCTCCTACGAGATTCTGTTTTACTTTTAGGGGGGCGGATGAAGCATAAATCGGATCTAATCCTTTATGTTCAAGGTATTCTTTGTTAAGTGTATGCGCTCTGTCAAGATGGCAATGTGCGTTGAAATAGCCGCCGTACTTTGTTACTTGATCAGAAAAATCCTTAAACCATTTTGTTAAGTTTTCCATATCTGGTATAAAGAGGTTATAAAATTTAAATATTGTTATTTTCCAATAGTTAAGTTTAAAAATGAATATTCTACAAAATGTTTGATGAGCAGAATAGCTATTGTTAAAAAAGAAAGATGCAAAGGAGGCATAGACTGCCCGTACATATGCGCAAATGCTTGTCCTGTTAATAGGTCAGGTAAAGAATGTATAAGGATAGAAGAGAAAACAAGAAAAATTGTCATAGATGAAGAGCTCTGTATCGGGTGCGGTATTTGTATAAAAAAATGTCCTTACGAAGCAATAGACATAATAAATCTTCCTGAAAAACTATCTAAAAATCCTGTCCATCGTTATGGCAGAAATGGATTTCATCTTTATAATATTCCAATTCCTATTTTTGGAAAGGTCGTTGGGATTGTTGGAAAAAATGGTATAGGAAAATCTACTGCCTTGAATATACTGTCCGGAAATATTACCCCCAATCTCGGAGAGGAGAAAGAAGCTAGTTACAAAGAAATTATTGAATTTTTTAAAGGAACAGAAGCTCAGCTTTTCTTTGAAAAACTAAAACAAGGAGAAATAAAAGTTTCTTTTAAACCCCAAGCAGTTGAGCTGATAACAAAAAAATTTGAAGGAAAAGTTAGAGATTTATTAAAAAAAGTTGATGAAAAAAATATTATTGACGAAGTCACCAAATCTCTTAATTTAGAGGATGTTCTTGATACAGATATTAAAAATATTTCTGGGGGGGAGCTTCAAAGAGTAGCTATTGCTGCTACTGTTATGAAAAAAGCAAATTTTTACATTTTTGACGAACCAACATCTTATCTTGACATAAAACAAAGAATAAATGTTTCAAATTTCATAAAAAAACTTGCTAATGAAGATATTGCAGTAATGGTTGTAGAGCACGATTTAATAATACTTGATTATATGGCAGACTTGATACATATTATTTATGGAAAAGAAGGTAGTTACGGAATTGTGAGCCAACCAAAATCGGTAAAGAACGGTATTAATGTTTACCTCGAAGGTTACCTAAAAGAAGAAAATATAAGATTCAGGGATAAGGCGTTAAAATTTTTTGCTAGGCCACCTGTAGAAAAGAGAAAAGAAATTGTTCTAACATCGTGGAGCGATATTAGAAAAAAATTAGAAAACTTTGAATTGGAAGTCGCTTCTGGAGAAATTAAAAAACCGGAAATTATTGGTATTGTTGGAGAAAATGGTATAGGAAAAACTACCTTTGTTAAAATACTCGCTGGCATTATAAAATCTGATTCTGGAGAAGTAAAAGAAAAAATAAAGATTTCTTACAAACCTCAGTACATATCAAGAGATTCTGAAGAGCTCGTTTTAAATGTTTTGAAAGAAGCGATATCACAATATGAAATATTATTAATAAGACCTTTAGAGCTTAAAAATCTTTTTCTTAAAAAAATAAATGAGTTAAGTGGGGGGGAGCTTCAAAGAGTAGCTATTGCCGAATGTTTAGCAAAAGATGCTGATCTATATCTTTTAGACGAACCTTCTGCGTATTTAGATGTTGAACAAAGATTAACAGTGTCAAAAGTTATTAAAGAGGTTATAGAAAATAGATCAAAGAGTTGTTTGGTGGTAGATCACGATCTTCTTTTCATCGA
>JAWAEZ010000022.1:0-11459 GCA_038890975.1 Candidatus Woesearchaeota archaeon
CACTAGAAGAAAAAGAAAAGCTACTCCTCAAAATAGAAAAAGAACTTAACGATAGAAAACAGAAACTTAACGCACAAGAAGAGTTTATAATCAACAGAAGAAATGTACTTGATAACAAAGAAAAAGCATTGGAGGATAAGGAAAAAGAGCTATCAACAATAAATAAAGAAATGTCAAGACAGATAAAAGACCTTGACAAAGATAAAAAAAAGCTGATAGAAGAAATAGAAAAACTTACAGAAAATAAAAATAAACTACTAAAAGAAATTGAAGAAAACTTAAAAAAAGAAGAAGAAATAAAAGGACTAATAAAAAGGCAAGAAAAAGAACTTGCAGATTTCAAAGCAAATCTTGAGAAAAGAGAAAAAGAAATAGGAAAAAAAGCAGAAGAACTTGCTTCAAAAGAAGCAAATCTTTTGAAAAGAGAAAGAGATGTTAAAGAAAAAGAAATAACTTTAAAAGAAAAAGAAGAAAGTATTGCACTAAGGGAAAAAGGATTGTTTGAAAAATATAAAAATCAAGAAAGAGATTTGAAGTTAATAGAAGAAAAACAAAAACAGCTTCTTAATGATGTCATTGCACTCACAGAAGAAAGAGGAAATCTTCAAAAAACCGTCTTTGAATTAAATGATAAGATACAAAAATTAAATCTTGAAATAGAATCAAAAACAAAAGAAATTGAATCTAAAGAAAAAGCACTTACACAAAAGGAGGAAGAAGTAAATACAAAACTCAAAGAGATTGAAGAAGACAAATTGGCTGTTGAAAACGACTTAAAAAAGATAGAAGAAGACAAGAGAATAATTGAACAAAAAGAAGAAGAAATCAAAAACATTTACTCTAAAATAAACGATGCAAAAAAAGTTCTTGACAGCAGAGAAAAAGAGATTGAAAATAAGAGAAAAGAGTTAGACAGGAGAGAGGAGTTAATAAAAGAAAAAGAAGAAAAAATAAGAAAAATAAAAGAAATAAAAATAAATATTGGCCCTCTACAAAAACAATATGCTCAGTTACAGAAAAACATTGCAAAGATAAATGCAGATATAGCAAAGCAAGAAGAAAAGTTGGCTTCAATGCAGAAAAAAGAAAAAATGCTTTTAGAAAAAGAGCAAGAAATTAAAGCAAGGGATAACGCTTTGAAAGAAAAAGAGATGAGATTAGAAAAATTGAAGATAGAACTTGAAAAAGAAAAAGAAGAAATAGAAGAATTGAAATTTAGGTCTTATCTTACAAAAGAGCTTGAAAGGTATAATCTTGAACCGGCAGAAATAGAAAAAGAGGCGCTGATGTCGGAAAAAACAGAAGAGTACGAAATTTATGCTTTGATAGAAAAAGCTAAGGATTCCTTAAACAGGGGGGATGTCCAAAAAGCGAGAGAGATTTACGAGGATATAAGAAAAGCTTATGCGAATCTTAAAATAGGAAAAGAAGAGAAAAAGAAAGTATATTATGATGTGATGGCTCTTAAAACAGATATTGAACTGGCAAGTATTGGCTAATTTTAATTTTTATATGCCTGCTTAACAAAATTCTATAAAAAGATTTAAAAGATATTGCTATTATTTTTATTTAATGCAATTGTTAAAAGAGTTCCCAAATGCATCAGAAATTGAATTCAAAAAAAGATTTATAGAAAGGTATTCAAAACTTACTGATTGGAATGAATTTAAGAAATATTCTTTATCTTTTTTGAGAAAATCCATAAGAGTTAATACTTTAAAAATTGATTTTAACACGCTGACTAAAAGATTAGAAAAAGAATGGGCTCTTGAAAGAATTCCCTGGTGTGATGAAGGACTATGGATTGAAGGGAGCAGGAGAGATATTGGAAATCTTATAGAGCATGTTTTAGGGTATATTTATGTACAAGAAGCTGCTTCAATGATACCGCCCATTGTCCTTAATCCAAAACCCTCTGATATCGTGCTTGATATGGCTGCTGCGCCGGGCAGCAAGACAACTCAAATAGCACAAAAAATGAAAAATAAAGGAATAATAATAGCGAACGATATAAGCCATGAAAGATTGGCTGCTTTGGGAATAAATTTACAACGATGTGGAGTTTCAAATACCATCACAACAATGATGCCCGGGCACAAATTTAAATACTTAGAAAACAGATTTGATAAAATTCTATTGGACGCTCCTTGTTCAGGAACCGGCAGCATAAGAAAATCTGTTAAAACAATATACATGTGGAATCCTAATATGGTAAAGCGTCTCGCAGCGCAACAAAAACAACTGATTAGTGTAGCTTTTTCGTTACTAAAAGAAAAAGGAACCCTTGTTTATTCTACATGCACCCTTGAACCAGAAGAGAATGAAGAAGTTATAGATTATCTTATTGATAATTTTGAAAATGTAAAAATAGAAAAAATAAAACTTAAAATTAAAAGAAGCCCGCCGGTTACAGAATTTGAAGGTAAAAGATATAGCGATGAAGTAAAAAAATGTTTGAGGATATGGCCCCAAGACAACGACACAGAAGGTTTTTTTGTAGCTAAAATAAAAAAAACATAAAAAAATGGTAGATAATTAAAAAAAATAAAAAACTCAAATGATAACTAAAAAACATATAAGAATATACCAGATAACTAAAAAGGTTACAACTTCTAATATTGAGATAAAAGATTTACTTATAGGTTGGTTTATAATATCCCTATCATTTGCATTTGTTCTAAGCCCTGAAAGATTTTTAATCAATAATGAATTTTTATTTTATTTTGTTGCCAGTGGCGTAGGGGTAGGGTTAGGTTTTATTTTTCATGAGATAGGACATAAAATTTTGGCTCAGAAATACGGATGCTTTGCAGAGTTTAGAGCAAATTACCCTATGTTAGCAGTAGCGCTACTTATGTCAATATTTTTAAAAGTAGTTTTTGCTGCGCCTGGTGCAGTGATAATTGCCGGGGGGCATGTTGATTTCAGGAGAAACGGAAAAATAGCAGCTGTCGGCCCTCTTGTAAATCTTATTTTATCCTTCGTATTTCTAATAATGCTTCTCTTATTTCAAAGTGCGATATTTAAATATGGTTTTTTTATAAACGCCTGGCTAGCGTTGTTTAATATGATACCTTTCGGCTTTTTTGATGGGGTGAAAATATTTAAGTGGAACAAAGCAGTTTATGTGACAATGATATTTTTTGCTGTTGTTCTCGTTTTGCTAAGCAGTATTTAATTTTAGAATTTACATATTACACAAAGGCCATTATAATAAAATCTTTCCCTTCTGCCAATCATCAACAACTTTTCTTGAGACATAATCAATGTCCAACTCTCCCTTTTTCTTGAATTTTCTCATTTTTTTAGCAATCTCTTCAAGCGTCTCGTATGCGTCGTTCTTCATCTCAATACCGTAAAATCTTTCAAGAGCCGAAGGGTTTTCTTCAATAAATTTTTTTATAATCTCCGTAGCTGCGATATCTGGTTCTTTTAATTGCGAAGCACTTATTGCGTTAAGCAACGCTAATTTTTGCTCGTCATTCTCCTTATACTGCAAAACACCCGGCGTGTCTACTAACATTATTTTCTTCCCTATTTTTACGAGCTGTTTTCCTCTTGTAAAGCCGGCTTGGGAACTAGTAGGCGCAGCGGCTCTATGTTTAAGAATATTAATGAGGGATGATTTTCCTGTATTAGGATATCCTACTACCCCCACTTTAATGTATTCTTTTAATTTTTTATGTTTCAATTTTTTCCTTGCTATGCTTGTTATTTTTTTTCTTAAAATTGTTGTACCAAATTTTTCTTTTGAGGACACAAAAACAACATTAGGTATTTCTTTTTTTATTTTATCAAGTTTCTCTTTTGAAACAAGATCGCATTTGTTAAGAACAATTATAAAATCTTTACCGGCGTTTTTCACTTTTTTTTCTAGCTCATCGTTCCTTGAATCTAAAGGAAATCTTGCATCAACAACTTCAAGTATTATATCTGACTGCCTTATCACTTCATTAACTATTCTCCAAAATGGCTTTTTCATTTTCTCATTTTTTATATATTAATTTTTAAGCGTTTTATATATTTAAAATATTAACTTTTTTGTTAGAGAAATAATCTGCTTTTATACAACATTCTGAGGTTTGCCTTCAAAAAACTTTTTAATATTATCAATAGTCACATCAAGTATTCTCTGCAACGCTTCCTTTGTATTAAACGCATTGTGAGGACTTATTATAACATTATCTTGTTCAAGAAGAATATGTTCTTGTAATATAACCTTTAAATCACAGGATGTATTAAAAACATTAGAGAGCAGTTGTTTTTCCTCTCTTATAAAACATTCTTCTTCAAGAACATCAAGGCCTGCTGAAGATATTATTCCTTGTTTTAGCGCTTCCAAAAGTGCATTTGTTTCTACAAGCCCTCCTCGTGCAGTATTAATCAACATAGCACCTCGTTTTATTTTATTTATGTTGCTTAAATTTATAAGGTGGTGAGTTTGCTCTGTATAAGGCGCGTGCAAGCTTATTATATCAGATTTTGATAGCAAGTAATCTAAATCTACATAATTAAATCCTATTTGTTGAGCAAAGCTGTGGTCTGGGTATATATCATAAGCAAGAACATTCATCTCAAAACCTTTTGCTATTCTTACGACATGCTTACCTATTCTTCCTGTTCCTATTATACCAATAGTTTTTCCTTTTAAATCAAAACCTCTGAGCCCTTCAAGCGAAAAATTCCCTCGTCTTGTCCTCTCAACAGATTCTATTATTTTTCTTGACAAAGCAAGAATCAAAGCAAAAGTGTATTCAGCAACTGTGTTCTCCCCATAACTTGGAACATTGCAAACGCAGATATTCTTTCTTTTTGCTTCTTTCAAATCTATATGATCATAACCAGTAGACATTGTTGTGATAAGTTTTAGATTATTCAAGAGATTTAATTTATTAGAATCAATTTCAGAATAAATAAAAATCCCTAAGGCATCTGCGTCTTTTGCTGTTTCTATATTGTCTTCTGTTAAGTGTTCATTAAAAAAAATAACATCGTAATCTTTAAGACGCTCCTTTAGGTAATCTTTTTCCCACTCTTCAACTTCATAAAAAACTATCTTTACCATCGCCCCTTTTTCTAAATAAATTATGGTTATTATGTTATCTTTATTTAAAATATTATCCTATTTAATTCGGGAGTGTTTAAAAATTTATCCTTTTATTTTCTTTTTGCCCCAGATGCTTATTATAAAGTTACAATATGTAGCTTAAATTAAAAATTTTAATGCCTAAATTAAATAGATAATATAAAAACAAAAAAATATATAAAGTTCAAATAAAATTAAAATAAACTAAAAAGTTAATAGAAATTAAAAAGATTAAAAGAGGCGAAGATGGATTGGAAAGAAAATGCTTTTATTCTTTGGTTTGACCAAGTAGGCATTGAAGATATAAAATATGTTGGAGGAAAAAACGCATCTCTAGGTGAGATGTACAGATTCCTTAACCCAAAAGGTGTAAGAATCCCTAATGGTTTCTGCATAACTGCTTACGCATACTACTATTTTATTGAAAAAACTGGCATAAAAGAAAGAATAAAAGAAATATTAAAAGATCTCAACACAAAAGATTTAGAAAATCTTACCGAAAGAGGCAGAAAAGTAAGGCAAACAATCCTAGAAGCGGAGCTTCCCGAAGAGCTTAAAAATGCTATTCTAGAAGGATATAAACATCTTTGCATACAATACGGAGAAAACACTGATGTTGCTGTAAGAAGTTCTGCAACAGCCGAAGATTTACCAGACGCGAGTTTTGCGGGGCAGCAAGAAACATACCTAAATATAAGTGGGAAATCTGCTTTACTAGATGCTTGTAGAAAGTGTTTTGCTTCTTTATTCACAAACAGGGCAATATCTTACAGGGAAGAGAAAGGATTTGATCATTTCAAGATAGGCCTTTCTATTGGTGTGCAAAAGATGGTTAGGTCTGATTTAGCGTGTTCTGGAGTTATGTTCTCTATAGACACAGAAAGCGGCTTTCCTAATGTTGTTCTAATAAATGCTTCATACGGCCTTGGTGAAAATATTGTACAGGGGGCTGTGAATCCTGATGAATACTATGTATTCAAACCTACACTTAGAGAAGGTTACAGGCCCATAATATCCAAATCTCTTGGAAGTAAAGAAATAAAGATGGTTTATGATTTTCAAGGAACAAAACCTACAAAAAATGTTCCGGTAGAAATAGAAGAAAGAAAAAAATTTTGTTTAAGTGACGAAGAAATTCTCACATTAGCAAAATGGGCGGTTATAATAGAAGACCATTACTCCCAAAAAGCTGGGCATTTCAAACCTATGGA
Organism: Candidatus Woesearchaeota archaeon; assembly: GCA_038890975.1. Taxonomy (GTDB): domain Archaea; phylum Nanobdellota; class Nanobdellia; order Woesearchaeales; family CAIVOO01; genus JAWAEZ01. The sequence continues at coordinate 6,298 of JAWAEZ010000022.1, forward strand.
TATGGAATGGGCTAAAGATGGAAAGACAAACGAGCTTTTTATTGTACAAGCAAGGCCTGAAACTGTTCAAAGCCAAAAAAATAGACAAATACTTGAAGAGTATAAACTTCTTGAAAAAGGAAAAATATTATGTCAAGGAAAAAGTGTCGGAGAAAAAATCGGGCAGGGAGAAGCTAACATAATTAAAGATATAAAAGGTATCGGAAAGTTCAAGAAAGGTCAAGTGCTCATCACAGAAATGACAGACCCTGATTGGGAACCGATTATGAAAATTGCTTCTGCAATAGTTACAAATAGAGGAGGAAGAACTTGCCATGCTGCTATAATATCAAGAGAATTTGGCATTCCTTGCGTAGTAGGCACAGGCAACGCTACTGAAAAAATAAAGCAAGGGCAAAAAATAACAGTAAGTTGTGCGGAAGGTGAAGATGGTTTTGTTTATGAAGGAATATTAAAATTTGAAATTGAAAAAATTGATTTAACTAATATGCCTAAACCAAAAACAAAAGTTATGATAAATGTAGGCAATCCCGAAGAAGCTTTTAGTTTAAGTTTCCTCCCTAATGATGGTGTTGGTCTTGCACGAGAAGAGTTCATAGTTAATTCTTACATACAAGCTCACCCCTTAGCATTAATTCATTTTGACAAATTAAAAGATGAAGAAGCAAAAGCAAAAATAGAAAAACTAACTTATGGTTATAAATCAAAAGAAGAATTTTTTGTGGAAAAACTTGCAGAGGGTGTTGGAAGAATCGCTGCTGCATTTTGGCCAAAAGATGTTATTTTAAGATTTTCTGATTTTAAAACTAATGAATACGCTAATTTAATAGGAGGGGATCAGTTTGAACCGAAAGAGGATAATCCTATGATTGGCTGGAGAGGTGCTTCTCGGTATTACTCGCCAGGTTACAGAGAAGGATTTGCTCTTGAATGCAGAGCAATAAAAAAAGTAAGGGAAGAGTTTGGGCTTAAAAATCTTAAAGTAATGATCCCTATGTGCAGGACGGTGGAAGAAGGTAGAAAAGTGCTTGCTGAAATGGAAAAGAATGGATTAAAAAAAGGGGAAAATGATTTACAAGTTTATGTAATGTGCGAAGTTCCTGCGAATGTAATTTTAGGTGAAGATTTTGCAGATTTGTTTGATGGTTTTTCAATAGGATCAAATGACCTTACACAATTCACCCTTGCGGTTGATAGAGATTCTGAACTAGTAGCTCCTCTTTTTGACGAGAGAAATGAAGCTGTTAAAAAACTTATTTCTAAAATAATTAAAATCGCGAAACAAAAAGGGAAAAAAATAGGAATTTGCGGGGACGCTCCTTCAACTTATCCTGAATTCGCAGATTTTCTGGTGGAAGAAGGTATTGACTCAATATCTCTGAGCCCGGACGCTTTACTTAAAACAATAAAAGTTATAGCTGAAAAAGAAAAACAGCTCGGCTTATAAAACACACTAAATAAAAATAATAAAAACTGAAAAAATAAGTATTAATTTTATAATAGTAAATAAATTTTTTAAAAATTAGTAGTTTTATAAAACAAATGATAAGAGTTGCTATAAACGGATTCGGCAGAATAGGAAGACAAATTCTTCAAGCAGGAATTAATGACCCTGAAATAGAGTGGGTAGCTGTAAATGATCTCACAGATACAAAAACTCTTGCCTACCTTCTAAAATATGACTCTGTCCAACAAAGAGAAACAAAAGATGTTGTTGCCGAAGAAGATTCAATAATTGTTAATGGAAAAAAGATTCTTGTATTTGCAGAAAAAGACCCCGAAAAACTTCCTTGGGCAAAACTTAATATAGACATCGTTATAGAATCAACAGGTTTTTTTACAGAAAGGGCAGGAGCAGAAAAACATATCAAAGCAGGAGCAAAAAAAGTACTTATATCTGCGCCTTCAAAAGATGCAGACATATCTGTGGTTATGGGTGTAAATGAACACCTCTTAAAAGCAGAGCACAAGATAATATCAAATTGTTCATGCACAACAAATGCTGCTGCTCCTCTTGCAAAAGTTATAAATGATAATTTTTTAATAGAAAAGGGTTTTATAATAACATCTCACGCTTATACCGCTACTCAAAAACTTGTAGATGCTCCCGACTCAAAGGATTTAAGAAGGGGAAGAAGTGCTGCTGTTAATATTGTGCCTTCAACAACAGGGGCTGCTGAAGCAGTGGTACAGACGATTCCTGAACTAAAAGGAAAACTTGACGGCTTTGCTTTAAGAGTGCCGGTTCCTACTGGCTCAATCGTAACTCTGGTGGCAATTGTTAAAAAAGCAACAACAAAAGAAGAATTAAACTGGCTTTTTGGGGAAGTATCAAAATATCATATGAAAGGAATAGTTCAATATGTTAATGAACCAATAGTATCAACAGATATCATACACAACCCGCACTCCTGTATCTTTGATTCTCTCTTAACAAAAGTTACTGACAACAATCTTGTGTCTGTTACTGCGTGGTACGATAACGAATGGGGTTATTCTTGTAGAATGGTTGATATGATTAAAAAACTGGGCTTATTAAATTAATAAAAGATCAACTAAAATATAAAATTATCAATCTATTTTTTTCTTGCTTGTTACAAGTGCTGGGATTTTAGTAAATGAATCTCTATCTTTTAATAATAATTCAAATGTCGGTTCTTCTCCAGGTAATTTATGGACAAGCATACCAAAATTATCAAACTCCCTTATACTTCTACCTAACTTTTTTCTTGCATCTTTTTCTGAAAGAGTGTAAGAAAATTTTCCAACCGTAATTGTAAGCCTGCTTTTCATAGAGAATGTTTTTACCAAAATTGTTTCAAGATCCTTATCGCAATAATGTAAATTTTTATAATAAGGGTAGTCAAATTGTTTGGCATTAACAAGTTGCCCTTCTTTGTCATAAACAACTAAAAAAGGGCCCTTAAAAAAGAGCTGAGCCTCCTCCAAAGGCATGGTACGACTTATACGAATTGATATACACTTTTTATTATTTTGGTATAGGGATAGGCGGATGGCGCCATCGCTATATGTCGCTGTTTTAGTCGTCCCTTGGATTATATAATTCCTTCCAAACTTCAAAAAACTCAGAGGATTAGCTAGCCATTCTGACTGCGCCTTAAGAACGACCTTATTATAGTACTCGCTCATATCAATTTTTTCCATTTGGGATACTAAATCGTATGCTTTTACGAGGCGCTTTTTTTCGAATGTCTCTGCCACACTTAGCGCTGAAACAAGAGGATTCCCAGAAGTGTCAAAAAATTCTGCTTTTTTTTGGTTAAAAAGTACTATTACCTCTTTATTTTTGTTTTCTGTGCCAAAGTTATATAATCTCCTACCCATCGTTAATTCGCCCTGTGACGAAGTTTTCTTTATGCCTACTGCGATTAAATTCTCAGATAGTTTTTTATTTAGTTTTTTGCAGTAAAAGAAACTATCCCTTGATTTTGAAAATTCTTCCCCGTCTTTGATAAATTTAAATCTTATGTTGCCTCTTTTTATCTTTATTTCTACTTCAACCTCTTCGGTTTTTTCATTCTCAAATTTTCCTAGACCATAAAATTTATCGAAAACATGTATACCATAATATAAAAAATATTTATTATTTTTTAAAGAAATTTTATAAGGACTAACTTTTTTGGTATATTTTGCTTCTAGAATCAACATTTTATTGAGATAATTCTCTCGCTTATTCACTGACTTTAATAATTCCTCAATGCCCGAATTTAAGTAATTCAGTGGAAAAAAACCCTGAGGGATTTTTTCGTATATATTTGTCACTAAATCTTCAATACGCTTATCATCCCATATGGTTTTGGATATGCTATCTTCTTCAAGTTTAGACATAAATTAAGATTATAAAAACAAAAATTTAAAAATTTAACCAACAAACAACTAACCAAGAGGCGGAATGATTAAACTTAAAGAGGTAAATTTTAGAGAGGAATTTGTACTTTTAAGAGCAAACCTTAATGTTCCTTTACAAAAAGGGAAGATAAGCGACGATAAAAGATTAAAAGCCCTTCTTCCAACTATTAATTATATTCTTAAAGAAGGAGCTAAACAAATAATTATCATAGGACATTTAGGAAGGCCGGATGGTAGGGTTGTTGAAGATTTAAGGTTGAATCCTGTTGCTGAAAGATTGTCCGAACTGCTAAATATAAAAATCAAGAAACTAGATGACTGTATTGGTATAAGAATCCCTAACGAAAAAGATTCAAAGATTATTATGCTTGAGAATTTAAGATTTCATGAAGGAGAAGAAGCCAATGATGATTTATTTGCAAGAAAACTTGCGGTTTATGGAAATGTTTATGTTAATGAAGCATTCGCCGATTCTGCAAAGGCGCACGCATCTATTGTTGGAATACCAAAACTTATACCATCTTGTGCAGGTTTTCAGTTTGAAGAGGAAGTAAAAAATCTAACACTTGAAAATATTAAAAGACCCGCTGTTGCGATACTGGGAGGAGCAAAAGTTTCTGATAAGATAGAATTAATTGAGAACTTACTGAAAAAAGTTGATGTGATAATAATTGGAGGGGCTATGTCGTTCACATTCTTCAAAGCGATGGGTTTTGAAGTTGGAAAAAGTAAATATGAATACGATAAAATAGAAGTAGCAAAAAAAATTTTGGAAAATTATAAGAAAAAGATAGCACTACCTGTTGATATCAAAGTAGCTGATAAAATATCCGAAGATGCTAACATAAAAAATGTTGATGTTACAGATATTAAAAAAGAAGATATAGGTGTTGATATAGGAGAACAAACAATAAATTCTTATAAAGAGATTCTTGCTTTGGCAAAAACGATAATATGGAATGGCCCGCTGGGTATATGTGAAATAGAAAATTTTGCTAAGGGAACCGAGAGTATAGCAAAGTTTATTTCGGGCCTTAAAGCAAAAACGATTGTGGGAGGTGGCGATACTGGAGCTGTCATAACTAAATTAGGGCTGGAAAATAAAATGACATTTGTCTCAACGGCAGGAGGTGCGGCTATTGAATTTCTTGAAGGAAAAATTTTGCCTGGTATAGAAGCACTAGAATACAGCGAAAAAAAGTTTTTAAAAAAATAATAAAAAAATCAAACAGTTATGATATCAAAAAAATATCAAAAAATGATTATTTTCTTTTTCTGATAAAAATGCCCCT
>JAWAEZ010000023.1:0-11388 GCA_038890975.1 Candidatus Woesearchaeota archaeon
CGAAGCAAAAGCTACATTCTTATTGTTCAGCAATGGTAAAATTGTATGTACCGGCACAAAGTCCGAGGAAGAAGTTCATGAGGCCCTTGATAAATTGATTATAAATCTCAAAAAGGTTCAGTAATTTAAATTGAAAATTTAAAAATAAAATGGATGTTGCAGATGAAATCAAGAAATATAGTGAATTTTTTGAAACGAATTATAAGGCCCAAATAGTAGAAGCTTCGCGCAGAGGAGAAAAATTTATTGTTATAGATTTTGCTGAACTCTCAAAGTATGATCTTAATCTGGCGGAAAGACTCTTAGACAACCCTGAAGAGAGTATAAGAGCTGCTGAAATTTCTTTAGAACAATTCGATATAGACTCTTCAAAATTTAGGGTTCGTTTTAAAAATCTTCCGCTATCCCAACTTTTATTCATAAGAGACATAAGAAGCGAGCACCTTGGGAAGTTCATATCATTAAGAGGAATTGTAAGACAAAAATCGGATGTTAGGCCGCAAGTCACTAGTGCAAAATTTGAATGCCCAAGCTGCGGGAATGTTTTATCGGTTTTACAGGTTGATAAAAAATTTAAAGAACCTAGCAGATGCGGGTGTGGGAGAAAAGGAAAATTTCGTCTGCTTAGTAAGGAATTTGTCGATGCGCAGGGGATCGTTCTTGAAGAAATACCTGAAGAACTTGAAGGTGGAGAACAACCTAAAAGGATAAATCTTCTATTAAAAGATGACCTTGTCAGTTCTATGTCCGATAAAAAAACAAATCCTGGAACAAAAATAGTCGTTAATGGTATAGTAAAAGAAGTGCCCATAATCGCTCGCGAAGGCGGCCAGCTTACAAAATTTGACCTTGTAATTGAAGCAAATTTCGTTGACGCTCTGGAAGAAGATTTTGGGGAAATAAAAATAAGCGAAGAAGAAGAGAACAAGATTTTAGAACTTTCAAAAGATCCTAAACTTTTTCAGAAGCTTGTATCTTCAATAGCACCTTCAATATTTGGACATGAAGAAGTTAAGGAGGCGCTTGTTCTTCAGCTTTTTGGGGGTGTTAGAAAAAAAAGAGACGACGGAGTGGTCACAAGAGGGGATATTCACATACTGCTTGTTGGAGACCCCGGCGCTGGAAAATCTCAACTTCTGAGAAGAATATCTGTTGTCGCTCCTAAGTCGCGTCTAGTTACAGGAAAGGGTTCCAGCGGTGCGGGGCTTACCGCTTCTGTTGTGAAAGATGAATTTCTTTCAGGTTGGGCTCTGGAAGCTGGTGCATTAGTGCTGGCTAACAGGGGTATCTGCCTCATTGACGAACTTGATAAAATGTCTACTGAAGACAGAAATGCTATGCACGAAGCACTCGAACAGCAAACAATAAGCATATCAAAAGCGAATATACAAGCAACTTTGCGAGCCGAAACCACTGTGCTCGCGGCAGCAAATCCTAAACTGGGCAGGTTTGATCCTGAAGAAATTATTGCTAAACAAATACAGCTGCCTACCACTCTTCTGAACAGGTTTGACTTGATATTCCCTATAAAAGATATCCCGAATATTGAGAGGGATGAAAGGATGACTAGTTTTATTCTTAACCTTCACCAGAATAAATTAGAAGAAGCGGAAATACCAACCGAGCTTATTAAGAAGTATGTAGCTTACGCTAGACAAAAAATATTCCCAAAACTTACAGATGGTGCGGTGATAGAATTAAAAGAATATTATCTTAAAATGAGAAGTGCAGGACATTCCGAAGATAGCAGATTTGTTACCGTGCCTATATCAGCCAGGCAATTAGAAGCGTTAGTACGCCTCTCCGAGGCTGCTGCCAGAGCAAGATTATCAGATAAGGTTACTAAAAAAGACGCCCGAAGAGCAATAAACATTGTTCATTACTGCTTAAACCAAATAGGCATAGATCCGGAAACAGGAAAATTAGATATGGATAGAATTGCAATAGGAATTTCGAGTAGTCAAAGAAGTAAAATTCATATTGTAAAAGAAATAATATCCTCTCTTGAAAGCAAAGTAGGAAAATTAATCTCTTTAGATGATATAATAAAAGAAGCTGCTGAAAGAGGGCTTGAAATATCTGAAGTTGAGGATATAATAGATAGGTTAAGAAGAAGTGGGGATATTTTTGAACCGAAAAGGGGGTTGATACAAAGATTATAATCTTTTTTAAAACTATCTTGTTATGGTGTTGCGACGGTGCCTAAATAAAATGGTAAATTATAGCAATAATGAAATTATTGAGCGCAAAAAAAGACAAACAGCATATAAGATAAATGTAAAAGACATTATTGAAAGTAGTTTTGATAACGAAAATGATTTCTTTTATGCTAAGACCAAAATAGGCCCAGTATCAAGGGTTAACATAATTGGTTTTGTTATTTCTAAAGAGATTAACGAATTTTCATCTACTCTGGTGATTGATGACGGAAGTGGAAGAATAGCCACAAGGTTTTTTGATAAAAAACAAAATTTAGAAAATATTGAATTGGGAGACGCTGTTAATGTTATAGGTAGGATTAGGATGTATGGTGACCAAAAATATGTTGCCATTGAAATTATAAAAAAAGTAAATCCTTTGTGGGTTGAATATAGAAAAAAAGAGCTCTTGATTCTTGAAGACATTTATAAAAAAATAGAATTGTGCGAAGAAGAGAAAAAAAACTTGCCACCTCAATTTGAGGAGGAAGTTGTAGAAAATAATTCGGAAATCCAAATTATACTCGATTGTATTAAAAAATTTGATGATGGAAATGGGGCAAATATCTCTGACATTATTAAAAAATCTAATTGTTCTGATGCGGAAAGAATAATACAAGAACTTATTAAAAATGGTGATGTTTTTGAAATAATGCCTGGTAAGATAAAAATTCTTGAATGACTCCTTATTATAGAGAAAAATTTAAGTGAGCCAGTTACTTATTCCTGTCTGCTTATCTTTTTGTTTTCCAAAAACACTCTCTATTCTTCTTCTTGTTAGCTCAAGTATTTGAGAAAGGTAGTTTGAGGTTACGTATTTTTTTGCTAGTGTTATGCTTGGCTCAAGGTATTTTACTATTGAACCTTCTGAAATTGTAAATATTATTTTACCGCCACATTTAAGACACTTCCCTGCTAGGGGGGGTCTTCTATAACTTTCGTTACAAGTGCTACAACGGAACTTTTGCATTGAAAACTTCCTTAGGTTGCCTCTCACATCTTTAATTAAATGTTTTTCTATAACTAAATGTGCAACATCCTCCTCATTTACTGCTCTAACTTTTTTTGCTATTTCCATCTGCCCCTTAATCTTTTCTTCCATTGTAGGAAGAATCTTATATGCAGAACATTTAACCCCTGAGTTTAAATTGTCTGTGTCGTGAGTAAAAAATATTCCTTCATATTGGCTCTCGTTTCCTAATCTATCTCCTACTTTTTCTATCTTAACTTCCCATGCATTTTTATATTCCAAACACGCTTCATAAAACTCCAATGGGTACCTGGAAACCACATCCATTTTATGAATCATATCATCTACTTCTGAAGGGTTTAATATATATGTTAATACTAATGGCGCATCCATCGTTCTTCCTCCCCTCTTATCTGGGAGGTATTGCCTTGAAAAATTTAGGAAAGCGTCCATAAGAAGGATTACACAATTTTCATCGCCGTCGCAATCTCTTCTGTGCGCTGCGTGCCACAATGGGTGCCCCAAACAGGTTTGAGTTTCTGAAAAACCTATAATTCTGCCAATTATGCCTGCTGAGATGTGCGGTGCTAAACCGATTACCAAATGGCCTATCAGGTCTTCTTTCTTTTTTGCGTTATAAAAAGGTTCCATCTTATATAATTTAATAAGCAATTCGTCTACAAAATTTGCAACCCTCAGGAGAATATCGCTTGCTTTTTCGTCCGGGGAGTCTGGGCTCGCTGGGAGTATAACATCTTGCGGTTTTAATTCTAATAGTTGATCTTCGCTCTCCAACGGCATTCCATAAATATCCTTTTCGTAACCTAATTTCTTAAGTTTCTCTAAACTTGTTCCTATTTCTTTGGGTCTAAAATGAGTGATAGGAAGTTCTGTCATATCATATCTTGTTGTACCGTCTTTGTTTACGCATATTTGATGTTTCGCTCTCAATATCCCTTTTGCTATATGTTCTGGTATGTGGTCCTTATTGCTTGTCCCTCTCACTCCTTTTACTAAATCTGGACAATGCGTCTCCCCAAGAATTTTAAGAGTATTTTCTATATACTCGTTTATCTTTATTTTTTGCTTAACATAACTTTTAGGGGAATGACTGCATGGTTGTGTTATTTGACCGCAAAAATTGCATCGATAGATTTTTTTTGATTCTTTGCCGCATTTATGACAAACATTTAGAACTGTTGATGTCTTGCAGTTTTCGCAGAATAATGTTGGAAAATCCGCTTCAACGTATCCTGCTTCCATCGCTGACTGAAAACATCTTAGTCTTCCGCCTTCGTTACCGCAAGGAAAAAGCGAGTGTGGGGCTCCTGTCAATTTTCTCATTTTTGCCTTTTCGGGTCTACCCATCCTCGCTCCTATAAAAGTTCCTGATTTGTCTCTGATCCTAAATTTAGACAAAAGATTTACTATTTCAACACCGTTGTTTTCTTCGCTTGCTTCACTAATTTTTTGTCTCGCAACTTTTAGGTCTAAAGGGTTTAGAATTCCTAAACTGTAAAGAAGCGCCGCTGCTTCGTCGCCTTCTATTATTACATATTCTATCGCAACTTTGTGAGGCAGGCCTATTAATTCTAATAACCTTTTCTCTTTTTTGAGGGGTAGAATTATTTTTTCCGGCTCTTCTGATTTCTCTACTTTTGCTGTATCTATATAATCCACCAGTTTTAAAAAATCTTGTTTAGAAAGTTCTTTCCAATGATAAGTAAATTTTGGATGTAAAGGTATTTTTAGTATTTCTGATAATGTCTTCGCTCTCTTAAAATTTATGTGGTTAGGATTTTTTAAAATTGTGTGTATTTCTTCTAAAGGTATTTCGGAAAGTTCTGCTAGTTTTTCCTCATCTAAATTACCAAAATAATCAACAATCGCTTTCTCTAGTTCTTGCACCCACCACTCTTCGCAGTAACCTGCTGGCACTAAAATGTGTGCTCTATCTAGAAAGTCACCATAACAAAAAAGAATGTCACCCAAAAATAATATCTCCTCTATTTCATAAATTAGTTGCTTTGCTTGGAACTCTGAATCTATTCTTAAAACATCTCCGTTGTTTAATTTAACAATAGGACCTTCTATTGTGTTGCACATTGATATCGCCGCTCCCTTAGAAGGTCTTTCCGTCTTGAGTTGCGTACCTGTCGCAATAAATTTGTTAAGGATGTGCGCTGTTGCGGGGTGTATGCTTGCTGCTGAATATCCTGATAATCTACTCCTTCCGTAACGCAACCTAAATCCTCCTTTTGCGAGCGGTTGAGAAAAAACAGGTCTACCAGCAACTATGTCTGAAAGATACGTGAAATCTGGTGTTAATTTATGAGTTTGTTTTTGCTCATTTTTTTCGGAACCTGATTTATGTTTTTTTTGTAATTCTATAAATTTTTCAAGAAACTCCTGCCAGTGCTCCATCCCAAACTCTTTACCCCATTTTTTTACTTCTTTCCATAGTTTTGGAGCTTTCAGTGCGAGCATTGACATCACAAGACAAACGCCTCCTCTTATTTTATCTGTCTCTACTCTTTGAAGCCCTTTATAATTTGAAACATCTATTTTCTCAGTAGGCTCCCCATCTACCTCTACAGGTATGTTCATAGCGAGAAATTTTGTTTCTTCGTCACTTGGCCTATACTGAAGGTTTGTTACCCGCTCATGATAATCTTGTAATTCTATTGCGTATCTGCTTATTTCTCTTTCGTCCGGATCATATTTATCAATACCTAAATTTTTTCTTACATAATCCGCTATCATTAAAGAGAAAGATGCTGCTGTTCCCCCAGCACCCCTTATTGGACCAGCAAATATTAACGCTAAATAATCTTTTCCGTCCCTTCTTTTTTTAATTTTTATTTCAACTAGTCCTTCAAGAGGAGCAGAAACTATCCCCACTGTGTGATATGTAAATCCTGTTCTTATTCCAACTTCCATAGCTTCTTTCAAATCCTTAAATTTACAGAACTTCTCTTGAGCCACTTCTAATGCTATTTTAAGCGCTACCTCCCAAGATAATCTTCCATATTTTTCTTCAAGTTCTTTTATTCTTTTTATTACACCTTTCCCAACTAATTGTGGGGCAACCGCTGATATTAATCCTTCGACTCTCTCTGCCATATCTTTTGCTAGCACAATATCTACTTTCTTTTCCGGATCGTAACCTTTTTTCCTCGCTTCTGTTGCTATTCTGTAAGCATCTTTTGTTTTTTGTTCTATCTCTTCAAAATAATTCAATATATTTTGTGATGCCTTTATGCTTGTCATTTAAAACCTCATCATTTTTGCTTCTCTTGTTTGTAAATTTACTAATATAACTCTTGAAGGTTCTGGAACCAAACCTACTTTCTCTTGGTACTCTGTCATCTCTATCCAACAAGAACAATTTAAAAGTGTAACATTTCTATAGGATGATATTGTTGCTCTGTGTATGTGTCCTGTAACGAAAAAGTCTGGAACTTTTTCTACTACGAGAGGGTCGTCTTCGGAATCTGGCATATATTGTGTGGATGTATGTGTAGGTGCTAGGTGTCTTCTTTGTAATAAAAATTTCATTATTAAATCTGCTCTTGTATGGCCCCCAGCACTACTTATACTTTTAACATTTTCGGCGTAGTAATTCAAACTCGTCCCGTGATATAATAAAATATCAAATCCTGAAAAATTTTCTTGCGATTCAATGTTTACTAATGCCGGGCTGCTTACTATAAAAACATTGGGTAAATTATATAATTCTTCCGCGAAGTCCTTTGGTAGTGGCGGTTGGGGTTCTGAAAGCCTTAAGGAATCGTGGTTTCCTGGGCATAATATCACAGCTATCTGTGGAGGAATTTTACTTAAATATTCTGCTAATTCTTTATATTGATTTTTTATGTCTTTTATTTCTAAATCGTTGTATTGTGTAGGATATATTCCTAATCCGTCAACTAAGTCCCCAACAATAAACAAATATTTTACTTTTTCTGCGATTTTTTTCTGGTGCTCCGAACCTGTTTCTTTATTCAACCAGCTTATCATATTTAAGAAGTTATCTTTTAGAAATTGTTTTGAACCTATATGTGTATCTCCTGTAAATATTGCGTAACATTCTTCTGGAGATTTTTTTAACTCTTTAGTTGGAGGGATTTCTGGGAATATTATTTTATTGACATAAATTATTCCTTTATTGAATACCCCTAAAATACCCAAGCATTCATCCGGAACAATGTCCTCTGCTATGTTTATTAAATCTTGTTTGGTATTATGCACTATTGCTTTTATTTGTCCTGTGGGATCCTCTAATGTTAATATTATGTTGCCGTTTTTTGTTTTTGCTATTTCATAAACAAGTCCTATTAATGCAACTTCCTCCTTTTCTGTTTTAGAATTTATTCTTTTGATTGATGTTGCATCTGCTAATTCTTGTTTTTTCTGTAATATCGCACTTAACTTTTTATATCTTGTGTTAAAATAAGAAATAAAATCTTGAACTGTCTTTTTTTTTAATAGTTCTTTGTGTGATTGTATTATTTTTAATGAATATTTTTTATCTTTATTGTTTTGGTTATCTTGTAAAATTTTTTCTTTATCTGTGCTTAAATTTTCTTTTTTGTCATAATCTAAACCTAATAATTTTAATATCTCCTCTTCTCTTAAAAAAACATTTCTTTTTATTAATTCTTCCAGTTTTTCTGATATCTCTTTTTCTTCTATTTTTTGTAGAATTGTATTATCTACCAACACGTTATTTTGTATTAAAAATTTCACAATCCTTTTTTTCTGTTCTAAAATCATTTAACAACCTAATTCTTTTTCTAAAAGTGTTTTAACTTTTTCTTCTGCATTAGAATTTATTGCTAATGATATTTCTCTCGTTCTTCCGTATCTTCCTTTTGATATTGTTCTCGCATTTATTATTCCTAACATATCAAGTTCGCTAATAACATCTGAAACCCTTCTCTGCGTCAAACATCTTAAACCTATATCAAAACATATCTTCCTGTATAGATTATACAATTCTCCGGTCTCTATTATTTTGTTATTTTTGGTTGATAATAAAATAACAGCATACAATACTGCTTGAAATTGTTTTGGCTGAGCTGTGATAATCTCGGTTATTCTGTCTCTTTCAAGCTTATCTTCTGCTTCGTCTAAGTGTTTTATTTTCAAAGTTTCTGAATTTTCTCTATCAGCAATTTCACCTGCTACTCTTAAAAGCTCTAATGCTCTTCGCGCGTCTCCGTGTTCTCTTGCTGCGTATGCTGCACATTTTTCTATTACTCCCTGTTCTATAACATTTTTTTTGAATGCGTATTTTGCCCTACTATAAAGAATTTCTTGTAATTGTAAAGCATTATACGGTTTAAATATTATTTCTTCTTCTGAAAGTGAGGATTTTATTCTTGGATCTAGTATATCCCTAAAAATAAAATCATTTGATATTCCTATAATAGATATCTGTGATTCTTTTGTTTCGGAGTTTATCCTTGTAAGATTATATAATATTTCATCTCCTGCTTTTTTAACGAGTTGGTCTATCTCATCTAAAACTAATATAATTATTTGCTTTTTGCTATCAATAATGTTAAAAAATGTTTTATAAATCTCTTCTGTTGGTAGTCCTGTTGCAGCTATTTCTTTTCCGAATTCTCTTATTATTTGAGCTATTAATCTATATTCGGTGTCTGAAATTTTTTTTAACTTACAATTTATATAAATTGTTTTTATCGGTAATCTTACTTCTGTTGCTATTTTATTTATTTTGTTTATGGTGTGCTTAACACAAAGAGTTTTTCCTGTTCCTGTTTTTCCGTATATAAATATATTTGATGGTTTGTTTAGTTTGAGCGATGGCGCTAATATTTTGGCTATTTGCTCTATTTCTTCTTCTCTGTGAGGTATTGTTTCTGGAGTATAATTTGGTTGCAATAATTTTTTGTCCTCAAATATAGAATTTGTTTTTAAGAAATTCTCAAATATTTGCGTTATGTCTTTTTTCATCTAAACCCTCCAAAGGAAATGATGGTTAATTTATTGTTAATTAAATAGTTTTTGTTTTTATTTTTTGTTAAATGACAAACAACCCCTTTGTTTCTTATGGAACTTTTAATATAAAAATTATAAATTCATTATAAAGTTGTATTGGAATATAAAATTTTAATTAAATCTGCGTAATAAATGATTTATTTTTAATTTTAACAAATATTTTCCGGTTTCTATGTAAATAATTATTTAAAAAACGATTTTTAATAATAAAAATTAGTAAAAAATGGTTTTTAATATTAAAAATATGATTAAAATTGTTTTTATAGTAAAATAGGTTCAAATTGCCGTAAAAAAATTAAAAATAAAGAAAAAATAAAATAATTTTTTTCAATATTGAAATAAAAACAAAATTTTTAGAAAACATAAAAAAACAAAAATAACCAACAAATATTTAACTAAATAATGGGTTTTCCATAAGAAAAAACAGGGTGTTATAATATAATTTTTATTACTTTATAAGAGTAAAAAATAAAAAGATTTATATACTAGCTTATTTTTTTAATAAAATCCAATAACTCATTAGAATACACTAAAAATTTGAGGAATAAAATGCTCGTTAAAAAAGACTTTTTAAATAAACTTAAAGATTTTGGTCTTAATAGTTACGAAGCAAAATTATGGACTGCTTTGCTTTCTCGTGGTGTTGCTACTGCTGGTGAGCTTTCTGATATTGCTAATGTTCCTCGTTCTAGGAGTTATGATGTTCTTGAATCTTTGGAAAAAAAAGGTTTTATAATAATGAAAGTTGGCAAACCTATTAAGTATGTTGCTGTTCCTCCTTCGGAGGTAGTAGAAAGAGTAAAGAAAAAAATAGAAAAAGAAACAAAAGAACAAATAAATAATTTAGATAAAATAAAAAAATCAGAAATCCTTTCGGAACTTGAAACACTACACTCACAAGGCATAGAGTTAGTTGATCCGACAGAATTTTCAGGCGCTTTAAGAGGAAGACATAACATATATAATCATTATGAGATATTAATAAAAAATGCAGAAAAAACAATAAATTTAATGACAACTCCTGAAGGACTTATAAGAAAATCAGATGCTTTGATAAGAGCATTATCAAAAGCAAAAGAAAAAGGAGTTAAAATAAAAATTCTTACTAAAAATTCTCCAATTTTACAAAAATTAACAAAAGATATAAAAGAGATGGTAGAAATAAGATATAGCGATATTGAGGGCAGAATGATTGTCGTAGATAAAAAAAGCACAATTTTTGTCATAACAGATGATAAGAAAACACACCCCACATACGATTCTGCAATATGGAGCAACTCAGAATATTTATCTTCTACAATAAACTCTTTTTTTGAAAGGCACTGGGAAGAATCAAAATAAGAATATCTTTCCAATAAATATAAAAAAACATTTTAAAAACATTTTTATATTAGAAACAATTATTACATCTAAAAAGGAGGTGTAACTAATGCCATTAACTATTGAAGGGGTTATTCTCGCAATAATAATAGGGACACTAGCAGCAATAGTTTATAGTTTAAGAATTCTGGTGCTGCTCGAGAGAAGAATTGCAAGGATGGACGAGAACATATATAAAATAACAAAAACAATTATTAAAGAAGAGTACAACATAGAGAAGGAAGAGAAGAGAATAGAAAGGGCACTTAGAAAATAAATATTTTTTTAATTTTTTATAAGATACAATATAAATTATGACTTTTACATATTTTTTTAATCGTTATAATTCGTATGTTTAAATAGTTTTGTTATGTTCATTTCAAAAGCAGAAACAGGGAATAATATTTCAAAATTTACAAGAACTTCTGGAGCAATTTCGCCAATTATTCCAATATCCTCCCCACCAACAATTACTCTGCCACACCTCCCAGGGATAAAAGAAGGGTGTTCAAATTCTTCAATATCACAAAAAATACCAAGGGACCTAAGAACCGCCTCCAGTGTTTGTTTTAGCTCTGTAAAATCAGCCAATTTATGGCACGAAACACACGCCAAAGATTCATAGTCCTTAGGTTGTTCTCCTTTTACAGTTATTATTCCCTCTTCAAAAATTTTTTGAGGAAATTCAGCATGTTTATTTTTTCCAACAAACTCAAGCAATATGGGAATTATCCAGTTCCTAACAACAGAGTAACTCTCTGACATAGGATTTTCTATTTCTATTATTTCTTCATCTTTTGTTAAAGTTTTCATAGCAATTAAATTTTTTGAAGT
>JAWAEZ010000024.1:0-10684 GCA_038890975.1 Candidatus Woesearchaeota archaeon
TTTCAACCCCGAATTCGTCAACACTCTTCACAGAGTATTTTTCAGTCCAAGGCATTACTAAACCGCCAGCTGTTATACCGAATTTTTTTGTTTGAGCAGTATTATTAATGCGTGCCGTAATAGGTTGTCCACCAGATTGGTTATCTCCTCCGCTTTGTGTAGGCGTTGCTGCCTGACCAGAATTACTCCCTCCTTGTTGTGTTTGTGCTCCAGATTGCTGAGTAGGTGGTGATGCTCCTTCGCTCTGTTGATTGGAAGATGCAGATCCGTTTATTTTTTGGTTTATTAAGTTTTCATCTACATATTGCAAAAGTTGTGGGTGGAGAGTTATGCAATAACCATCAGGTGCTTTTGTATCAGGCACATGGAATAATATATGCAATTTTCCCCCACTATTCCCAGTATTTGCTGTTAATCTTTTGAGTGGTGTTTCGTAAATTACATCTAAAAATTCTTTTTTATTTGAATTATCATTACTTGCGTTTTTAGCTTGTTGTATGTTTTGTTCTTTCCTCATAACATAAATCTTATCCTTCTCTATCTGAACATTCAGATTGTGCATATTAACATATTTACTCATATAATCACTTACTGCTGTTCTTATCTCTGGCAGTATTACACTATTAGGTTCTTTGTAAAGTCCTAAAGGATTAAAAACATCTCTTGCAAAAGTTGATGTTTTTGTCTTTTTATTATCTTGCTTGCTATTTACTTGTTGAGGGGGTATGTTACATATATCAACACCATTGTTATTATCTCTCGCGTCAAGTGCGGAGTTAAATAATGCAACTTCGTTATCTAAAATCATTTTTTTTATTTTTTCAACTTTTTTTATATCATATTGCTGGTTTTGTGGTTGTTGTTGCTGTTCTGAATAAACAACTGGTAAATAACTTAACATTACCGACCCTGCGAGGGCAGAAGCCACTGCTAATGTTTTTGCGTTGTTCTTTATTTTTTCATAAGCTTCAGAAACTAAATCTTCAATAGGCGTGTTTAAGAAATCCCAACTTTTTTTAAAAAATGATTTTTTTTCTTTTCCTCTCATTTTTAACCTCAACAATTTTTATTATGAATGCACCCACCAACACCAGCATTTATATTAACTGAATAGTAGTTATTAACTTATATTTAAATCTTTTGTTTTTAATAACTTTTTAGTGATAAAAATTTATTATTTTGTTTTATATGTCTTATGTCAAGCTGTTATTTGACTGCACTCCACATCAGGCGTATTTTAAAACTAAAACTAATAGAACAAACTACAACATATAATTTACTCTTGGAACAATCTACCTAAACAAAGAAAAAAACTAAAAAATGGTTCTGTTATTAAAAATATTGTTCCAAACGCTTGTTTATGAATAAAAAAATAAAAATATTTATTAAAAATAAAAAATAAATATAAAAATAGAAATAAACAACTATTTTCTTAAAAAAACTATGTTCTTTTTTCCGCGCTTTTCTTTATACACTATGTTTCTTGCTTCCAGCTCCGAAAGAATCCTGCTCAGAGTAGATTTAGGCATACCTGTAATGATTCTTAAAGTCCCCTGCTCGCATACCCCTTCCCTTGCTCTCAAAATATTAACAACCTGCTTCTCTTCCTCCTTGAGGTATTGTTCAATGCCAAAATTTTTACCCTGTTCGTATTCTTTTTTATTTAGCTGCTCTTTTTTCACCTTTTTGAATTCTTCCTTTTTCCTTTGCTCATACTCTTTGACTACTTCCGCTCTCACCAAGAGTTCCTTTTCAACATTTATTTTTTTAAAATATTTGTAAAGAAAATAAACAATAAGAATAAATAAAAAGATGATTAACGCTACAAGAAAGCCGGGTAACAAATAATAATACCTGTTAAGCGGTTGTGCGTTTATTACAAATTCTGCATCTGCAACAAAAAATGAATTATAAAATTTTATGCTCATAATCATAAAGTAGTATTGATAGTATTTAAAAAAGTTAATGAAAAATAAATAAAGCGACGCTAATATAAAGAACAATTATCATAATCATAATATACATAATAAGATTATTCCTATAATCCCTGCAGTTAAACTGTATAAAAACACAGGTAATAGGTTTGTTTTTATTATCAAGCTTTCTTCGCCTTTTAAACCGACAGCGGCTGAAGCAGCAATAACATTCGTTATTGATATCATATTACCCACCGCTCCGCCTACTGTTTGCAAAGCCAATAATAAAGATACAGAAATACCTAAACTCACAGCTGTCTCGTATTGAAATACTCCAAAAAGAATATTAGAAATAGTGTTGCTTCCTGAAATAAAAGCGCCAAGAGCACCAACAAAAGGGGCGACCAGAGGATAAAGATGCCCAAATATTTTAAGTTTAACAGCGATAAAAACAGGTATGCTTTCAAAACCAGAATAATTGTTAGTGGAGTATATTAATATCTGAACAAGAGAAACTGCGAAGAATAATGTAAAAAATGGTTTAACCATTTTAACAGCTGTTTGTTTTCCTATCAACATAAATTCTTTCTTATCAATCTTATTTACAATAATGACAACAAACGATACAATAAGAAAAATTACCCCCGGGGAATACAATAAATAAAAAGAATGTGTTATTGTTGTTCCAAGAATAGATGGAACTCTAATTGAAATGTTCTTAACAAAATCGCCTACCCCAAAAATGTTTGCTCTTGTGACGATTAGAATTAAAGCAACAACCGCATAAGGAATTATTGATTTTGTTAAGGAAATATTTTTTTCTTTATGGAATGGTATGTGCGAACTTTCCCAATAAGAGGGCCATTTTTTCTTTTCAACAAAATCCCAACATTTTTTTGGCACTAAAAATTCTTTTTTGGTTGCATAAACAAGTAAGAGAAGACCAAATATCCCTCCTAAAACAGAAGGCAACTCGGGGCCTAAAAAAACAGCAGAAAGAAAATAAGGAATTGTAAAACAAACCCCTGCAAAAATAGCATAACGCCATATTTCAATACCTTCTTTTATCGTCTTATTTTTACCAAAAAATTTTGTAAGAACACATACACAGATTAGTGGGATAAAACTACCTATTATAGCGTGGATTAAAGCACTAAAAAATGTTACTTCATAATTATTTATCTTAATTATTGAAGATAAGCCAAGTAGTATTGGAGTGCCCACAGCCCCAAATGTGACTGCTGTAGAGTTTGCTATGAGGGAAACTATTACTGCTGCTAATGCCGGAAAACCGAGAGAAACCAGTAGAGGCGCTGCAAGAGCAGCAGGTGTGCCAAAACCAGCTACTCCTTCTATAAAAGAACCAAGAAACCAGGCGATGATTATTGTTTGGATTCTTCTGTCTTTTGAAATTGAGTTTATTGCATTTCTTATACTAATAACCGCACCTGAACTTTCCAGAACTTTGAGCAATAATACAGCACCAAAAATTATAAGTATTATGTCAAAAGCAACAAAAAGCCCTTTTAAAGTAGCCCCAATAATCCAATTAAGTAGCATTTTCCAAAAAAATAATACAATAAATATTGTAACGACCCACCCAAAAAACATTGATTTAAAAAGAGGCCACTTGAAGAGGAGTATAAAAATAAAGATTGCTAATAAAGGGGTAATTGCCAAAAAAATTAAGCTTTCCATCAAACAAAAGAAAAAACTATTTTTATTTTAAAACATTATGTTTCGTATTAAAAGAAATATAGTCACTTATTAGTAGTTAAATTACAAAATATTTATATATTAGTTATTTTAATCTGTATGTATGATTAACAAAAAAGAAATATTACAAGAAAGAGATGATATACTAACCGCACTACTTTATAGCATAGCAGAAAAACCATTGCTCTCACAACTTTTAATATTGCAAGGAGGAGGGGCTTTACATTTTATATATAGCTCCCCAAGATACTCAACTGATCTTGATTTCGCATTCCCTGAATTTGCTGCTTACTACAACCAAATAATTTACGAATTGTCATCTAATGACTTTTTAAAAAACAGAACAACAAAAGAATACAACCCAAAAATTTCTTCTTTGAAAAGAAACAGCTTCAAAATAAAATATTCCCCTCAAAATGAGAACGGCATATCTGCCAGAATTGAAGTTTATAATGTAGGGGCAGAAGAATATAAAGAAACAAAAGGAAAATTCAACCCTCTACTTGTAGAAACCCCAAAAGAAATATCCGCAGATAAGATAGTGGCAACAATAGATAGAATAACAACCAGAGGATCCCTCAAAGCAACAGACCTGTTTGATATTGACTACATCGCAGAAAATTTCGGGGCTATAGCCGACGCTGAAAAAGTACAAAGAAAATTGGAATCCTATGAAAAATCATCAATACTCAATAAAGAGAATGTAGATAAAGTTTTGTTATATATCAATGACCGAAATAACCATAACAGATTTTTGAGAGATATCAAAAGAACATTTATGCCCGATGTTTTTGATAATATGAAATTTGACAAAGAGTTTTTTGAAAAAACATCAATGTATTTTGAACGATTAAAAAAAGAAATATAACAAAAATCGCAAAAAGATAAAGAAAAAAAGCCTCCGGAGGGATTTGCACCCTCGACCTGCTGCTTACTCCCGCTTTTTGAAGCGTTACTAGGCAGCCGCTATGCTACTAAGCTACGGAGGCAATTAAAAAACAAATAAAACAAAAATATACCTATTTTTAAAAGTTGCGAAAGAAAAAAATAACAAAATAAATGAAATATAAATAAAAACTAACAAAGAATAATAAATAAAAAATGAAAAAAATATTGCCTTATAAACAACAAGACCCCGGTGGTGTCTATAATTACATCGTGGTGTCTGACATTTTCGGTATTGATGATTACTTCATCAGCAATTATTTTCCAATAATATATGCCGAAAAAAATAATTTAAAAAATATTTTTTTAGCAAAAAACAGATTTCAAAAAAAAGATTCCGATTTTACTCCATTTCTTCTTCTTAACTTCTATGATATGTTAGGCATTAAAGAAGAACTGAAAAATAAAGTGAATATTCTTTTTATAGAACCGCAAAGAGTTAAGAATTATAACATCGCTCTTGTTGTTAATCCCCCATTAAATTCGGTGAAAGTAACAGAAGAAAATTTTTTTGAACCTCCACACTACGCTGCAAATTACATACCCCTCACGGCAAAATCGCGGGCAGGGGAGATATACATAATTGATTTAGAAAGGTTAATTAAAAGTTATAAAGATAAATTCATTAGGGAGAACAGCTTATACCAGCAATTTTATCCAGAGTTGTAAAAGATTTTTGAAAATTTAAAAAAAACAAAAAATATTATGATAGCATATACTAATATTAATTTATTAAAGAAAATTATTTAAAAATAATTATTAATTTCAAGATTTTTAATTTCTAGGATTTTTTAAAAAATAACCAGTTCTTATTATCTTTTTCTTTACCGCTCATTTTCAATAAAACATACTCGCCCTTCAACTTTTCTCCTTCTATTTTTATAATAATTTTATTTTTTTCTTCTTCAATTAACTCATAAAAACCCCTATCCCATAATTCTACCTTTCCTGCACCATAATGCCCTTTGGGTATTTCTCCTTCCCAGAACGCATAATCAAGAGGGTGGTCTTCTACCTCAACAGCCAATCTTTTTTCTCCTATTTCGGTAGGTGGTTTTTTTGGTATTGCCCAACTTTTCAATATTTCTCCTTTTTGTAATCTTAAATCATAATGTAAATGAGTCGCTAAATGTTTTTGTATTGAATAAATTAGTTTTTTCATAGCAAAAAGATTACTTTGCCTGTTTAAAGATTTTATCTATAAAAATGCGCTCAACCAAGGCGATTCGTAAAAAAATATCGTTAAGTATTATACCTTATTATTAAGCAAATAAAAAATATTAATGGGGTCAATTAATAAAGAGTAATTATACAATAAAATATATACCAAAATTATAAATATCTGATTAGACAATTATATTAATATAATATTACGGGGTATATGGCTGTTAAGTGCAACTATTGTGGCAAGGTAGCTATGCAGGTAGGCAAGGAACTGTTCTATTGTAAGGACTGCGATGTTATTGTAACACTATCAGAAGAAGAAAAAAAAGGGCTAAGAGATATATAAAAAGAGAGAAACATTAAATCATAAGCACACATCAATATGTTTTTGCTATATAAACTACTTCCTTCGCTTTTTTTCCGCAAATAACACAACATCCTTTGGCTGTTTCTTTTTTATCAACTCTTACGCCCCTAACAAAACCTCCCAATTCCTTCTCAACAACTTCTGCACATTTTACACCTTCCATATCAATACTGCAAAAAGAAGCCCTTATTATTTTATTTTCTTGGAGTCCTTTTTTAATTTCTTCAATATTTTCAGCATTTATAATATTTCTTTCAAAATCTGAAGAAGTTTTCTTTAACAAGTTTTTTGTGAATTCTCTTTCTATCTTTTTTATTTCTTCTAACAAATTTAATTCTTTTATTTGGCTTTTCTTGTTTGTATCCCTTCTGAAGATTGTTACAGATTTATTTTTCAAATCCTTCGGCCCTATTTCTATTCTTATAGGCACTCCTTTCAACTCCCAGTCATTAAATTTATAACCCGCGGAATAATCCTCCCTGTCGTCTATTTTTACGGAATAATTTTTAAGTAATGTTTTTAATTCTGTTGCTTTTTTAAGAAGCTTTTCCTTCTCTCCCTCAAAGATGATAGGCACGATTATTATATGAAGAGGGGCAACATCCCAAGGCAGAACAAGCCCTTTATTATCGCTATGTAACGCTATCATCGCGCCGTATATCCTGCTTATAGCCGGCCCATAACAGGTTATGTAACAATATTTTTCTTCACCTTTTTCGTCAATAAATTTAACATTAAATGGTTTAGAGAATTTTTGTCCTAATAGGTGTGTGGAAGGCAACTGCAATACCCTTCCCGAGCCCATTAATGCATCTGACGCAAATGTGTGAACCGCTCCTGCAAATTTGTCCCACTCAGGCCTTTGAAAGAAAATGTGCGGTATCGCGAGTTTATCATGAAGAACTTCATAAGTTGTTTCCATATCCTCAATTACTTGTCTTTTCGCTTCTTCTTCTGTTGCAAAAGCGTTATGCGCTTCTATCCAATAAATTTCCCTTGTTCTAAAAAAAGGCCTTGTCATTTTTGTTTCGTGCCTATAAACAGAACAAGATTGATATCTCTTGAATGGCAAATCTTTATAACTCCTTATCCACAACGAGTACATTGAATAAAAAGCAGTTTCTGATGTTGGCCTTAATGCCATCTTTTCTTCAAAATGTTCCCCTGCACCGTGTTCTGTAACCCAAAATACCTCTGGCGTAAATCCTTCAATATGTTCGGATTCTGTGCGTAATAATGACTCAGGTATGAGCACAGGAAAAGTTAGAGGCAAGTGACCCTTTCTTTCGAGAACTTCTTCAAAGATTCTGTACATTTTTTTCATTGAAATTGTTGCCCACTCCCTATAAACAGGAAAACCTTTAAGGTTATACCGTGTATCCGCAAGCTGGGCTTTTTGGACAATCTGAGTAAACCATTCAGAAAAATCTTCTTCTTTTGTTACATTTATTCCTAAATCGTTTTCTTTTTTTTCTGGCATCTTTAAGAAGAATCTAATAATCAATATTTAAAGCTTTTCGGTGGATTAAAGAATAAATTTAAGATTATATAACACAAATTTAAAAACAAAAGAGGGTCTAAAAAACAAAGAAATCAAAACAAAAAAATATTTGTTACCACTTATAGGTTACAAAAATAGAAAGATTTATATATAAGTTGTTTTTTATTTATTAATAAAATTTAAATTAAATACTCTACTCAATAAAAAAATAAAAAACACAAAAATGGCAGAAAAAGAAGATTTAAACCAAAAATTTGACAGCATTGCACAAGAATTAGTCAATATAGGGAAAAAATATAAAGTAATGCAATACACAGACACATTAATAGACATTCTTTATAACGGCGGAAGAAAAGAAAATAACGGCTATGTATCATTTAATATTTCGCCTGAAGAATCAAAAAAAATAGCGCAAGCACTTTCAAAATTACAACTAAAACAATACTGGTGCGAAACAAATGGGTGGAGCCCTGAAAAACTAGAAAGTTTCATTTCAGAATACGCAGAAGAAAAAGACAAAATAACAGATTCAACAATACTAGAAACTCTAATGGCTCCTTCAAAAATACCTGTAGGCAAGACGCTTGAATCAATAATTAGGAAACTTGAAGGTAGAGAACTGCACGCTGCTGATTTTTTCACACTCGGAACAGAATTAAGCAAGCCGTACATGGGCGCGTTACAATCTCTCGTATTAAGAAAGCTTGAACCTCAAACAGAAGACCCTCATAAAAAAGCGGATTACATTATAGCATTACAGAAATATACTGGGAAACAAACATCGGATATGGGAGAATTAATAAACGCATTTGCTGAAAAAGCATACGAAAAATACGGCAATAAAAAATAAAAACAATTATTAAATTTTAAATTTTATTTTTTTGATGACAAACCTGCTTTTGTTACAACCCCAATCATAAAAATTCTTGCATATAAAAAATAAAATAGTAATAAAATACTGCCAGTGACCAAAGCAAAAATCTTATTAATTCGCAACAAACCGATAATTAAAAAATTTAACAAAACTAAAAAAAGCAACAAAATTATATAAGACAAGAATACCCTGAATTTTTTAAACGAGTAATAAAATGTCTTCTTTAAAATCTCTGCAATGCTTCCATTAATAGAATAAGAAACAATAACAAAATAGAATAAAATAATAACTGGTATAAGAACCCCGTAAAAATAAAAAGAACTCTCTTCTGCAATTGTTTGATTTATAAAAAAACTATTTATTGTTGTGATGGCTGAAATGTAAATAATAAGAGAAAATAAAGCAAACCATATTATAGAAACAACAGAAAACCCTCTCAAATAACCAACAAAATTAAAACCTTTCGGCGTTCTTGAAACTATTTTATGACTAAAATACCAAATTGCCGACTGAAAAACAACCCAAATAACAAAAACAGAAACAGCCAACAAAAATAAAAGTTTATAGATTAAATATACTGAAGATTTTATCGCGTGAGAAGCTGCCAACGCCGAAGCGGTAGGTGTTTGTGCTGCTCCCGCAATAGAAACAGCATTTGGTAATATGAACATTAACTTAGTTATTTGGATTAAAATTTTGTCAAAGTAAAGAGTATAAACGAGGCCAAATATAAAAAAGAAAAGAATGTCAAGCGCAACAATAAGCAAAGATAATTTCCAGTTTTTTTTTATTTGACCAAACGCCTCTTCTAATTGATGAATTAACATTAAAGATTAAAAAAATGAATTAGTTTATATAATTTTCTATACACTTTTTTCTTGTAAAATATTTATGTACTATACTAAATTAATATGAAATACACAAGATTATTTCATTTTTAATAACTAAAAAACAAATAAAATTTAAAATAAACAAAAAAATTGTAATTTAAATTAATCAATAAAAAACAATTCACTAAAAAATTATGTGAAGTGAAATATAACAATACCATACAATAACTGCATTATAATAACTTAGTATAATTTTAATAAAAATGACACAATAACCAAAAATCGCATATTCGCCCAGACATATTAAAATAAAAATCAAACGATTTAGTGTAAGAACATGGGAGTTTCAATTGCTTTAATAGGTCTTGGAAATGTGGGAACAGAAATATCCAAAAGAATAGTGGAACTTAAACTTCCGCGAGATAAAAAAATATCAAACTTGTATATAAATACAAAAAATTTTGCGAAGGCTTACACATTCATAAATAATACATTACAAAACATAAAAAATAAAGTAGAATCTGATATAAACACTGGGATAATAGAACTTGAAGAAATCAATTCCTTAAAACCCCAAATAGTAATTAACTGCGCAAGTAATTGCCTTGAAGAAATAATTAACCGGCGTGAGATGGGTATCAGAAATCTTGAACTTACTAGAAAGATAACTTCTTATATCCCCCGTGACTCTTTATACATAATAGTAACAAACCACCCCCTTATGCTATCCGAAGATGCTGTAATAACTAATAATAGGGACCCTGCATTAACTATCGGCCTGACTCATATAGACACATTACGCGCGAGAGCAAAAATAAGAAGTATAATAAAAGAGAAACCGGAGTACAAAGATTCTTCTATTGATTTATCAGACATATTTGTAATAGGGAGTCACGACTATGACCCTGAAACAAATGAAAATGAGATGATTTTAGCAACGCAGTCAAGAATAGGTTGGGTAATGTTTGAAGACATCAAATTTTTAGAAACAAGAATCAAAGAAATTGAAGATTACGTTGCACAGACAGCAATAACACAAAAAAAACAACTCGGGGACACAAAGAGCGATACAGCACTAGCAATAGAAGATATAATTTTATCGGCAATAAACGAGAAAAGAGCTGTTACGGCGGCTGTATTATGCGATTTTAAAAGCGATTATTTTAGTTTAGACAAAGATTACGATCTTTTCCAAAAACCTTCTAAAAACCTTTATATGTCACTTCCTATAAAGTTTAAAAATTTCAAAGCAGAATTCAATTCCATTGATTGGTTCCAACAACAAACGAAACAGGTTAAGGAAAGATTCTACAAAATTGCTCTCAAACAAGAAATGTTTATGAATAAATTAAGAGAAGAAGGAAAAATAAA
>JAWAEZ010000025.1:0-9605 GCA_038890975.1 Candidatus Woesearchaeota archaeon
CAATAGACGACACAAAAGCTACTCTTACAATTTACGATGGCTTAAACTTCTCTTATATGACTTATAATTCAACATTAGGGCTCTGGACCTACGAGACAATAGCATCGTTAGCCGGCATTAATAACTGGTATGTAAATGCCACATCAACTATTTTTAGTAATCTATCTGCGAATGATACATTCAATATCACATCTTGTGCAAATCTTACGAACCACAACGGAGAATACTACCTTAATAATAATAGAACATTATGTTACGCTTTCTATTATGTTAATGACACTAATAAAGAAGGCATAATTATTTTTAACAATTCAGGTTTAACTCTTGATTGTAATAATTCTATATTATACAGGTATAACGGAACAGAGTCAGAAAAAGAATCAGGTATTGTCGTTAATAATTTAAAAAATATAAAAATTCAAAATTGTAGATTTTCAGGTTTAAATAATAATATAATTATTAACAATTCAGAAAACATAACAATAACAAACATCGAAGGAACTTTTAATTATGAAGAAGGCATAAAAATAGAGAACTCAAAAAATGTTATTATATCCGGCTATAAATCAAACACCTCCCTTGGGAGCCCTATATTTATTAATAACACAAACTATTCATTAATCTCCAGCTGCTTTATGTCAAATTCTTCAAAAGCGGAAATAAAAATTGAAGAGGGCAACTACATAAATATTACAAATATTAATTCCACATTAAGCCATGATGATTATGCAGTTATAAGCTTGGTTAAAGTTAATTATGCGCGGCTGAACAACATAAGAATTTACAACTCAGCAAATCTTTTTGGCATCGCCTTAGGGGACATAACTGCAGAACTTTTTTCACAACCAGTTATTTATTTAAATAATTCTATAGCAAATGTTCATATTGAAAACCTTTCAACTGGGCAAAATATAAGTAACATATCACAACAATTAATTGAGAACGTATCTATTTCTTCAATATTCTTAGGGCAGCTGTGGGGAGGCGCGGGTATTGGTTCTGTCGCCGAGCTTAATCTCTTGGTAGAAAATGTAACTATAAAAAATACATCAATATGCGTCGTTGAGCTGGATTCTTTAAACACAACTTATAAAAATCTGCAAATTTATTTGTGTAATATAGGGTTTGGAACAGCATTCTTTAAAAAAAATTCAGAAAAAATCGTATTTGAAAATTCTTCAATAAGGGAAACAACATTTGCTTTTGCTTCTGCTAACACAACATTCAATAGCCCTTCTTCCATAAAAAATATAACAATTTATAATTCATCTTATTTAAAAGGTTCGGAAAACTCTAACATTTCTATTTTTAATAATATAAGAACTTTTAATGTCGCAAACGGATTTTATATTGTGAACTCATCTATAACTTTATCAAACTCAATAGTAAATGCTACAGATTCAATAGGGGAACTTTACGATAGCAATCTCACATTTGTGAATGTTACATATAACAAAGATTTGCCTGTCTACCCAAATACGAACTCTTATTGGGGTGTGAAATGGGTTCTTAATGTGCTTGTAACCGACACACTTTCAAATCCGTTAAGTGCTGTTAATGTAACCGCGAGAAATATTTTTAATGAGCTTATTTTTTCGTCTTTAACAAACACAAGCGGTAGAATTCCTCAGCAAAATCTTACATACTTTATTTATGGTTTTAGTGGGCCGACATACTACGAAAATTATTCTATAAACGCTTCAAAAGAGAATTATTTATTACCTGCTCCAATTAGTGTGCGCATAAATGAATCAAAATTCTTAACAATATTATTATACAGCAACCAATCGCTTATTATTTATTCTCCTACTAACGCATCTTATTATAATACAAATATAATAAATCTTAGTTATGTTGTCCTCTTTAATAATACCGATAAATGCTGGTATTATAATACAACAAACCAAAAAGTTGATTTGCCTAATTGCACAAACACGACATTTTACGCAGAAGAAGGTTTTAGGAATATAAGCGTCTATGCAAATAGTACGACTGGCGATTTAACTTTTGTTAACATATTTTTTTATGTTGATACAACATATCCTCAAATAACAAACATAAATGTTTCAGAAGTAGGAAACACAACAGCAACTATAAGATGGACAACTTCAGAACAAGCCAACGGTTCAGTTAATTACGGAACAACAACCGATCTCGGGAACAAGGTGTCAAAAGAAGTGTTTAATACAACACACATCATAAACCTTAGTGGGCTGTCGAACTACAAGCTTTATTATTTTAATGTTACATCGTGTGATAAAGCCGGAAACTGCAAAACAGAAGGACCGAATACTTTTACTACCCAAAGAGGTGACTACCAGCCGAGACAACTTCATATACCAGAGGGCGATATTATTATTCAAGAACTTGTTGCTTCTGAGCTCACAGCAACTCCGCAAAGAACATCTTTGACGCCCGGCTCAAAATATATTTTCACGCTCGATTCTGAAAGACACGAAATAAAACTTAGAACTGTCTATAAAGATTCTTATGCTGTTTTTGAAATAAGTTCTTCCCCAAAAAATATTTCTTTAAAGAAAGGAGAGAATGCCTTAGTAGATATTACCGACGACGGCATTAACGATATAGAAGTGTATGTTGTAGATATTTTTTTAACAAAAGTAACAATCCAGCTTAAACGAGTGTCAGCGCCTAAGAAAGAAGAAAAACCTTCAGCACCTCCGGTTGTTGAGCAACCAACGCAGCCATCTGTTATAACCCCGGAGACACAGCCGCAAGAAAAGGAAGAAGAAAAAGAGGCATTTCTGGACAAATATGGAACAATGTTAATAACATTCGCTCTATTTTTATTAGTATCTGTTTATGTAGCTACAATAGTTTTACAAAGAAAAAAATCTTTAACCGCCAAGAGTGTAGAAGCAGAAAAAAGAGGAGAAAAAGAAGAAACCATAAAAATAAGTCGTCTTGAATATATAATGGATAAAGTTTATTCTATGCTTTCCCAAAAGCAAACAGACGAGGATGTTAAGAAATTTCTTGAAAAAATGAATCTTGAAGACAACATAATAAAATCAATAATTTATGAAATGAGAACTAAGAATAACAGACTTGACCAATTAATAAAATATATTAAAGTGCAAAAAGAAAAAGGCAAGAGTATAGAAGATATAAAGAAAGAACTTGAAAAAGTAGGTTGGGCAAAAAACATAATAAAACTAGCAACAGAAGAATAAATTATTATTTATTGCATAAAACCAGAGAGTGTTGATTGTTTCTTATCTGTGATAAGATCTTCTCTTTTGTAGCCAAGAACGCTGAAGATACTCTCCACTGCGGGTATAACTTGGTTTTCTATATAATAATTGGAATCGTAATTTTCACCTTCTTTTAGTTCTTCCATAGTTTTTGCTCTGTCCCTTATCCTCCCAGCTCCTGCAACAACGACATACTTTATTATGGAACCTGGGCCTATTTCTGAATCACCGAGCTCTTTCATTCTTGCGGCAACAGCAACATGGGGACCAACACTTTCGTAAGAACCAATATTCTTTTGTAGTTGAGTCCTTATTAATGTTTTTTCAATAGGTACTTTATTATTTCTTAAATCATCAACAATTTTTTTGACATAATCAAAAGCTTTTTTTATATTCCCCTCTTTGAGTATTATTTTTAACACCTCTGCTTGCGTCTCTTTTGCTATTTCACTCCAATTTTTTCTTACAGTTTCAAAACCCTTTATTTTAATAAAACCTTCTTCCGATAATAAGGCATATTTCTTTTTTGCTCCTGCTTCCCCCGCCTTAACAGACACAAACAACCCGGCAGGATACACTCCTTCAAAATCCAATTCCATAAGTTCAGGAAGGTCGATATTTATTTTATCTTTAAACCTTAACGCATCTTCTTTTTTTTTCTTTTTGAGCAGTAAAAAAACAGAATCAGTATCTCCATAAATAACTTCAAAATTTTCTTCTTCCGCCTTTTTTATAACATAATTAATATACTGCCTTTCATAAGCTGTAACTGCTTTAGCGCTTTCTATGGAGTACCATCTCGCCGCAGGGAAAGCAAGATAACCATAAAACGCGTTTGATAAAACTTTTAAGCTCTCCTGCCTCGCATCAAGAAGTTTTTTTGTTTTTTTATCTTCTGTTTTTTTCATTATTTCTTTGACTCGCATCCTTCTTTTTATTAAATCTTCAACTATTTTAGGAACAAAACCCTTTTTCTTTTTACAAAACCAAAACTTTTTGTTATCAAGAGGAACAAAATCCCCTTCTCCCTCGCAGCAACTACAATTCAGAGTAGCAGGCGAAATATTATGAGAAGCGATTATTGAAGGATACATACTTCTAAAATCAAATACAGCTATATTCTTATAAAGGCCGGGCTTAGGTTCTATAACAAACCCGCCGGTGTATGTTTTTAGTAATCGCTCACGCATCTCGTTATGCGAAGGTTTATTAGGGGCTACTTCCTCAAAATTAGGAGCTTGTCTTAAAAGATACCACTCAACAAGTTGGCTAAATCCCATACCTATAATATCATTAGGAGGAAGCCCTACAATTTTTACAAGCTCAACAATATTGGGGAATAACTCTTCACAAAGGCGGTATGTTATTCTTGCATCTTGAAGATTATACTCGCAGTAATTCTCAAGATTTACGCCAGCTTCCCAGTCCTTTGCAAGGTTTGAGATATTGGTTTTTTCAAGTTTTCCCTCGCCTATTAACTCCATAGCCACTTCGTTTAGTTTATAACTCTCAGTGTTAAGTTTTCTTCCAATCACTCTTTGAACAAATTTATATAAATCAATACTTGCTATTCCTCCTAAATCTGTGGTTTCAGCGCGCAATTTAAGTTTTGGTGTTGAGTAGTCAATACCGAAGTCCATTTTAATTCTATACTTATCCGCTCTTTCTTTTATGTAAGGCCAATCAAAACTATCAGAATAATAACCTGCTATTATGTCAGGGCCGTACTCTATTATAGTATTTTTAATTGCTTCAAGCAGCTTTGCTTCGCTCTCCACAAATTCTATGTCACTACTATTAGTTTTAAATTTTTTCCATACTATTACTTTTTTAAAATTCTTGCCATAAAAAGCTACCATCAATATAGGATTATTCTTCATATCTATAGACATTGTGGGGTTATAACTTTCTATATCAATAGCAAGTATTTTTGGTTCCTCAATCGTTTTTTCGCTGCTTTGCTTTATTTCCTTGACAAAAAAAGTAGGTACTCTTGATTTTACATTTGCAGGTTCGCACTCCGCTTCTGTTAATGTTAAAGGAATTATCCCCTTATCTATTAGGTAACGCCTAGTATAAGGTATATCCGCTTCATAGACATCTTCAACACCCCTAATATTCTTTACGGCATTCCTGATATAAGGCACATTTGGTGGAATATCCGCAATCACTTTTATAAATGGAGTTTTTTTACCGAGAATTTTTTTATCAACAACCTCTGCTCCTATTACAGAAACACTGTTACCTTTATACTCTCCTTTTATTGAGAGTATTTTGTTAATAATCTCTTCCGTATTCTCTTGAAACGAAGGTTTTGCGTAAAAATAAGGATTAAAAGCAGTGTCTATAAGGCATACCTGTTCGTTGTTTAAAGTTCTGCCAAATAGATAAACAGCCACTTTATTATTACTTATTCTATATGTAACTTCTACGGGATAAAATTGTACCACTACCATATTATACTTTTTGTTTAAATAGATTTATAAATGTTAATACAAATTTTGCTGTTTAAGAAAGAAATGTTTTTAATTTTGGGTTTATTATATAACCATTTAATTATTTTTTATTTAAGAGGTTTATAAAGCTCGCAATTAATAGATACAAAAATCAAATAACAAAGATTTAAATATTTGAATTGACACTTATAATTAACATGCCTCAACCAAAGAAAAGAACGAAGAAAAAAAGAGTTCTTGATTTACAGCATTTAAGAATTTATATTCTTACTTTAATAGTTTTGGTTTTGGTTATAGTAGTGATAATTATAAACTTAAAGCAAAAAACATCATTTGTAGCTTACGAAAATAATTTTGAAGAACTAAAAGAAGAAAAAAAAGACAATGCTGAAAATAATAACCTGCTCAAAACAAAAGAAAAAGATAAAGAAACAAAAGTTTTAAGTTTTGAAAAATATGTTCCTTATTCGGAAGGGCATGTTTATTATGTAGATGTTTCGGATTATGATAACGATGGCGATGTTGATTTTGCGGTTGCTAACTACAACAGACAGAATTACATATTTATGAATGATAAAGGTGCGTTTGAAAAAAATGCCCAGTTCGGAAGCGGTTACACTAACGCGTTGAAATGGGCGGACTTCAATAACGATGGTTTGATGGACCTTGTGGCTGTTAGATTCAATCAGCAAAGTTCTGTTTATATAAACAATGGTGATGGCTCTTTTACAGAATATAAACTCTTCAAAAAAAGTTATTCTAAAGCAGTGGCTGTGGCAGATTTTAATAACGATGGGTACTTAGATATTGTGGTGGGTAACGATATGCAGCCCACAGAGCTGTACATAAACGATAAAAATTTAGGTTTTGATTATAATAAAATAGATAAAGGAAATCTTCATGTTACTGTTATTGTTGCTTGCGATTTTGATAATGATGGATGGCCTGATTTAGCAATAGGAACAGATTTTCAGAAAAATTATCTTTACATAAACAATAAAGATGGCACATTTACGCCTACTGTCCAGTTTAGTGAAGGGATGCATACTCTTTCAATGGCATGTGCCGATTTTAATAACGATGGGCTTTTAGACCTCGCTGAAGGAAACAATAACCAAGCAAGTAATATAGACAAAAATTATTTGTATCTTAACAGAGGAAATTTTGATTTTGAAGGGACCCCCCAGTTCGGAGAAAGTAGAGCATTCGGCATGGCCGCGGAAGATTTTAATAACGACGGATGGTTAGATTTGGCTGTGGGAAATTATGACCAGCAAAGTTATATTTATTTGAATAATAAAAATGGAACTTTTACAGCAGTCCCCCAGTTCAGAGTAGATTATGTGCACGACATAAAAGTTGCGGATTTAGATAATGATAAAGATATTGATGTGGTTATGGCTTTGGACAAAAATGGCGTTGTTGTTTATTATAATAAAATGCGTTAGAGCACTACTTTACTTACTTTATTAGCTAAGAAAAATTTTTAAATTTGAAAGTTTTATTATGCTGATATGGCTGTATTTGATGATAAAAATTTTGATAGTTATATAAAAACAGGGGTTAGTGTAGTTGAGTTTTATTCTCTGTGGGATTCGGCTTCAAGAGCATTTGAAGATTCTTTTAGGAAACTTGCTGAAGAGTTTAATGGCAGAGCAAAGTTTATTGTTTCTGAAATAAATGCAAACCCCCTTCTGGCTCATAAACAGGGAATTTCAAGAGTGCCTACTATTCTTATTTATATTAATGGGAAACAGGTGTATAAAACAACAGACACAACAAAACGACTATTGAGAGAAAAAATAGAATATTTTTTAAGAAAAAAAGAGGATATTATCTGATTTGGTTAGCGGAGTTTTTGAAATTTAAAATTTTTTTATTCTTGTTATGTTATTTATTTTTTTACCTGAATGATAAATTTGCTGTTATTTAAAATTTCTTTAAAGTTAGTAATTAATTATTTATGAAAAACAAAAATTTTTAAAATAACAAATAAATTGAGTATATAATGAAACTACCAATATACATAATTAATTTTAAAACATACAAGGAAGCAATTGGAGAAAACGCGATTAATTTAGCAAGAATATGTAAAAGAGTAGCAGATAAAAAAAATATTTCTTTATTCGTGGCACCGCAACCAGCAGACATTTTTAATGTTTCAAAGGTAGGAATAAAGACAATAGCGCAACACATAGACCCTATTATTCCCGGTAGGAATACTGGGTTTATTCTCGCAGAGGATGTTAAAGCTAACGGTGCCATCGGAACACTTTTAAACCATTCAGAACATAAAATAAGATTAGAAGACATAAAAGAGATAATAAAAAGATGTCACCTGAATAAATTAATTACTATTGTTTGCGCATCGGACTTTGAGGAAGCAAAAAAAATAGAGAAGTTAAAGCCGGATTATATAGCTATAGAACCTCCTGAGTTAATAGCAGGAAAAGTTTCTGTTTCAGAAGCAAGTCCCGAAATAATAGCGATGGCTGTGAAAAAAATAAAGATACCTATTTTGTGCGGTGCAGGGATAAATAAAAAGGAAGACGTTAAGAAAGCATTTGAACTAGGAGTTTCGGGCATTCTTGTGTCTTCTGCTTTTGTACTTTCAAAAAAACCAGAAGCAACTCTTAAAGATATTGTATTATAATTTTTTTTGAGAAAGTGAAAAGAACAAATTAATAAAAAATAAAATTACTTGCTTCTTTTTGCCCACTCATAATCGCGCACGAGCATCGCTATGAATATTATAAATACAACTGCTCCCGCCGCTATCATCAAAAGAGAGTCAGCGACTTCCATCTTAACAGCCATTAAATAAAATCCGTATAACACAATGACTGTCCCTATCCAGAGAAGTTTATCTAAAACGAGCTTCATCATCTCAAATTCTTGTTGCGGGCTAAGTGTTCTTTTTCCTTTTATTTCGGGTGCCATTTTTTTACCTCCTCAAAAAAGTATATTCATTTAAGAGCTTACTAAAAATGTTATAGTTGTTGAAGGGTAAACGTCCCAAACATTACTATTTCTAGGCGTAGCTGTTAGTTTACATACTATAGTGTCTCCTTGTGCGAGATTAGCACTTTCGTTAAATCTAACAATCGCTTGGTAACCTACATAAGCATTTTTTGGGATGTCTTGCGGGGCCGTTTTTAATGTGTAATCTGCCTCGGCATTTAATTCTGTAGTTCCAGAAGTAACACAATCACTCATGTTGATAGTTACTCCTTGTGCTGTTTGTGTTCCTGCGTTGAAGACACTAATAATAATTGTTTTTGTAGGATTAGTTCTGCTGATTATGACTTCCCTGTCAGCAACTATTGGTTGGTCTGGAGTTGCCGGGTTTTTAAGTTCCTGAGCAGATATTGCCGTTGTGAGTTTTTCTGCTGACTTTGCAAAAAGCCCTCTTATAAAAAGGATACCAATACCCAGCACAACCATTGCTATTATCAGAATTACAATAGCATTTATAGAAAGTTCCATACCTCCTTTTTTGTTCATTATTTATAGCACCTCTTTGTTTTTTAAAATTTAATATTTTTTTATTTATAAACCTTTCTTTTTTTTGGTTCTGTTAACTTAATGTTGATAAATTAAAACATTAAAATTTTCATACCATCTGCATTTTTATCGGGTTGCCCATATTTTTCTCTTAAAATTGAATTTACTTTCTTTGGAAAGCTTGGAGATTTTGTGAATAAAGTAACATAGATTCTGAGGTTCTCTTTTTGATTTTAACTCTAAAACATTTTTGTAATCTGCAAGAAAGTTATTATTTTCCACGGTTCCTATCAAATCTTCAAAAGTGTTACCTATGCCAGTATCGTGTTTTCTGTTTGATAAAATCCAACCTTGCCGTTTTATTGTTAAAAAATCTTTTTTGAAACCCTCTATTACTTTGTCTTCCATAAGATACTTACAATAATATCCG
>JAWAEZ010000026.1:0-2714 GCA_038890975.1 Candidatus Woesearchaeota archaeon
TAATTTAAGTAGTATGGGCATATTTATAACTAAAATAAACAAAAAAGCCCAAGAGGGCACAAAGGCAGCAACCCTCGTAGCCATTATCGCTGGGCTTGTTTTGCTTTACATACTTTTTCTACCCCCCGCAGAAAGAGAAAAACTTCTCGAAATAAATAAAACACAGGAGAATATAACAGCAATTAATAAAAGCGTTGAAGCAAACTTAACTCTTTTACTAGAGCACCCCGGCATTTTAGAATATATTCCTACAACAGAGTACGAAAAGTCAATACCCCCGCTAACTTTATATACAAAAACTGAAGCAAAGCCCATACAAACAGCAGAAGCAATAACCGTAAAGAGCAGCTGGTTTTCTCAACAAAAGTATAATCTTACTTTCAGCATATCAGATTTGCGTTATGTTGATAATATTTTATTATCTTTTAATGTAGATTCAGCAAGAGGCAATCTAATCGTAGAATTTAACGGAAACGAGATATACAACAAGAATGTAAAGGAGAAGAATGTTTTAATTTCTTTACCAAAAAATCTTCTTTTAAAGGACAATTATATAACAATAAAGACATCTTCTGTTGGTATTAGTTTTTGGTCAAAAAACGAGTATCAATTATCAAAGTTACAATTAGTGGCAGACATAACAGATGTTTCGGCTCAGGAGTCAAAAAGCGCATTTATCTTATCCTCAACAGAGGCGACCAACATAGAAACAGCAACTTTGAAGTTTTATGTAGATTGTGTTAATATTTACGACTTAAGCAAATTAATAATAGAAATAAACAATCACCCAGTTTATTCGCAAGTGCCTTCATGCGGAAGTCCAGTGTCGCAACAAATAAGCCCTTACATTCTTCTAAAAGGCGAGAACACAATATCGTTTAAAACAGAATTTGCAAAACCAACAACAGCATATTATAACATAGATAATATTCTTCTTAAACTAAAATTAAAAGAAACAACACCTCCTACCTATTATTTTGATTTAACAGATTCTCAATTTAGTAAAGTAAAAGAGGGGAGAAAAAATATTATTATTAAGTTATCATTTACAGAAGATGTTACAAACAAAAAAGCAGACATATTCATAAACGGCATAAAAACTAGTTTAGAAACTAAACAAAGCAGTTATAATAAAACAATAAGTGACCAGTCAAAAGTGGGTACTAACTCTATAAAAATAATGCCACGCAGCACCTTTGAAGTGGTTGATCTTGAAGTAACTTACGAAGGGTGACTAATCTCATTTTAAAAACAAAAGAGGCAGGGTTTCTTAAATAAAAAAATGCCTGAAGAAGAGGAAAGGAAGGCCGAAGAGCATAGAGAACCTGAAGGAGAGACCGGTTCTGAAAAAGCTTCCGAAGGCGTCGCAATCAAAAAAGAGGAAGAAAAATTAAAGCCTTCAATGGCGGGTAGTAGAAAGAGTTTTTACGATACAATTAAAAGATCATCAAAAGAAATTTTTAGTTCAGCAGGCAAACTTTTAAACATTAGTTATAAAAATTTTAGTTTAGCCACATTTATGCTTGTAATTTCTATAAGTCTCCATATTATAGATGTACTCAGCGGTTGGGGTTGGGGTGGCTATTTATCTTACAGGTATGTTGCGTATTTACTTTTGATGTTTTTAGGGATATTAATTTTTAAAGGCGCTTTGATGGTACTCTTAATAGGAACATTTGCAATTTTCGGGCCTCCGTTACTTTTGAATGCCTTTGTAGGGACGAGAATACAATACTATGCTAATTTAATATTTATGTTATTTCCTGTTTGGCCAGCCACATTATTTTTTTTAAAGGCGCCAGAGACACAAAAAGAAAAAATAACAATTTTTAAATTTTTAAGGTCCATATACCTTTTACTTATTTTTTTAGCATTAATTTATTTTCTGATAATCCCTGTTTTTAAAGCATCAGGGATATCAGAAACAGAAGCCGTAAAAGCCATAACACCCAGCGAGCAGATAAAATCAGGAACCCAAAAAGTTTTTAACGAGGTTAAACAAGTCCCGAAGGCAATTTCAGGTTTTTGGGAAAAACAGATATACATAGCAACAGGGGGCGATTATTATTCGGGGCAAGTAGAGCAGAATAAAAAGGAACCAGTGGGAGTTTATATTGAAAATATAAAACAAGCAGACCCTAAATTATATGACGATCAACCAGTAATCATTTGGGCCACGCTAAAAGCAAAAACAATAATGGACAAAGAAATAAATATAATAGCAGAATGCAAAGCGTCAGAACAACCAACAAATAAATTGGTCCAAGGAAAAATAAACGGAGAAACAAGAGAACAATTTAAAGTCATTGGAGCAGAAGACATCGATTTACAATGCGAATTTGCTAAATTATCAAAAGGCGCACACCTGATAAATATAAGCGCAGAATTTAATTTTGAAACATTTTCTTATATCAAAGCACACTTTATGGAAAGACAAAGAATTATTGACTTAAAGAGGCAGGGCATAGACCCGCTAACACAATACAAAATAACCGAGCGTAATCCTATAGCAGTTTATACAAACGGACCGGTAGCCATCGGGATGGATTTACCAGAGATGCCCATAGGACTTACTCAGGATCAAAACGTTGTGATGCCAACATTAGGAATAACAATAGAAAACAGGTGGGAAGGAAGAATTAAAAAAATAAACAGATTATTAGTTTATGTTCCAGAAGGGCTGGCTCTTGAACGATGCGACCACAAATTAATAC
>JAWAEZ010000026.1:2811-5252 GCA_038890975.1 Candidatus Woesearchaeota archaeon
AACGTTGTGATGCC
Organism: Candidatus Woesearchaeota archaeon; assembly: GCA_038890975.1. Classification (GTDB taxonomy): domain Archaea; phylum Nanobdellota; class Nanobdellia; order Woesearchaeales; family CAIVOO01; genus JAWAEZ01. The sequence goes on from JAWAEZ010000026.1 coordinate 2,826, forward strand.
AACATTAGGAATAACAATAGAAAACAGGTGGGAAGGAAGAATTAAAAAAATAAACAGATTATTAGTTTATGTTCCAGAAGGGCTGGCTCTTGAACGATGCGACCACAAATTAATACCATTACAGGAATCACAATATCTGGAAGGAGAAAAACAAACAGGTTATACAGCGTACCTTCTTGACGCTGAAGACCCATTAACAACAGAAATAGCCAACCAGCCAACAGGTTCTTTTAGAACATTTAAGTGTAGGATAAAAACAATAAATACTCCCGAACAAATAATAGGCACTGCTCCAATAATAACAAAAAACTTTAAACTAACAATATCTTATAATTACGAATTAATAAAAAATATACAAGTTTATGTAGAAGAAGGTGTAGGTACGCGTAGGCCCATACAAATCACCCAGCCAGCTGTTACGCCGCAACCTTCTAATATAGATAGTTTTATTTTAACAATAGACACAACAAAGTATAATGATCTAACTTACAGACAGATTATTGAGTCATCTCCTGGAGGAGTTGAGAATCACGAACTCATCGCAGCAATGATAATTGTAGCGACAGGAGTTAATAACATTCCAAAAACAACAGACAATTGTGCCGGCATCACAAAGATGTGCGGCCCTCTTGCTACCAAACTTAGATTGTGTAATGACAAGGATTGTTCATTATACGATTATAGATTAGATGTAGTTAAGCATATTAATGCTGTAGCTTCTTACATGGATTCGCTTAAAAAAGAATTTACAATACCTACCTCTTATTATGACAAAGAAAAGTTTGCTTTAGCTTCTTATGCTGCGGGGGACACAGAAATAGTAAAAAGAGCGATTGTTATAACAGCCGAAACCTTACAAAAAACATTGACGGAGTTAACTTGGGAAGAAGTATCAAGAAACATAAATTCTGAGTTATTAGGACAATTTGATAGTTATAAAGGAAAAAGCGAAGAAGAAAGAAATAAAATAGCGGAAGATATAAAAAGTTATGTATCAACAGTTACAAGCTATAAAAATGAACTTAAGGGGAAGTTTAGATAAATTATTGTTTGCGTTTTTTGTCTGTATGCTAATTTTTTGTATTGGTTGTTCTCAACAACAGGATAAAAAGTTAATAACAGAAGAAGATTTAAGAAAAGGCACAGAAGCTTTATCAATTTCTTTTGTTGAGAGAATGCCACAAGAAAAGGTATTTTCTGCTGATGAAGACGACCCTTCTAGTGGTTTATTTGAAATAGGACTCAAATTATCTAATAGGGGAGCGTATGATATACAATCAGGAGTTGTGACATTGTCGCTGGAGAAAGGATACATAAACGATATAAAAAAGAAATGGAAATCTTCTGATAACAAATTTGATGAGCGTTACGAGGGAAATTTTTTTTCTTTTCAACTCAACGGCAAAAGGCCAGAGAACACCTTAGGCGATACAATTTTTTTCTATAAAACTTTACAAGCACAGATCCCCGCGGCAGATAAAGAAAGTCAGATAAGAAAATCAACAATTATTGCTACAGCATGTTACGATTATAAAACAACAAAATCAGTAGCCATCTGCGTAGACCCGCAACCATCCGCCCAAGCGGTCAGCAAAAAACCTTGCGAAATCAAAGACCAAACATTTGATAGCCAAGGAGGGCCTTTGGCTATTACGAAAATCTCGCCTAGGCCTTTGGTTAAAGAAAATTCAGCAACTATAGAACTACTTATATATGTTAAAAATAAAGGGAACGGACAAATAATACCTTACAACAAAATATTAGATGCTTGCAAACCAACAGGAGGTTTATTATCCCAGGACTCAACGATTTCTTTTTGGAACACAATAACAGAGGAAGAGTTTAAAATATCTTTTTCTAACGAAAAAGGAACATTTAAATGCGGCCCTTTCCCTATGAAACTTAGCGGGGGTGAAGAGGATTATATACGGTGCGTTTATGAAGGGTTTATAACTGGTAGAGAAGCTTATACCACAATTTTAAATATAGAGATTAGTTACGGCTATACAACAAGCATATCAAAAGACATAACAATAGAGAAACCTTCAAAAGTCATAGCTCAATAATCGGCAATTCAAGATTATATGTCATTAAAAGATTTTAAAAGCATACTTAGTATATAGTTATAAATTCGTACATTCTTTTTTTATACTAAAAACTTAAATTAATTTTGAAATTATAAAAATATATGCGAAGAAGCACAATTAAAATTTTAAAATATTCTTATTATTTTTCATATAATTATAATTTTTTATAAAATATACTCAAAATTTTTATTTTTATAAATAAAATTAAATCTAGAATAGGGGAAAAGCCAATAACAAAAAACTTTATATATTAAGTGCTACTTTAAAAAGGCAAAATGAAAAAGATTTTATTATCTTTATTAGTTCTATTGCTTTTTATTTTAGGCTGCGCTCAGAAAAG
>JAWAEZ010000026.1:5351-9182 GCA_038890975.1 Candidatus Woesearchaeota archaeon
AGAATAGGGGAAAAGCCAATAACAAAAAACTTTATATATTAAGTGCTACTTTAAAAAGGCAAAATGAAAAAGATTTTATTATCTTTATTAGTTCTATTGCTTTTTATTTTAGGCTGCGCTCAGAAAAGTACAGAACAAAAATCTGAGCTGGCACATACAGGAACAGAGGGCATAGTATTTAATTTTTTAACAAACTACCCACCAAACACAATATATACACAAGGAACTGGTGATACTGGGAACAGCATAGTTCTTGAAGTTAAAAATAAAGGAGCTTACACAACAGCAGTCACTTTTTACCTATCAGGTTTCGATCCATCTATAATAAATATAGGAGCAACAACACAGACAATAGGAACAATAGAAGGGAAAACAACAACAAACAAGGAAGGGGGCTATACTCAGGTACAATTTCCGCCTTATGGTACTTTTAGCGTTAATCTACCCCCCGGAACAGATGTTTACCCCGCGACTTTACAAGCAACTGCGTGTTACGATTACCAAACAAAAGCAGTACTTCCTGTTTGTATAGACCCGGACCCTTACGGTATCGTAAAGCAGAAGGCCTGCACGCCAAAAGGAGCACCCACAGCAGGCGGACAGGGGGCTCCTGTTGCGATTACTTCTGTTGAACAAGAATCTTTACCAGGCAAGGTAATATTTAAAATAAGAGTCGGAAATGTAGGCGGAGGGCAGGTTTTAGAAAAAGGGCTCTCTAACATATGCACATCTTCTCTACTAAGATATAACCAGATAGATAAGATACAATACAATGTGAAATTAGGAGGCGCAGGGGGAGATTGTAAGCCAACTACCCCTTTAAGGTTAGTTAATAACCAAGCGACAATAACCTGCTCTTTTAATGTAGGCACTTCAAAACTAGCATATACTACTACTTTGGACGTTGAATTAAATTACGGGTATCTATCTTCAGTGCAAAAATCAATACAAATAAAAAAGATATAAAAAGGAGTTATTATTACATATAAATTAAAAGGTGATAATATGGCAGTAATAAACAACGGTAAAACACTAATTATAATTTTAGGGATAATTGCTATATTTGTTCTTTCTTCATGTGCCCAACAGGAAACAAAAACAAAAGCCGCCACTTTTGTTGGAGGGACAAAAGGGCTTGTTTTTGAGTTTGTTAAAGAAGCTCCTCCTGATAATGTTTTTGATGGGGGTAAATTTCCTTTTTCAGTTAATATAAAAATTAAAAACGCTGGAGAATGGGAAATACCTAGTGGGGCACAAATAACAACAGAAATTTCTGGGATAGACCCTACAGATTATGGCCTAACACCAGCAAATCTCAAAAAGAATCCTTATCAAGGTTTGCTACCTACAAGGCTAGACCCGAATGGCAACATAATAGAAGGCGATATCCTAATAGTAGATTTTCCCGGATTTAATTATAGAAAGACACTTTTTGGTGACATAAAAGCGAATATAAAAGCAGATGTATGTTATTCTTACGGAACAAAAGCAGTTTCAGCCATTTGTGTGAAAAAGGACCTTTCGTCTAGTGATCCTTCTGTGTGCAGAGTAACTGAGGATAAAGCAATTTCTAATTCAGGAGCCCCTGTGCAGATAACCTCTCTTAAAGAAGCGCAAGGAGGAACCGATAAAGTAATTATAACTTTATTAATAAAACATGTAGGTTCTGGGCAAATTTTTGAGAAAGGTTCAGGGTGTCCTAACCTATTAGAGAAAAAAGATAAAGTATATTTAAAAATAGATACTGGTATGAGCGGTTTAACATGCACAGGATTACAAACAGCAGCCGGGCAGCCAGCAACAGGGTCTGAAGGGTATGCAATTCTTTACGGTGGAGAAAGACAAATTACATGTACCCAGCCAACAGGCGGCCAAGGCGATTTTGAAAAATTGGTTAGTATAATTGTAGAATATGATTATAATGAGTTTATAACAAAAGAGATAACAATTAAACATGTGACTTAATTATTTTTTCTATTAATTCTTTATCATAACCAGCAGAAATTAAAGATTTTTTTATATTTTCTACGGTATCACCATGTTCCAAAGCAATTTTAATCATGGCTTCTATTTCTTTATGTTCTAAAGGTCCAAGAATAGGTTTATATAAAATTTCTCTTTTCTCTTTAACATTATTGGCTCTTATTTCTTTTTTTATTTGCGTGGCCGCAGTTTTTGCTTTTCTTATTTCTTCTTCTTTTTCCCTGATTATTTCGTTTAATATTGCTTTTTCTTCTTCATATTTCAGGATAATATCTTTATTGATTTTTTCCATAGATTTTACTTTTTCTTCGCTATGTTTTAATAACTCGACAAGTTTATTTATTCTTTCTTCGTATTCTTTTATCCTCGCAAATAAAACTTTAGAATTCTTTTTTTCCTGAGCGTAGATAGAAAGCATTTTACTCTGTTTTTCAGAAAGTTTTGATAATTTATCTAAATTTTCTTTCATTTTTGAATATTCTTTTGTTAACTCTGCAAATTTTATCTGCATTTGTTCTTTCTCCATCAAAACATTTTTTACTAAAGCATCGTAGTTTTCTATTTTTTTATTTAACCTAATAATAATTTCTTTTTTCGGCTCAAGAGTTTTTGAAAACTTCTCTGATAAATTTTTTATTTCATCTTCTTTGTTGATAATTTCTTCTTTTAAACGCAAGATTATAGAATCCGCTTTCAGAAGAAGATTCGCCATTTCTTCTATTTTTTTATTACGATCTTCTAATATTTTATTTTTTTCTAAGAGAATATTCTTTATAGAGGCCATTTTATCTCTGTAGGCGGCTATTTCTTTTTCTTTATGAAATATTTGTTTTTTGAGTGATGAATTTTCTTCTAACAAAATTTTTATTTTATCTTTTAGAGAAGCTATAGATAAAGAACTATTTTCTGCTGACTTTTCTTTTAAATTTTTTATTTCTTCCTTTTTTTTTCTTAACTCCGTCAAAAGAAAATTTATTTTATTTTCTACTTCTTCTATTTTGGCTTTTTTGTCATCTACTATTTTTTTTAAAACTTGAACTTGTTTTTCGTAGTTGGCACATTTTCTTTTATATAAACTTATTTGCTTTAAAACAATTTCCGCCTCTTTTAAAAAATTTTCATTCATTTGAAAGGCCTATAGAAGCCAGAAAGGCTTCAAGTTGGATAAATTGATCGCTACCTTCGCTAATTCTGAACTCCGCTTCCCCACATTTTTCAATGAGTACCATCTTTTTTTTATTGTCTATATTTAAATTGAGTATCTCTTTTTGTATTTGTTTAATTGCGTCATGCCCTGACAAGCCGTAATTAAGCATAACATTAAGTAATTCCTTTCTAGCTTCTAAAAATTTTCCTTCTAAAGCAAGTTGAAGTACTTTAAATATTTCCTTTGGTTTTGCCATAGAAGCGAGAGAAAATACAATATCTTCTGTTATGGTATTAGAAATAGCAGCACAACTTTGGAGTATGTTCTCAACCCTTCTACAATCGCCTTCAGAAACATCATAAAGAGCTTTCTCGGCATTTTTGTCTATTTTTAAATTTTCGTTTTCAACGATTTTTTCAACTATTTTTTTGATATCTTTCTCTTCAAGAGGCTTAAATCTGAATATAGCACACCTTGATTGTATTGGATCTATAAGTTTGCTGCTGTAATTTGCAGATAATATAAATCTGCATGTTTGAGTATAATTCTCCATAGTTCTTCTTAATGCTTGTTGTGCTTCTTTTGTAAGAGCGTCGCATTCGTCAAGATATATTATCTTAAAAGGAACATCCCCTATTGCTTTTGTCCGTGCAAAATCCTTTACCTTTATTCTTATAACATCTATTCCTCTCTCGTCAGAA
>JAWAEZ010000027.1:0-8857 GCA_038890975.1 Candidatus Woesearchaeota archaeon
GCTTTAGTATTTTTTTTCTTTAATTTTAATCTTGTAAAAGCGGCGATGTCAATTCTTATTGCGTATGTCTTTGTTTTTTCTGTTATATTTTATACTATTTACCGCAGAATAAATTTCTTGAAAGAAGAGACAAATACCAACTTAACGAAGCAGATATTTAATTTTAGCTGGCCAATAATGTTAAGCTCTGTTTTATATCTGTTGCTACACAGAATTGATATTTTTTTCATAGGACACTTTCTTGATTCAAGCATTGTTGGGAAATACTCAGTTTCTTCCGATTTATCTAATGTTCTTGGCATCCTTAATGCAATAATTATCCCAATATTCTTTCCTGTCATCTCTAAACTCGTAAGCGGTGATAAAATAAAAGAAGCAGGAACCATATTTAGAAAAACAACAAAATTCTTAACAATATTTACCTTGCCTTTGTTGTTAGTATTCCTTTTATTCAATAACGAAATAATATTTTACATATTTGGAAAGGAATATGCTGGTAGTGGAATTTTTCTTGCAATATTAAGTTTTGCATCTTTTTTCGCGTGTATTTCGGGGCCGATAGGAATGCTTCTTAAAGCAATGAATTACCCGAAGCTTGTTTTGTTGAATAGCATAGTTGCGTTATTAATAAATCTCGTGCTTAATTATCTCTTGATAACAAAGTTTGGCGCAGTAGGTGTAGCGATAGCTACTCTTGTATCAATATTCACACAAAATTATCTTGGCATATTAGAACTTTGGCTCATTAAAAAAATCAAACCCTACGATTTCAATTTGATAAGGCCAGTGATTATGATAATGTTAATAGGTATTTGTGGATTTTTAATAAAGAATAATCTTCCCCCAACAATATTTTACAACATGCTGGTGGCAGGGGGCATAATCAGTTTATACGGAATTTACCTTTTAATTGACAAGAAACTTATAAATATAAAATTTTACATACAACTTGCGCAAGGAATGATGAAAAATGGAAAACAAAAATAAAATGCCACAAAATATAGTATTAATCGTAGTAGATTGTTTAAGAGCTGACTGCGCTTATGATAAAAATCTCATGCCATTCACAAATAAAATTTTTAGGTATAAAAAAGAGGCATACACCAACGCTCCAAGCACACATTTTGCAATGCCTGCGATTCTCACAGGAAAACTTCCTTTTGAAGTTACAAATAAAGAGGGAATAAACGAAGATAATATTGAATTCTATCTGCCGAAAATAATGAAAGAGAAGGGTTACAAGACAATATTCATAACAGCAAATGCGGTAACATCAAGATATTTCGGCTACAACCAGTACTGCGATTACTTTGAGGATTTTATAGTAAAAACAACTTCTAAAACCATTAATAATAAAATTTTTAATGTATTAAAAGTTTTAATACCTTACAAGATAAGAAAATCTAAAAATAAGATATTATTTTTTTTAAGAGAGAGAGTTGTTAGACTAAAAGAAGATATTATTAGGGATAAAATTAGAGATAAACAAATTGTAAATATCCTAAAAAAAATAAAATTTTCAAATAAAAATTTTATAATTCTACACTTTATGGGCCCTCATACTCCTTATTGCCCTGAAAATATCAATAATAAAAAAGTTATTAAAAAAGTGCGCGAACTAACTGACAAGTTATACCTAGGTTTCAAACTTAAAAATGAAGAAATAAAATTTTTAAAAAATATGTATGTAGAAGAAGTGAAACAAGTAGATAAAAATATCAAAAATATTCACAATTTTTTGTGTGATAAGTTAAAATCAAATTTTTTATTTATAGTAACCGCAGATCATGGCGAGGCCTTTAATGAAACTGGCTACTTAGCACACCCACGAACAGAAATTGACAACATATTTCATTTATCTATACCTTTCTTCTCAAATAAAAAAATCAAAAAAAAGATTATTTTTACAACAGATATTTACCAAATAATCAAAGGAAAACAAAAGCAAAGAGAAGAAAGACCATTCTGTATATCCTACAAAAAAAATAAAAATAACTTGTACAGCCCGTTGTATGCGAGAGACTATACAACCAATAGAATAATTAAAAATATAAGAAAGACAAATAAATTAATATTAAAAATAAAAAGAGAGAACTTTTTTAATTCGGAAGAAATGCACATTAAAGATGCTATAAAATATATAAAAGTTCCTAATTTTAAAGTTTCCAAATGAGAAAAATAAAAATTTTATTCGTGGTTAATGTACTAGAAAGAACCGCAATGTATAATTTTCTTCTAGACATAATAAAAAACCTTGAGAAGAATAAATATGAGGTTATGATATTCTCTATTGAGAAAATAGGAAAAGAACATTTAATAGTGGTAAAAGATTTTTCGGATTTGGGGGTTAGGGTAAATTACACCGAAACAAAAAGAAAAATTTCTTTTCTTACGCTTCTAAAATTCAACAGAGTTATTAAAGAATTTAAACCTGACATTGTACATTCTAATTTAGGGAGGGCTACAATCTTTAGTAGACTTTTTAAGATTAAGCACAAATTTAAATTAGTAGATACTATTCATAATTTGAAATGTGCCTTTAATCCTCTCACTAGGATTGCTATGCATCTTACTAGTAATATTCCCGATTTCACAGTATATGTTTCTAAGAGTAGCCAAATTAGTTTTGAAAAAAAAGCTTTTGACCTAAAAGAAGCACTAAAATCAAATAAGAAGAGCTGTTTTATATACAACCCTATAGATCTAAATAAAAGAAAAATAAAAAATAAGATATCTAGAGCAGAATTAAATCTAAAAAAAGATGATGTTATTTTTATTGATGTTGCTAGATTAGTTAAACAAAAAGGGCATTTTAATTTACTGAAAGCATTTAAAGAAGCAATTAAAGAGAATAATAAATTAAAGTTGCTTATTGTTGGTGAAGGAAGTTTATATAGCAAGATTAATAAATTTATAATAGATAATAATCTTTCGTCTCATATTTTTTGTATGGGGTTTAGAAGAGATGTTTTTTCGTTATTAGAAGTTTCTGATGTATTTATATGCCCATCAGTTTATGAAGGATTACCATTAGCATTCTTAGAAGCTATGCTTTTTGGGCTTCCAATAATATCTACAAATATAGGCCCCGTTAAAGAGGTGGTGACACACGAAAAAAACGGTCTCTTGAGTGACATAAATGATACTAAAGCATTAAAAAATAACATTCTTTTAATTTCAAGAGATAAAAAACTAAGAAAAAAATTAGGAATGCATTCATCGCTTATAGTAAAAAAGAAGTTTTCAGCTAAGAAAATTGCAAGAGAATATTCTTCTCTTTATAACTTTTTAGTTAGAAAATGAACAAACCAAAAGTGCTTCATATAATAACCCGTTTCATAAGAGCGGGAGCTGACGAGAATACCCTCATTACGGCGATAGGTAACACAAAAAAGTATGATGTTACCCTTGCTTTTGGAACTGCGTATAATAACGAATTCGTTGAGAAAGCAAAAAAGTGTGGAATAAAAATAAAAGTATTTAAAACTCTTAAACATAATAATTTTTTCTTATACCTTCCTGCTTTGGTAGAGATTTTTTTATATATTAAAAAAGAAAAGTTTGATATTGTACATACACATACATCAGAAGCGGGTTTTTTGGGAAGAATAGCCGCGAAAATGTCAGGTGTTCCGATAATTATTCACACTATTCACGGCCCTTCTTTTACAGAACAAAGAAATTTTTTAATTAATAATTGTGCTATATTACTTGAAAGAATATGCGCGAAATTCACACATAAAATAATTTCAAATGCTGACACATTAACCGATGATTACTTATCAAAAAAGATTGGTAGGAAGGAGCAGTATATAACTGTAAGAAGCGGGATTGACCTCAAAAGGTTTTCCCCAAAACCCCTACCTAACAATAAGGTTGTGACATTTTTGTTTGCAGGGCGGCTTGCAGAACAAAAGGGGCTTATTAATCTTATCCTCGCTGCTAATAAATTAAAAAAAGAAAATATTAAATTCTTAATAGCGGGAGATGGAGAGTTAAGAGAAGATTTAAAGAAGAAGATTCAATATTTTAATCTTAAAAATGTTGAGATGTTAGGCGAAGTAAAGGATATTTTACCATTACTTGAAAAATCAGATGTTGTTATAGTGCCTTCTTTATTTGAGGGCACACCCCGGATTATTTACGAGGCAATGGCCGTTGGCAGAGCTGTGATTGCTTCCGATTTGCCCGGTGTGAGGGTGCAAGTTATAAACGGAAAAACAGGAATATTAGTAAAACCTGGAGATGTTGATGAACTTGCTGAAAAAATTCTTTTGCTTGCTAAAAATAAAGAATTAAGAGAAAGAATGGGCAGAGAAGCAACAAAATTTTCAAAAGATTTCGGCAAAGAGAATCTTGTAAAAGGTGTCGAGAAAGTATATGAAGAGATGTTAAAAAAGAAAAGAATAAAAACAAACTAATAATTGATTTGATATGCTTGAGATACCAATCACAATAAGTTTTCTTGTAACATTTTTAGTTTTACCTCTCTGGATTAAGAGAGCTAGGAAGTTTGGTTTTGTTGAAAAAGATGTACATAAAAAATCAGGAAAAGCAGCAGGTCTTGGAGGGCTTATTGTCGGTTTTGGTTTCATAGCGGGGTTGATGTCTTATGTTGCGCTTGAAGTTTTTTATTTCAAGAATGGGTCAAACATAATTTTGGTAATAGCTACTTCCGCAAGTGTGCTCACAGCAATTATTATAGGACTTGTTGATGATTTGCTCGGCTGGAAAATCGGCTTAGGAAAAATACAGAAGTTAATGCTTCCATTTTTAATAGCTGTTCCAATAATGGTAATAAATGCTGGCGTTTCTGAAATAACTATCCCCTTCTTTGGAAGGATAAATATACTATGGCTTTATCCTCTTGTTGTTGTTCCGATAGGAATAAGCGGAGCTGCTAATGGCTTTAACATAATTGCTGGTTATAACGGTCTGGAAGCAGGTATGGGGGTATTAATCCTAATTTGTCAGGGCGTAATGGTTTTTTCAACGCATAATTATGCTGTTGCAGTGATGGCATTTTGTATGGCTGCTTCCCTCTTGGCTTTTTTATTTTATAATTATTACCCCGCGAAAATATTTCCGGGTGACACGATGACTTATTCTGTTGGGGCTCTTATCGCAATAGTGGCGATATTGGGCAACATTGAAAAATTTTCTGTTTTTCTTTTTGGCTTATATTTCATAGAAGGATTATTAAAGGCGAGAGGAAAATTAAAAAAAGAATCATTCGCGAAACTTCTTCCAGATGGCTCTTTAGCAGAGCCATATAGTAAATATTACGGAATTGAACATATTGCAATAACAATTGTTAGGAAAATAAAAAACAAATGCTATGAGAAAGATGTTGTTTTTTTTGTATGGGTATTGCAATTTTTAATTGCTCTGTGTGTGCTTCTTGATTTTTTCGTATTTAAGTTTTGATTTATTTTTTTGCTTTGATATTAATCACCCAATTTAAAATATAAAAAAAGTGCAAAGATAAGAGCATAATTATTAATTATAAATTGTAAGTTATAAAATAAATCTAAAATATTCTAGTTTGTAAAGCACAATTTTAAATGTGTCATAAAAACACATTAAAAATGAAGAATACTAAAATAATTGAGTAAATAAATTTAAAATAAATTAAATTTAACAAAAAAGTATATGAGTATAATAAAAACATTGATATAAACTAAAATAAAGAATAACAAAAAATAATAAAAGAATTAAATAATAAGATTTAATAAAAAATAAAAAGAAAACATAAAAGAAATAATAAAAATCCTAATCGTAAATTATTTCGTAAGCAATTGTTCTTTTTGCAGTATTTATTTCGCTGAATTTTTTGAAATGTTTCAATCCTGCTCCGTCCATAAAATAAAGCCGCACAAACATACTATCCATTATGTCTTTTCTTACAGCGGCTGTTTCGTAATGCGAACCAACTCTGTATAATATCAGAATATATCTTGTTTTTTTGTCTTTAAAATAAATTCCTTTTTCTGTTGGATAAATTAGCGAAATGTTGATTTTGTTGTTAAATTTCGCTTCCCAAGTTTTAGTGTTTATTGTGTAATTGCCACATATCAAAACCTCGTTATAGGGCTTACATATCTCAAAGTCGCCCATAACTTTTTTTTCTATATCCGAGTCCTGTTTATCAAAATTCCAATAGCCATACTTATATATAATCTCGTAATAATTTTTCACCCAGCTTGATAATACCAGAAAGTGTTGCGAAGGGGAACAATTAGTATTTTGTATCACATAAGTAAGATTTTTTTTAATCATTTCGTCTCGTGGGTTGCCACAATTCAGTATTTTAAATATCCCTACAGAAAGATTTTCGTCGTTTGTTGAAAGCGCTTTTGCTGTTAAATACACAATCGCTGGTTCGGGGTGTGCTTTTACGCTAACATTCCTATTAGAAAATGCGTAGTAAAGAGAACCTTCATCCCACCACGAAGTTATTAAAGCATTTTTTTCTGAATTTTGTTCTATTTTTTTAGCGGTAAAATACACAGAGTCCTCCATAAGAGGTGGCCGATTTATCACTTGGTAAGTTATTTTGATTGTTATGTAGGAAGTAATTAGCAGCAGAATAATAACTGCTACTTTATTAATTACTGATTTGTATTTTATTGCATTTCTCTTATTAAACAATTTTGTTAATAAACCAGATGTTAATGAAGAAAGATAATAAATACCTGCACCTGCCATAATTGAAGAAATCATCCCTAAAAAAATTTGCGCTCGTAAAGCCCTCGCTGTGCCTATAAGTGCAAATATCAAATACAAAGAGAGATAAAGTTTAAATGCTCTTTTTGGTTTTTCAGAAACAAAAAAACTTGTTGTTAATATAAAACCTAACAAACCGATTATTGCCCCAACGAATATAGGCCACCAACCAGCACTAACAAGCAATGCCGAGAAATCTGTTTTTTGAAGTTCTTGTATAGAAGCAGATGTCTCGGGGTAGCCCTCTGATGTTAATTTTGGTTTTACGATATCAATGTATAATTTTGATTTTTTGATTTGGTCATTAAATAATATAAAAGAAACAAAAACAACAACAATAACTATGACAAATAAAATAGTAATCTCTTTTATTCTGTTTGCTTTATACATTTTTAAGAAAAAATATGTTACAATAAAAAATGATGTTATGAAGAGTATGTAATAATAGCCATTCCAAGAATAAGCAAAAAGTATTGTTGATATTAACAATAAAACTCCGTATAATAATATTTTTTTGTTTAATTTTTTTTCAAATGATTCAACCAGGTTAAAAAATAGGAATATAAAGATTAGAGAAAAAAGAATGTTAAGCGAACCGTTATCGCCGTAAGACGCTTGAAAAGTTCTTAAAATTATTGGGTGGATTGCAAAAATAATTGAAGAGTAAAAAGCAACAACGGAATTAACTGCTTTCTCTGTTATCAAAAAAATAAATATAAGAGAGATTACTCCTAGAATTAGCGGCATATAAAAAATTGCTCCAAAAAGTGTAAAGTCGGGGTTAAAAAATTGCCCAATTTTGAATATTGAGTATTCAATATAAGCAAGCATTGAAATTTTTTGTGGTTTTTTTCCTTCTGATAAATCAAGTGCTTGTTTGTAATAAGACATTGAATCAACTGAGTGCGGGTAATTATATCCGCTTTCGTGCTTATAAAATTCTTTGTCTCTTTCAGGAACTAAATGCATATTAGAAGAATCAACTGCCAAAAAAATATAAATCAAAAGGGGAATAATCAGAAGAAAATATTTTTTAAAGTTATGTTTATTTTCTCTTTCTTCTTTTTCTTCTTGCTTTTTCATCTTTTTATTTTTCAGTAATCGTAATTGTTTTTAGATTTTTAACCACTATTTTAATTTTGTGTATTTTTATTCACTATAATTTTGTTAATATTTTTTTTTAGTGTTTTTAATTGTTTATTTTTATTGAATTAGGTTTTTGAGGAATAATTTTTTTTAATGCTAAATAGAATAATTTTTTAATAGGATTAAAAAGAAATTTTAGCGATATCCCGATAAAACAAATAAATTATTTTCAATAAAGAAAATAAAAATTTTGTTTATAAATCTTTTTATTGATTTATAAATAAACGAGGCAAACATTCAACATAAAGTTATTTTTAATTTTTAAGTGACGAAATGCTTATTCGCCAGAATTCAGCAGAAATAAATTATTTCTATTAAATTCGCTATTTTATGCAAAAAACAACAGCGAAAATTTTATAAAGCAACTCTCTGTTTAGCCACTATAATCTTCCCCAACATTATCATAGTATAGTTTCGTAAAAAAAAGAATTAAACAAAAATTTAAATAATATTGGCTAAAACAACTTTAAACCTACAAAAAAAGCAAATAAAACAAATTAAACAAATAATAAAACCATAATAAAAATAAAACATAATAAAATCATAAATCATATTTACTTCCAAAAAAATAAGTTTGTAATGGGCTTATGCGGTGCATAGGGCTCATACAAACAAAAAAAAACGATAACACATGGAGGTGTTTAAATGGAAGTTAAGAAGGCAATAAAGAAGGTTGTTGCCTTAGCAGCTGGTGCCACAATGATGGGCGCAACAGTGTTCAGCGCATTAGCTGCTGATCTAAGCCAATACCCAGCGCCATTCGTAAAGGATGGCAAATTCGACGCTTTTATCGTCGTGGGTGATAAGGCAGCAGCCGAAGATGTAGTAGGTGCAGTAGACATTGGAGCAAGCCTCCAGTTCGAAATGAGAAAGGAGACAACAGTTTCCTTGGGAACAGCAGATGTATTGATTTCTGACGGAGTAAAAATCAAGGGAACTGGTTCGGAGGTCTTCAACTATGGAGAAAACCTTGGGGAAGTCAGAG
>JAWAEZ010000028.1:0-8693 GCA_038890975.1 Candidatus Woesearchaeota archaeon
CACTAGTTGGGAAACACCCTTAGGAAAGATAAATTTAAAAAAAATAGAAGTTATAAAATCTAATAAAAGACCTCATATAAATGAGCATTCCATAGAAGTTCAGCTACCTTTTGTGCAATTCATATCACAAATCACAAAACAAGAATTCGGGATTACACCCATATGTGTTGGAGAAATTACCAAACCCCAAGCAGTGGAATATGCGAAAATTTTGTCAAACATTGATAATTCTTTTTTCATAGTAAGCACGGATTTAAGTCATTTTTTACCTTACGAAGAAGCAACTGCGAAAGATAAAGAGACAATAAAAAAGATAATAAATAAAGATTACGAAGGAATTGATGCTTGCGGAATTTACCCTTTAATGATAATCATTGAAATAGCAAAGTTAAAAAACTGGAGCTTTAAACTACTTAATTATTCAACATCAGCAGAAACTAACAATGATAAAACTGCGGTTGTTGGTTATGCTTCATTTTTATTTTAAAATAAAAAAAATTTGAAACAAAATGGCTTTATTAATTAATATTTTATTTTTTTTAGTTTTTTGTATCTTTCTTATAATAAGCGGGGCTATTTGCGTAAGGAGCCTAGCAAAAATATCTTCTTTTTTGGGGATGAGCGAATTTGTTGTAGGGTTCATTATTATGGCCCTTTCTACAACAATCCCTGAATTATTTGTTGGTATAAACTCAGCATTAAACAATAATCCTTCACTTTCGTTGGGGAATGTTATAGGGAGCAATATTGTTAATCTGAGTTTGATAGCCGGAATTTCTGTTCTCACAGCAGGAAAAATTGTTTGCAAACAAAAGGAAATAAAGAAAGATGCTATTTATATGACATTAATTGCATTAGTACCAATGGTTTTGATGTATTTGGGTAATAAACTTTCAAGAATAGACGGCATTTTATTGATTACATTATTCCTTCTATTTTCTTTCAGAATATATAAAAGGAGAAAAATACACGCAGCAAAACAAAAAAATAACGTTTCAAGAGTTTCAGCGGTTATTAATACAGCTATTTTTATGTTATCAATTTTTTTATTATTTGTATTTTCAAAACAAATTGTTAAGTACAGTTCTTTTATCTCTTCTGATTTAGGCCTGCCTTTAATATTCATAGGCATATTTTTTGTAGCAATAGGCACATCTTTACCTGAACTTGTTTTTTCTATTAGTGCAGTAAAAAAAGGGCATAGCAGTTTTATGTTAGGAGATATCATAGGAGCAGTAATTGTTAATAGCACACTTGTGCTAGGAATTACTGCCGTAATATCACCAATATCTGCCAACTTTTTTCTTTTTCTTTCAAGCTCCCTCTTTATGGCGGTTACTTGTTTAATATTTGCAACTTTCATAGAAAGCGGCAATAAATTATCTACGACAGAAGGGATATCTTTAATTTTTATTTATATTCTCTTTATAGTAATAGAATTATCATTAGCGGGTGTTGTGCCTTCAACATCCGTTATAAATATTTCAGGAGGATGATTTATCATTCAAACAAAAATTTTATAAATAATTAACAATTGTTAATTTTTTTATGACTTTTGTTTTTCCACAAGAAATAGAAGTATGGTATATTCTTCCAGCATTGAGAAAAGAGCTTGCTATTGCCATGAAAAAACACGGCTTAAAACAAAATGAAATTTCTAAAAAACTAGGGGTTACAGCCCCCGCAGTTTCTCAGTATTTAAGGAACAAGAGAGCAAATATAATATTTTTCAACAAAAAAATAAAGAAAGAGATATTTAACTCTGCAACAAGAATAATAAATGAACAATGTCTTTTTCTAGAGATTAGAAGATTATGCGAAATAATTAGGAAAGAAAAAGTGCTTTGTGCCATACATAAGAAATATTGTAATATAAAAGGGAGGTGTTACGCATGCGTATAGCGTACCTTGATAATTCAGCAACAACCCCTGTAGATAAAAGAGTATTGAAAGAGATGCTTCCTTATTTTTCAGATATTTATGGAAATCCGAGCAGTATGCATATTAAAGGTTTAGAAGCGAAAAGAGCAATTGAAGATGCAAGAAAAAAAATTGCGAAAATAATCGGTGCGGATGAAAAAGAAATAATATTCACAGGAGGAGGAACAGAAAGTGTTAATTTAGCGATAAAAGGTGTTGCTATGGCAAACAAGAAAAAAGGTAATCATATAATAACCACGAAGATTGAACATCACGCAGTATTAGAAGCTTGTAAATATCTTGAAGAATACGAAGGTTTTGAAGTAAGTTATGTTGATGTTGAAAAAAATGGGATAGTTAGTGCAAAAGAAATAGAGCGCAAAATAAGAAAAGATACAATATTAATCAGTGTGATGTACGCAAACAATGAGATAGGTACTATACAACCAGTACAAGAAATATCAAGAATTGCAAAAAATCATAATATCTTTTTTCATACAGACGCGTGTCAAGCAGCTTGTTATTTAGATATAAATGTCAAAAATCTTGGCGTAGATTTGATGACAGTAAATGGAAGCAAAATTTACGGTCCTAAGGGAGTAGGCTTTTTGTTTGTAAAAAAAGATGTTGTTATTGTACCGTTGCTCCATGGCGGAGGACAGGAGTTTGGTTTAAGAAGCGGAACCGAAAATGTTCCTTCAATAGTTGGCTTAGCTAAGGCACTTGAAATTGCTCAAAAAACAAAATTAAAAGAATCAAAAAGACTTATAAAACTAAGAAATTACCTTGCAGAAAAAATTATTAAAAATATACCTAATTGCAGAATAAATGGCGATATGAAAAAAAGATTGCCTAACAACTTAAATATATCTATTTACGGTGTCGAGGGCGAATCTTTACTTCTTCATCTCGACGCAAAGGGAATATGCGCATCCACAGGAAGCGCTTGCTCTTCGCATTCATTAGAACCTTCGCATGTTATAATGGCATTGGGTTTGCCTATTGAAGCGAGTCATGGCAGTTTGCGGTTTAGTTTAGGAAGATTTACAACAAAAGAGGATATAAATAGGGTTGTAAAAGAGCTTCCTAAAATAGTAAAACAACTAAGGGAGATATCGCCTTTAAAATGAAAAAACAAAGTAAGAAAGAAAAAACAACTTGGTTCTATTCAGAAAAGGTAAAGAAACATTTTTTTAACCCAAAAAATTTCATAAGGACCGAAGAAGAAATTAAGAATTTCAAAGCAGACGGGGTAGGGATGGTAGGTTCCCCTGCTTGTGGCGATATGATGAAAATGTGGATAAAAGTAGATAAAAAGAAAGAAACTATTAAGGATGTGAAATGGCAGACATTCGGTTGCGCTTCTGCGATAGCGACAACATCTGTGCTTTCTGAAATAGTAAAAGGAATGCCTTTAGAGGAAGCAAGAAAAATAACTCCTAAAGAAATAGTAGACAAACTTGCAGGGGTGCCAGCTGTCAAATATCATTGTTCTGTTTTAGGGGACAAAGCTTTAAGAGAAGCAATAAATGACTATTTTAAAAGAACAAAGCAATACGAAAGAGTCATAACCGATTCTCCAATAATTGATAACACCTTGAAAATAACAGAAAGAGATATAGAAAATGCCGTAATAGAGGGGGCTAAAACTTTAAGAGAGGTACAGCATAAGACGAAAATAGGAATAAGTAACAAAAAAATCAAAACAAAAGTAGAAAAACTGATACAACAATACAGAAAAAAGCACGGAGTTTAGATGGTTAAAAAATTAAAAGGAACTATTGAAAAAATAATAGAAGAGAGTGAAGATGTAAAAAGTTTCTGGATAAAACTTGAAGAAGATTTCGCATTCACACCAGGCCAGTTTGTTATAGTATCATTACCCGATTTAGAAAAAAAAGGAGCGTTCTCAATAGGTTCTAGTCCTACAGAACATAAAAATAAGATTTTAATAACTGTTAAAAAAGTAGGTTTGCTTACTGGTAAATTACACGAAGCTAAACTAGGGGATATTATAAATATAATCGGGCCCCTCGGGGATTTTACTTTTAAAGAGCAGAACAACGATCTTGTTCTTATAGCAGGAGGATGTGGCATAGTGCCTTTCAGGAGTATAATTCACTACGTGCTTGATAAAAAACTAAAAAACAAAGTAGTTTTATTATACAGTGCAAGAACAGAAAAAGATATAATATACAGATATGAGTGGGAAAAACTTAAAAATAAAAATATAAAAATAGTGATAACACTGACTCGCCAACAATGGGAAGGACGAACAGGAAGAATAGACAAACAACTTATTGAAGATTCAGCCAGAAACTTGAAGAATCCAGAATTTTTTGTATGCGGCCCTCAGCAATTAGTAGAAGAAATATCGGAAAAAATAAAACAAGCAGGGTATAATCGAATAAGAATTGATAAGTGGAGATAAAAATAAAACAAAATGTACTTAGATATAAATAATAGGGAAGAATGTAAAAAAATACTCAAAGAGATAATTTCTATATTAAACTCAAATTCTTTATATTCTGACACGCTCTTGGTGGACAATTGTGCTTTAAGTATAACAAAAGATTTTGCAACCGCAGACATATCAAACACTGCGGAGACAGGAATAAAGATGAGAGTTTTTGATGGGGAAAAGTTTTTAGAAATGTTTACAACAGATCTAAGTTACAATAATCTTAAAAGAACTGCTAAATTACTGAATTCAAAAATAAAAATTAAAAAAAGTAAAATAAGAATAAATGATGAAAATATTGAAAGAAATTTTACAGATATACCGCTCATAGAGCCGAAAAGGGTGGAATTAGGCAAAAAAATATCCGCAGTTGAGAATGCTTTGGGCATTCTAAAAACAAAAAAATATCTGAAAAATGCAAAAGCTATCTATGAAGAAGAAATTGTTAATAAAATATTTTGCTCAAAAAATAAATTTCTCACCCAAAAACTTTCAAAAGTGTCCGCGATGTGTTTTGCAATCGTAAAATCTAAAACAGGAGAATTGAGATATAATTATGATATTTCTTTTGGGCACGGTTTTGAGGTTTCAAGAGATTTTATTAAGATTGCAGAGAAAGCAGCTAAAGAATCAAAGAAACTGATAAACGCAAAGAAAATTAAGCCAGGTAAATATCATTGTATCCTTGGAGGCAGGGTTTCTGGTTTGCTAGCTCACGAGTCATTTGGCCACGGTATGGAGTCGGATACTGTCTATAAAGAAAGAGCGTTATCAAAAGAGTGGGTAGGGAAAAAAATAGCTGCTAATTTTGTTTCTATAGTGGACGATCCTTCCATGAAAGGATGCAGGGGAAGTTACTACTTTGACGACGAGGGTCAACTTTCAACAAGAACTTACCTAGTAAAAAATGGAATAGTGAATGATTTTATAACGGATATGTTGAGCGCGCAAAAACTCAATATAAAACGAACAGCAAACGGAAGGTGCGAGTCCTTTGACCATAAAGCGTATGCAAGAATGTCTGTAACATTCTTTGCTCCGGGAGAAAGTTCATTTGATAGAATGATTACTAAAATCAAAGACGGAGTATATTTATACGGGCGTGGAGGGGGGATGGAAGATCCTAAGGGGTGGGGTGTTCAAATACAAGGAATATGCGGTCAAAGAATAAAAAATGGCAAACTGGTAAATGAGTATTACGACGATATCGGCATAACAGGGTACCTTCCTGATATTTTAGGCAATATAAAAGAAGTTTCAAAAGAGATATACATAGAAAATGTGGGGAGTTGCGGCAAAGGACATAAGGAATGGGTGCCTGTTTCGGAAGGAGGAGCGTTTTTGAGAATAGAAAACCTTCATCTCGCTTAAAAGGATTTAGAAAAATGATTGATAAAATAAAAAGAGCGCTTGAAAAAGAAAAAATAGATTATTGGAAAATAGCCAATATTACGAACGACAAAAGGGAAGTATATTTTCAATTAGATGAGCAAGAATGCTTTATATCAGGACAAAGAGAAGATATTTTTGTAACAGTATATAAAAAGTTTAAAGATAAAATTGGGGAAGCAACAGTTTCAATAACAAATGAAAAAGAGATAAATAAGAAAATAAGAGAAGCGATTATTTCAGCTTCTTTAGTAAAAAATCCTTTCTATGTTCCTTTTGGAAAATTTAAAGGGCGTTATCAAAAACAAAGGGCTAAACTTCCTTCTTACGAGGAAATAAAGAAAAAAGCTTTGGAAGCTTACAATGCAATAAAGGGCAAGAAGGAAAGAATAAATGCTCTTGAAATTTTAAACAGCAAGTCAAGAGTAGTATTACTAAATAGTTTTGGATGCGTATTAGAGAGAGAAAAAGGAAATTGTTATGTAGAAGTTGTAATAACTTCAAAAGGAAAAAGGGGAGAACAGGAGTATGTTGCTATGCGTTCTGAATCGGATTTAAGTATGATAAATTTTAAAGAGTTAATTGATAAGTATTCTATAATAGCCAGAGATATTTCAAATGCTGTAAATCCTAAATTTTTTAAGGGGCCGGTGCTTTTAAGCGAAGATGCGATAGCAGAATTTTTTGTCCCTTCCCTCAACGAAAACCCTTTAGTTGTTCATACAGGAGCTAAAATGAAGTATCTAAAAATATCAAGGTTTGAGAAAGGGAAAAAAATAGTGCCAGAAATTATTGGAGATAAAATAACTATAATAAGTAATCCCCTAATCAAAAAGGGGCTGAGGACTTTTAGTTTTGACGATGCGTTTATACCAGCAAAAAAAGTAGCATTAATAGAGAACGGTATTATGAAAAACTTTTTTGCAACAAAAAGATATGCCGACTATCTTAAAATAGAACCTACAGGTCCTTTGGGAAATATAGAAGTGAAGGCAGGTAAAATAGCAGAAAAAGAAATGCGAAAAGACGGAGTTTGTGAAATAGTTGGTTTTTCTTCTTTTGCTCCAAATGTTTATTCGGGGGATTTCACTGCAGAGATAAGATTAGGATATTTCTACAAGAACGGTAAAAAAATTCCGTTTAAAGGAGGAATGTTTGTAGGTAACTGTATAGATATTATGAAAAATATAAGATTGTCAAAAGAAACCTTTTTTAAATCTGGCTACTACGGACCTAAAGCTTTAATGGTTATTGGGGGGGTAGTCACAGGTTTTTAAACCATTTACATTAATTATTGTTTATTTTTGTTATTTCTAATTCGATAGGGCAGTGGTCTGAACCATAAACCTCTTTGAGAATTTTGCTACTTTTTATTTTCTTACTTAATTCTTTGCTTACTACAAAATAATCAACCCGCCATCCTATATTTCTCTTCCTAGCATTAAATCTGTAACTCCACCAAGTATAATGTCCTCCCTCTTTCACAAATTCCCTGAATGTATCTATATACCCTTTTTTAAGAAAATTTTCAAACCATTCTCTTTCTTTTCTGGTGAAACCTGCATTTTTTTCATTTTGTTTGGGGTTTGCTAGATCTATTTCTTTGTGAGCTACATTAAAATCCGCAGCGATTACAACAGCTTTTTTTCTTCTCAAACGCTCGCATAATCTTGAAAAAAGGTTATTAAACTTCATCTTGAAGCCCAATCTTTTAAGAGCCCTTCCAGCGTGAGGAAAATAAGCATTTATTAAATAGAAATTTTTAAATTCTAAAATAATAACTCTTCCTTCGTTATCGATTCTTCTTTCGCCTATCCCTTTCTTTATGGACAACGGTTTTATTTTTGTAAAAACAAGAGTGCCACTATACCCCTTTTTTTGCGCGGGGAACCATATCATCTCGTAACATTTAATCTTTTTAGCAAATTTTTCAGGGGAAGATTTTACTTCTTGAAAACAATATATATCTGCTTTTTCTTTTTTTATGAAACCAAGAAGACCTTTTCTTTCTGCCGATTTAATTCCAGCAATATTCCAAGAGATAATTTTCATCTTTTATTTAACGAATTTATTTAACGAAAACACTCTTATTTTGAATTATTAAAAACTTTTTGATTTATTATTCTTTTGTTTTTTTGTTTTGTTTATTAAAAAATAAAAACAGCTTAAATCAAAAAATATAAAAGCAAGATTATAATATTCAACTTATATAGATAAATTATAAAAATATCAACTAAGAGCAAAAGGTTAAAATGATTTATATAGCTTCTGATCACGCTGGATATAGACTCAAGGAGTTTCTTAAAAAATACTTTGAAAAGAACAACATAAAATATTCTGACTTCGGTACCTATAACGAAAGGGCAGTGGATTACCCCGACTACGCTTTTAAAGTAGCAAAAAAAGTAGCCAAACAAAAAGGTGCAAAAGGAATTCTTATTTGTGGTACAGGAACGGGAATGGTAATTGCGGCAAACAGGATTAAAGGCGTAAGGGCTTCTCTTTGTTATGATAATTATTCAGCAGTAATGTCGAGAAAGCATAATAACTCAAATATCCTCTGTCTTCGCGCAAGAAAAGTCAATTTTGAGAAGCAACTGAAAATAACACTTCGTTGGATGAAAACAAAATTTTCTAACGAAGAAAGACATAAGAGAAGAATTAAAAAATTGGATAAAATTAATTAAATAATACCTAATTTTAATATGAGAAAAATAAAAAAAATATCATTAAAAATAATACCTGCAATTCTTGAAAAGAATATTGAGGATTTAAAAAAAAAGTTAAAGAAATTTGAGAAATTATCAAATACAATACAAATAGATGTTACCGATGGGAAATTCGTAAAGAATAGGACATTGAATCCTGCGGAATTAAAAGAAATAAAATCAAAGAGTAATCTTGAGTATCATCTTATGGTAGA
>JAWAEZ010000029.1:0-6456 GCA_038890975.1 Candidatus Woesearchaeota archaeon
TAAAAGGCAACCAGTAATGCCTCCAAGAATTTGTGCCCGGCAAGATGTATAAATTTTTGTTTGAAACTCCTAAATACGCGCCCGACTTATTGTTATTAATCGTTTTAACATATGCTGATAAATAATAATTTTGGTTGCTTATGAGCCCTACTTCCTGTAGTAGTCCAGAATTTCTTGATTGGTTATCCTGCATTTTATAACTTTGGTAACCGCTATGGCTGGTTGTAGAATCAGTATAACAAAATTGTCCCTCTTTTTTTGTGCATCCTGTATTTCCGATTTTGGTTATATTCCAAGCAGAAGATATATATTTTTCATTCGAGATACTTGCTTCAAAACCTGGGTTTATTAAATCGTCATCACCACAACACTTATTATTTGGCAATTCGCCTCTGCAATCAGCGATTTTTTTTGATATCGGAAAAGTTACACATTCAACATCACTCTTTATTCCTTCTTCGCTGTCTCTTGCTTGGCAATTAACGCTATTGGTTTTCGCGCCCTCATGAAATTTTGTATACGGCTGGTTGTTTTCCAAACTTCCGTTCAGCAAAACAAAAGGGTCTGCTACGAATTTTAATGCGGGTATAGAAGTGTATAAAAGAGGATTTACTCCTACAAGGGCCCATATCTCATCTAAATCAAAACTTATTGAATAATTAAAAAAAGAACCTACTGGCTGTTGGTTTATTTCAAATTTTGCATAATCGCCTATTTGTTGTTGGGATTCGTCAAGTGCGTATGAGGTTATTTGGAAGTTACAGCCACTTGTTGGTATGTTATAAGTGCAGGACCAAACGCATTTTTTAAAATTCGTCTTTTCATCATCATAATAACAAAAAACTATTTTGCCTTCACTTATTGTGGTGTGGCGGCAAAGGTATGAGGATTCTGTTTCTTCTAAATAACGACACCCTTTACTTGTTAATTCTGCTTTTTTTTGTAAACACTCATCTTCGTTGTCGGACTCTCCTGTGTCTGTATGGGGGACTAAGACATTTCCACTTATTAAAATTGGCGCTAAATAAGTGGATGATTCTTCTATGTTAAATATTTCTGATGTCTCAGATGTTGAATAATTGCAAAAAAGTTCAATGGCGTAATTAGGAGGTGTTATTAACAAAAACAAAAATACTAAAAAAAATAACCAAACCACTATCGCTCTCTTATTCATATATTTCACTTTTATTTTTTGAAAGAAATTTTATTTATAAAGGTTTCGTGAAAAACATTAATTATTTAAAATTTAAAAAAAATTAACATAGAATGGTTATATATTTCGTTATCTTAATAGTTCTTTTGAGTTTTCTTTCAATCTATACAGACATAAAGTACTCAAAAATTAGTAACCGGGTTATTACCCTTTTTTCCGTAATTGGAGTTGTTTCTTATGCACTATTCTTTATATGCGGAAAGATTGATGGGGGTTATCTTAAAAAGATCTTAATAAATGTGGGAGGAACTTTTTTAATAGGACTTATATTATGGTATTACAACATTCTAAGCGCAGGCGATGCAAAATTGTTCTTTGTATTCTCTTTATTGATTCCTTCTCACATATATAAAAATTCTGTCTTTTCTCATTTAGGCGCTCTGGACTTATTCATTAATACCTTTATTATCGCGTTTATATTTGTTTTGATTGAATATTTTTTTATAGAAAAAAAGAAAGTTAATTTTTCAAATATTAAAAAAATAAAACCAAAAGACATTGGTATCAGTTTACTAGCGGTTTTCTCATATTCTTGGTTAGCAACTTTGTTATTGGACAAGTTTGGAATCGAAACAGATACGATTTTGATAATTCTGTGTGTGTATTTTTTAAATTTATTAATAAACAACATTCTAAAAGAAAGCACAATTTATTTTCTTTTTGTTGTTGCTATTTTAAGAGTTTTTGTTGATTACCAAAATTTCTTTTTGTTTAACTTTTTATATAAATTTCTTTTAATAAGTGGCGGTTATATTTTGTTATCAAATTTTTTTAGTTTAATATTTTCCGATTCTTTCATACGTGAAGTTAAAATACGCGACCTTAAGCCGGGTATGGTAACAATTGAAGGATTATATAAAAAAAGTAAAAAAATGAATGATAAAAATATCACCAAAAAAATTATAAATAATTGTATACTAAAACCAAAAATGTGTATTAGCATTTTAGATATAGAAAGAATAAATAAGATAACGAATAAAAAAATAAAAAATAAAAAAATAAAAGTAATAAGTGCAATAAAATTCGCTCCTTTTATTTGTATTGGAGCACTTATCACTTTAATTGCTAAAGGAAATCTTATATTATTTATAAAAAATTATTTTTAAAAAAAATTAAACTTTAAAAATGAAAACTTTAAACGGAATCGGTAATATAAAAATAGAAAATGATTTTGCTATAATAACTATAAACCCCGAAATTTATCCTGTGGAAGTTATATACTCCGCAGCTTATATTATGATGGATAGGTCTTTTATAATACTTGACAAAAATAAAGATAAGATTATAGTAGAAATAAGAAATAAAATAGAAGGAAAGGAAAATATTAAATCGTTAGTAAATGAATTCTTTGAAGAATTGTTAAACTACTCGGTATATAAGATTCAAAGTGAAAAAAATGCCCCTATCAGAGAAGCAATTATGAAAAGAATTTTTGCTACTAATCTTCCAAATGAAGGAAAAAAGAAAAAATAAAAACTATTTAATTAATTTTATCCGGATTAAAAAAATAAAAGATAAATATCTTTTAACAACAGATAGCGGTGCGTGGATTTTATTATCTAAAAAAAACTTAGACAAATTATTTACTTATAATCTTTCCAAAAAGATGTACGATATTTGCAAAAAAAAGGGAATAATTATAAGTAAGGACAATATAACCCGACTATCTCGTCTCGTTCTCGAAAGATATTTACACCTTCTTGTCCCCCCATCGTTACATATAATAGTATTAAGTGGTAGATGTAACTTAAAATGTGTATATTGTCATGCTGCCTCCTCTACTATCAAAAAAAAAGATAAAGATTTAGATGAAAAAACTGCTAAAAAAATACTTGAATTTATTTTTAGTGTTCCTTCTCCAACTATCAATATAGAATTTCAAGGGGGTGAACCTTTAATTAACAAAGAGATATTAAAGTTTATAGTAAAGGAAGCAAAAAGAATGAATAAAAAATTCAAAAAAAGAATTAATTTTCATCTTGTAACAAATCTTACATTGATGAACAAAAAATTATTAAAATGGCTTTTAAAAGAAAATGTGAATATAACAACTTCCTTGGACGGACCTAAAGATATTCATGATAAAAATAGATTTTACGAGTGTAAATGTGGAAGTACTTACGAATCAGTAAAATATTGGCTTGATTTTGCAAAAAATAACAATTTAAATATTTCTGCCCTGATGGTAGGGACGCGTGAGAGTCTTAAAGATTATAAAAAAATAATTGATGAGTATGTAAGGAACGGTCTTAACACAATACATCTCAAATACGCTTTAAAATTAGGTTTTTTAAAAGATAAGAAAAAATACGAAAATATCAGTTGTGACGGAGAGAAATTTTTAGATGTTTGGAAAAAAAGTATGGATTATTTAATTGATTTAAATAAAAAAGGAATAGAAATAAGAGAAAGAATAGCTACAGTATTGTTAAAAAAAATATTACAAAATAACGATCCACAGTATTTAGATATAAGAAACCCTTGCGGTATTGTTAGCGGGCAAATTGTTTATAATTATAACGGAGATGTTTATTGTTGTGATGAAGGGAGAAGTTATTCATTGTTTATTCTTGGAAATGTAAAAAAGGATAATTTTAGTTCAGTTTTTTTTTCCGAGGAAGCTATTTCCTTAATGATGGCTTCCATAAACCAAAATTATCTTTGCGATGCTTGCGTATACCAACCTTATTGCGGTCTTTGCCCTGTTATGAGCTATTCTGAAACGAACAACATAATAACAAAACTGCCCCTTTCAAGGTGTAAAATACTCAAAGGGCAGTTTGATTATATCTTTGAAAAGATGATGGACCCTTCAATAATGAAAATTTTTGAAGATTGGGTTAGCGGATGGAATAAAAATAAGTGTGAATATTTAAATTTAACAAAGATTATAATCAAAAATTATAAATTTAAAAATATCAAAGAGCTTTGTGATGGTAAAAGAAAAAATGAATATATTGTAAAAACTGATAAATCTTTATTTTGTTTAAAAAGTTATTCTTTAAATGAAAAAATAAAAAAACCAAAAAGAATGAAAATTTTAAGAACCGTTAAAAATGAAGAAAATTTCGTATACAAAAAAAGAAAATTTTATTTATATTATAATATATAATTGGTAGTTACAAAAATTTTTATTTCTTAAATAATCAGTATTTAAAAAAATATTAAATGTTAAAAAATTTAACGAAAAGTTTATAAAAAAGAATTTACTCTAAAGGAGAATGGCTTTATTACCTAAATTTAAAAAAAAA
The DNA here is from genome assembly GCA_038890975.1 of Candidatus Woesearchaeota archaeon. Classification (GTDB taxonomy): domain Archaea; phylum Nanobdellota; class Nanobdellia; order Woesearchaeales; family CAIVOO01; genus JAWAEZ01. The sequence goes on from JAWAEZ010000029.1 coordinate 4,465, forward strand.
ATTAAGGATTTCATAATAGACGAGTCCGGAGGAGTTTCAAAAGGTTCTATTATTAAAGTGGGTTTGCTTTGCGGGGCATTGGCGGCTTCTGCTAAAAATAGTTCGGGTAGCATTGACGTTTCTGCCTCTGTGTATTGTCCTGCACCTCCCCCAAATTATTTAGCTTATGACAAAACAATACACGCCTCTGCCTATGATCATGATCATGGAGATGGAAGTCATTCTAGCGCTCACGCTAACGCTTATAATTCTTGTAGCGGTTTTTTGCATTCAAATGTCGTTGAAGCAAAAGCTCTTCCAAAAAATATTAAAATTTCTCATTCACATAATATAGAAAGTAAAATTTATACAAATATCCATGCTAATAGTCATGGTAGCGCTTAGATATTATCTCTAAAACGCATTAAACTTTCGCATTCAAATGATAATTGCATATCTTCTATTTTATTACATTCAAAATTGCTAAAAATTGCCAAAGCCCTACAATACACATTAATATCTGATGTTAAGCCGTTACAATTTTTAATGTCTCTTTTATATGCCGAATTGCATATGGCTTTATATGTTTCATTTTTTATATTATAACAAAATGTAGCATCTTTATTTTTAACGGCAAATAAAAGATAACAGATATCGCTTCTTTCTTTGTTTTTACAATTTTCTTTATTGCCTGTTTTTAAAATTTCTTCAATATCACATAATTGTCTTCTTAGATTACTAAAATTTTCGAAAGGAGGTTCTGGGGGAGAGTTTATAAAAGAAATATTTTTACAAGCTGAACTATACAAATATTGATTTTCATAAAAATCTGCTAATTTTTTACATTTAACTATTTCTTCATTTTCTTTAAGATTGTTGCATATTTCTTTGTTATTTGTAATGGTTAATAGAACGATGTAACAATAATTAGAGTAATTAGAGTATTTAAATTTAAGACATTGATTTATGTCTTTGGATTTGTAAAGATTATTAATTTCTATTTCTTCTATACACTGCCTGTCACCCCCACATAATTCTGATTTATTTTGCTCTACAGCTTTCATTATTATTCTATTAATACAATTATTCCTAAAAGATTCATTAATTATATCAATGCATGAAGAAATGTTCTCTGCATTGAGCATTTTTTCATTCCAACAATCAGATTCGTCTAATCCTAACAGCATAAAATATGAACAATCGCTCCTTTCCCAATATCTGTCCTTACAAGCATAAAAAATATTTTCATCTTTTATTCTGTTGCAATACGAATAATCATTTGTCTTTCTTGCTTGTTCCGATAAGCATATATCTTTTTGTAACCCTTTTAAATTATCACAACTAACCATTTTTTTAAAACTTGTTTTTTTAACAAACACTGAGATTAATATCAACAAAGAAATGATGATTATTATTAAAAGTATAATTTTTCTTATAGTTTTTTTTTCTATCATTTTAAATCAAAAAATAATTAAGCTTAACATTAAAATATTTCGTCTTTACTATTTAATAATGATTATTCTATTTTTGATTTATATTTTTAACACTTAAAATTTCTTCTTTATTTAAATAATATTTATTATATAAATTATCCTATTTATTTAATGTTTATGATCAAAAACAAATATGAACCAGTAGAATTTTACGAAAACTTTCTCTTCATTCCTCACATCGAAGGCTCACTTAAAGGATACTACATAGAGATAGAAGAAGAATGGCAATAAAAAACAAACAGGAAAAACAACCTGTAGAAAAAAAAGAAATTGAATGGATAACTGAAAAACTGAAACAGCAAAGTTACAACTACTCAAACTTAGAGCTAAGAGTGCAGATTGTTGAAGAACACATAAAACACCTACAAAGACGTGTTGAGGAACTCAAAAACAGGAGGTAGGAAAAATGAACATCTCAATAAAAGGAGAAATACAAGCAAAAAGCGAAAAAAACAGGGGAATAAAAATAAACAATGTATGGTATAATTATCCTGAACACCTTGAAAATTTCATCAAAGAT
>JAWAEZ010000030.1:0-6391 GCA_038890975.1 Candidatus Woesearchaeota archaeon
AGAAGCAGGGATTTCATGGAAATGCGCATTTACGGCACATAAAAAAGTATATCTTGACACTAAATGCTCAAATTTTCAAGGAGAAAAATTTATTGAATATTATAAAAATATACTCGCAAAAAGAAACAAAAAAGAGATGAATTTTGAAGAGAAATTAGCATTAGAAGCGTACTTAGAACTTGAAGAGATGTCAAAAAAATCAGGTAGATCTTTTAAAGAAGAATTTAACGATATGATGTTTAGAGCACTTCTTAAAATACATGAACCAGAGCATTTTTATGAAAGTGATAATGAAGATATCCCGTCTTTAATGATAATCGCGTGCGCCGAAAAAAAAGCAGAGCAAAGTTTCTTTCTATCAAATTACTCATTAATGCTAACGCCCTCTTTTTTAAGTGAAGATTTAAAAAATGAATTTTTAAACTCCAATTTTTATGGAAGAAAAAAAATTGCAAAGAGAATATTAAAAGATTATTATAATATTAAAATAAACGATGCTGCTTGTTATTGATTGCATTCGGTGCCACAACACTTCCCCGGTGGAGTGCCAGCTCTACTCCAATACCAACAGTTTCCATCATATTTAATGGTCACTGGATTCGTAGGGTCCCCGCATGAATAAGATGAGGGCATACTAAAGCGGCAGGCATCCCCGCTAAAAAAAGTAGTTCCGATAACAAGCCCTGCTCTTGCCCTTATGTTTTTTGGAGGTTCTGGCGGCAAGAAATACGGTGCTGGGGGTATTGCGTTATCTATTTTATCTTCTCTTAAATAGGAAACACAATCTTGTCTAGACGCTCGTTGTTTACTACTACACTCAACCAGGTTACTGATGGGGTTACTAAAATCAATTCCTCCACTTTCATCAATAATATAGTAATACCCATTCATTTTAAGAAATCTCTGATTTTTTTTTGAAGATTGCGTGTATGTATCATAATCGTAATAAATATCAGCAATCATATAAACCCCGCTACCTTCCTTAAGAATTTTATATTCAAATGAATTTTTATCTTTAATTTTATTTAGAATTGTATTTAATTCCTCTTGGCTAACTTCTCCAACCAACCTTCCGTCAGCGCTATAAATCTCCCTACGAACCTCTTGTGTATACTTATTTTTGTAAACAGCTAGTATATAATAATTACCATCATCTTCTTCTATTATGACACCTGTGATTGTTCTTCCATCCGGGATGGTTACTGAACAAAATCCTCCCATCATTCTTATTTCAAACTTACAACCTGTTATTACGCTACAACCTTCCCCCTCAACAACATTCTGTATACGAATATTAAAACTAAAATATCGAGTATCCAAAATAATATGATTTGAAAGGGTATTTTCCAGAGAAATGCACTTTTCCACTGCCTTACCAGTAATCCACGCTAATGCTTTCCCCAAAAAAGAAGTTGCCTGCCCTCCAGAAATAGCACGGGGGCAGATACCCATTGTCGAATCTATTATAAAATCTTCGCCGTACCCCTTTATATTTGTTTTAAAAAGGTTCTGGTTCAAAGGTGTCACATCATTATAATCAATATAAATAATATCTTCTCCTATTTTTATTCTTTCACCGCTTGCGCTATTAAATTCTACATGTAAAGCTATGCTCCCCCCTCCGGAAGTAACAGGCGTACCATATATTTCTCCTTCACGAAGAAAGAGTAAATGAGCATCGTTCTTTAAAACAACATCATTCCCTTCCATAACTGCAATAGGAATTTCTGAATGTCTCATAGCAACCAAAAACGCTCCTTCATTAACACCAGCTGCAAGAGTATCTCCTTGTTCGGCACCAAAAGAAGGGGGTAAAAAAGAAACACTGATAAAAGGAGAACTTCCGTCATTCCTTATCGCAATCCCCACTGTATCAAAACCTGACTGATAAAAAGTGACTCCTACAGGAATATTATTAATAATCCCAGAAATAGGAGGTGGTTTTGGGGTGGTGTATAAATTCACATCTCCTTCTAGCAAATCAACTGCAGGAATACGAACATTATTAACAACAGCAAAGGAACCGCTTGGTACCCTGCATATATTAGGATTACATTCTATAGTTCCTTCCGAAACATCTAAAACACCGCCAGTAGCAGTTGTCACAAACAAGTTTCCAGAAAAACGCATGTTAGGTATGTTTTGTGGGAGGGTAGTGGAAGAAAGAGCAACAGAGCAACCACTAATACAACCTGATAATGAAACATCTACATAACCTCCCGTGATTCCCGGGGTTATAACAAATCTCACGCCAGCAGTAATGCTAACCCCGTTAATAACGCAATTTTCACCTGCTACTCCCTCTATAACCCCTCTTGGTGAAACTGTTACATTAGTAACAATGCCAGAAAAAATGTGTTTGTTATCTATAACGCCCTGTCCTTCTATATTAAAAAATCCGTTTTCTCTGCTATAGATAATATTACCGCTTATAGGTTGATTATTCACAATAATAGTTCCTTCTATTAAATGTAAAGTGCCGTCATCTCCTATACGCGCTTTACCGTTTAATAGATTTCCTCTGCCAAGGTTATAATTTGTAGTTACGACAGTACTACCGGGGGGTATTTTTGAAATATCTCCTCCTGCTTTTAATTCTCCTGTCTTAGGATTCCATCCAAAATCGGTGAAACCGTCTGCCCCCACGCAGAGGTCTGTATTTTCGTAAGGTTCATAATTTTCGGGGCATTCAGTAGCTAAGACAATACTAATTATCAAGAGTAAAAAAAATGTGCTCCCAAAAGGCATTATTTTTTTCATTCTAAATTTCAAACAAACTATGTTCATAGTTTAAATTTCTTAATTTTACCGCATAAGCAAAACTATAAGGTATTTTTGATGTATAATCAGTAATAACTATTGCTTGGTATACCCCCCTATCGATTGTATTAATCCTTATGTTATTATTAACAGCTGCTTTTATGTGGCAAGAAAAACACAATAAATATGGCAGTTCTTTATTTTCTTCTATTAGTTCATTAGCAACTTCATAAAGTTTTTTTAATCTAAAATTATAATCTACGCTGAACCTGTTTAATGCAGTAGCGCCATCAATAAGAAGTGGGTAATCGTATAATATTGAGATTTTATCTTCGCTGAGAATCATATCAATAATAGTAACATTACCTAACTCAGTAACATTGACCCCTCTTACCTCGCTAAAATTTTGTATACAAGACGGCATATTTTCCTGTACATAATACTCAAGTTCTTTTTGGATGGTTTGAATAGAAGGGATATATTTAACGGAAAAATCACTATCAAAATATACAGGCACTTTATAATAACCAGTAATAGGAATAGCTGTCTGTTCAAAGTTTTTATAATATCCTCCTTGCAAACTATTATGCATAATCCCCTCTTCGCCTGTTTTTTTTAAACATTGCTCAACAAATAATTGTAATGAACCAATATCAGACGGCTGTTTTATTTCAGGCACTCTTACAAGTTGAGAACGTTCATATAAAAAAACACCAACAATTATAAAAATAATCACGCCAAGCAAAAGAAAAGTACTAACCTGACATTTTTTATTCATCCAATAAAAAAAAATTATTGGTGGTATATAAATATTTTTATCATTTTTTTAGGAAAAAATTAAATTTAGCCATATTGTAAAATTATAATTTACACTTACAAGAAGGGACGCTTATCTTTATTAAACTTCGTTTATTAAAAAAATAATAAAATTTTAAAAAGTTAATATATTTTTATTTGCTTTATCTTGGTTTTTAAAAAATAATTATTCTAAATCAGCATCTTCATAGTTCATTTCAAAATTCAAATAATTTATCGTCACTTATCAGTTGTAAAAAATAGAAAAGTTTATATAGTATAAATCTTAAAAGAAAAATATGAAAAACAAAAAAATGGCTCTTATAGCAACAGCTGCTTTATCGCTGTTGATAGGAGGGGATAATAAAAAGGAAGATTTCTCTCTCCTTAACGAAGCAATAAAAAAAGAATATTACCTATCAGAAATTAAGCATAAACCAGAACTAGAGAACGTATGCACAAATAAAAAACCACCTAAAATAGAACAAATACCTTACAATATAATAAAAGAATACGAAAAAAGAGGAGATGTGCTAATAGTAGCTATTACATCAAATACACACTCACAAATAATTTCGTATATTGTTGGCAGACCGTTAAAAAAATATGAAGAATACAAAAATGTTATTGTTTATGAACAAATAGCCCCAACATTTGACGAATACTGCGGCGGAAGATACACCAACACCCTCGGTTACAGCGTGGAAGACAAAAAGTTCGTCAATGCAACCGCAATAGAAAGTTTTGTAAATTATATTTTTGAAAAAGGTAGGAATATAAAAACAGCCCAAACATTAGAAGATAAACTAATTACCAGAATAATAAATGAATACAAAACCCCACAGCAATTTAAAGAAATAACAATAAAATCAATAATATACCACGAATTAGGACATACAAAAGAAAGAAGTGTAAATAGCGAAATAAACGCTTATTTATCAGAACTCATAAATTCTCCTAACTACGGAACATTATACAGAATTATGATTCACAGAAAAACAGACGAGGAAATAATAAGCACAGCAGCTATTCATGTACTGAACAGCATATACCGCGAAGTCAAGATAAAAAAGGAATTATATTCAATAGAAGATTTAGTAAATATTGATATTAAAGAAATACAAGAAGCCGCAAAAAGATGCGTAAAATAAAAGAATACATTGAAAAATGAACAGAAGAAAAGCACTAAAAATTTTAGGAAGTTTTGGTATAGCCACAATAGTGGGTCTAAACAATAATCTCCACGCTCAAGACCAGCCAAGCTACGAAACGACCAGGCCAAGCTGTTACAAGACCTCAGAAATCTATGGAAAAAATATAGTTTATACAGATTTTTCAGAGATAGATTTTGAAAACCTAACAAAAGAAAAAATACCCGAACCATACGACTTAAAGAATACACTCTACACGCCTAAGGTAGAGGATTATTATGCGCTTGACGACATTATAGTAAAAGAATATTTAAAAACACAACCTCAAAAAAAATTAAGGGATTTATCTGCGAAAGAAGCAATAAATACTGGCATAAAAATAGTGTGCGATATATTAACATATTTAGATGTGGACAGAGACAAAGAATTCTTAAAAGAATATGGCGCTTACCTGCCCGTAGAAGAGTATTTAACAATAGGAAAAGGCGACTGCGACAAATACACGGCAGCTTTTATTGCAATATTAAACAGAATAAAAGAGACAAATCCTAATTTGCAAAATATTTATTTTTCAGACAGCTCTGCCGGAGGAAATGTAATACCTCACGAATGGAATAGCATAATATTTCTTGAAAGAAACAAAATTTTAACAACACATATTGATATCACGGTTTATGATAATGGAGGAAAGCTTGAATGCTTAAAAGGGTACCACATCCCTAATGACCCTACACTTTTTAGTGCTAATTTTTACAAAAACTTACTTGATTTTTCTCAAAGTTATGAACTCTACAACGAAGCGTTAAACAACTGCGAAGAAGATGAATGCAAAGCTGAAATTATTGGAGAATTATTTTTCTCAGCGTATATGCTTTTAGACGAAGAAAAACTAAACGAAGCCAAAAAAAAATTTTTCGCCCTTGGCCCAGAAAAATACCTTGCTACCAGATTCAAAGATACTTATAGTAGTATATTATATTTTTCTTACAGGTTTGAACAAAAAAAAGGAAACACAAAGAAAGCAGAGCAATATAAAAAGACACTAATAAAAAAATTTCCTAATTCTGCATATATAGAATCGTTAAATATGAATTATTGAATAATTTTACTACTCAATGCCATAACAACAGATATTAACACAATCTACACCACAACATTTATGTTCTGTCTGGCATTTTGTATTGCAGTTGTTAAGACATTGCCACCTTCTCTCAGATCCTTTGAATTTTGTTCTATCCAAGATGTATTGTGATGCTATAATCTGCTGCATTACACTTACCCCCCGAGGTAAGGAAGGTAATTTTAAAAGCTCCGAGTTTATATTGTTTAATTCTTTAATCTTCTCGTTAAGTTTAGCATTAACTTTTTCCGGGTCTCTTATAATATCCCCATTTTCATCAATATAAGCACCACTAACTTTTAAAGATTGAATAACCGCGGATAACTCCTGTTTCTTTTCTATTAAATACGATTTTCTATTAACTTCGAGAGCGTTAGCAAGCACGGAATTAACCGCCTCTTGAGAAAATGGTTGCATACCCTCAGAAAGAACGACATAAAAAGTTACTGTGTTCCGACTTCCATAACGACTATCGGTAGGATCATTTACCGCATAAACTATTTGAGGTTGTAATCCAGAAGGTGTCCCGTCAATATTTAGTGGAGATTGCAACTGTAGCACTTGA
>JAWAEZ010000031.1:0-6193 GCA_038890975.1 Candidatus Woesearchaeota archaeon
TGTTAACTCTTCTACTTCTTTTCCATCGGGAGCTTTTGTTATAAAATCTATCTCTGTAACAGAGAGTAGTTCTTTAATTATGAGGTCTCCTCCCCTATCTCCATCAACAAAAACGGTTGTTTCCTTATGCTTGCATAACTCTTTTATTGTATCCGGGATACTCGTACCGTTTATTGCTATAGCGTTTTTAAAGCCGTGTTTTAAAAGATTAAGAACGTCTGCTCTTCCTTCAACAAGTATTATCTCTTGTGACTCGTCTATTGCTGGACCTGCTGGCAGCCTCTCCCTGCCATATTCTCTTATCTCCATAACTCTAACAGAAGCGGCAACCTCGTCAGCGATCTCTTGAGAATCTGGCATAGAGCTCTCCATAAGCCCTTTTAAAAGTTGTTTTGCTCTTTCTATAACAAAATGCCTTTTTGAAACTCTAACATCTTCTATTTTATCTACCTTTATTGTTGCGTTACAAGGGCCTATTCTTTGTATGACCTCTAATGCCGCGCCTACAATGGCTGTTTCTGCTTTATCCAAACTAGAAGGTATTATTATTGTACCTTTTGTTCTTCCTCCCCTTGTGTCAGTATTAACTTCTATCCTTCCTATTCTTCCGCTTCTTTGGAGTTCTCTCAACTCTAAATCTTCACCTAAAAGCCCTTCTGTTTGACCGAAGATAGCTCCGATTACATCGGGCCTGTCTACAACTCCTTCTATATCAATCGTTGCTTGAATGATATATTTTGCTGATACCGGACTTATCTTTGCCATTTTAATCCTCCTTAGAACAAGTTATAAAGCTTTTTACCTTCAAAACTGACAATACACTAGCTAAAAAGCCGATAAACGCTTTTTGTTTGATCAGTGAAGAGTGATAAGCTTAATACTTGCTCTAATGTTTTAAATATGAATTTTTTGTTGCCCGCGACACTAACCCCCAAACTCATTGCTTGAAATTATTCGTAAGCTCTTTTGAGTACTCTCGTGACGGGCAGATAATTAGCTTTTTGCTGATTAAGCAATAAAGCTAACCATCAAAATATTAATATACAATAAGTCATATTTAAATTTTTTTATTTGTTTATTTTTTAATCTCCTTTTGATTATTTTTTATTTTGCTTGATTATTACCATTTATAATCGGTAAGTTTTTCTTTTGCATAAAAAGTAGAATCGTGGCCTAATATTTTTACAAGTTCCCACAAAAGTATCTCTTTTTCTGCTTTATTAATAGGTCTTCTCCTCTTCTTTCCTAAGATTGAATACTCAACCATAACTTGGTTTTGCATTTTATTGTAAAAAGAGGTGGTTATTTTAGAAGGTAAAGCAAATGGAGTAAATTCGAGTGGCACGATATTTTTTTCTTCATAAAACAAGGACTTAGCAAGTTTTATATACGCTGCTATGATATGCGCACAAAAATCTTCTGAACTCACATACCTGTATGAGAAATCATTTATCAATATTTTACAACTATGCGTTGCCGTTATGTCTGTCCATATTACTGGATTAATTCTTGATTTTTTAACAGGAACATTTTCAAGAGTTATTTCATATCTTGGGTGTTTAGGAGTTCTTGAACTAACTTTTACTTTAAATTTACCTCCAAAGTAACCAACATCCACCGCATCGTTATAAGGAGCAATTTCTATTTGCGCCCCCGAAATCTCTGTATAAGCAAATAATTTTGCTCCTTCAATACATTCCACTAATGTAACCCTTTTATGTTCGTTTTTTCTTAACGACTTCCAACAATAACCGCAATATTTTTTATCGCTTCTTAAAGCGTTAAATGCTTTTTTTCTTGCTTTTAATGGTGTTATCTTATTTTTTATAGCTTCTGCTGAATTTTTTCCGGTGTATAATATTACTTGGGGCGCTCTTTTAAGAAAATTTATTCTACCAGAATAATCGTTAGGCACAAGATTTGGTATTATTAGTGCTTCTTCATCGCTTAACTCAATTATTTTTTCTGCTATATCTTTTGAAGCAAATTTAACAGCCCTGCTTCCTATTATCTCATCAACCCTGTGTGGTTTATAAAAAAATTGTTCTTTATCCATTTTTATTGTCACCCACTACCTGCTTTTTTTAAGCAATATGTGTGCAAGTTAATATACCTAAAAAAAAATAAAAATGTTGTGGTAGGAATTTTTTTAAATTGTTAAATTTTTAATTTTTATACAAATAGATTTTAAATAGTATTTTCTACAGAAATGTCTTTTATTAATTCGACTTGTTCAAACATTGTTTTTAGCCCTTGTATTAATGATTGTTCGTCAGCAATTTTATTGTGAGTGTAAGGAAAAATGGCCCAGTATTTTTGTCCTTCTGAAAAAGGATTTACAAATACAATACTAAGATGCTTATAAATAACTAGTTTCGCCCATTTGTCAATCAAAGTTTTAAGATTTTCTTCTTTGTTAAGACAAATAATTGAAGCATCGGTGTCTTCATTTATTATCTTCAAATCGTTATCTATATGCTCAAGAAAAGGGTCTATAAAGAGCTTCTGCTCCTTGTGCTTGTGCCTGATTGTTATTTCTCTGCCTCGTTCTTGTATATCTATAATGGTTTTTATGAATATGTCCTTGTTCTTAACAAAATTAATTGCCCACTCTTTAAGAAAGTTATACACTTCTTTCATCTACCTATTGCGAGTTTTATGTCTTCTGCTTTTATTGTTGTTCTGCCTGCGTGCTTTGCTATTTGGTTTGCTTTTTCAGCAATCCTCCTACCTTCTTGTTCGAGAACATCTCTTAGTGCTTCTTTTGCATCGGCACTGACCCTTGCAGCGCCGTTCTTTTTCATTATTTTTTCCATCGCAGCTAGGGGAAGTATTCCTTCGCTCATCGTATCACCTCTATTTTAGTTGATTCTTTAATAATTCTTTTTATAAATTTTTTGATATAAACTTGCCTTATTTATTTTGTATGCTGCTTTTATTTAAAAACTAATGTTCATCAAATTTTAATAAATATTTTCCAAAATGTTTATTTAATTTTTAAAGAATCAAAACTAAAATATCCGCTGCTAGATTTTTTTTCTTTTGCTTCTTCCTCTTTTATTTTTTGTACTTGCCTTTTCTTTATAAGGTCTCCTATGACGGCTACACAATTAGAACAATACTTCTTATTACCATCTGTTTTGCTAATACATAATCTACATAGTTCCCTACCACACCAAGTACAAACGCCTATTATTTCTTTGTTATGTTTAGAACATCTCATATAATAAAACAATCAAAACAACTATTTAAAACTTTTGAATATTTCTGTTTTATTTGTTTTTAAAGAATTTTTTAAGAGAATTTAATAAGAATGCTCTAATTTAAATTATGCTGTATAATATTTATTTAAAGAAATTCTTTAAAATATAAAAAAATATTTAAAATTGTTTGGTATAACTTAAAATATGATAAAAGATTATAGCGAGCTTGTGCCTTATTTTGATTTTTGTGATTATAAACTTTATAATTTTGTTACTATAAGCTATATCGAAGCTAAAAACTTTATCCTTCGCAAAGATAATGAATTGGGTGCTGTTAAGCATTTAGGCGAATTGTTAGAAAAAGCGACAAGAAAACCTAGCAATTTAGAGAAGTATTTAACCATCGAAGATGTGTATATAAGTGGTGCTCTTGCAAAAGCTCTTTGGAAAATTAAAAGGTTTAGGGATCCATGGAAAAATAGAACTGTAGAAGATCTCAGATTAGAAATATATTCGCTAGCAGAAGAATTGAAATCTTTTGAAAATTTATCTATAAAGAGACAAAAAGAAATTTTGGATTTTTTTAAAAGGCTGAGGGTACAAGTGTATTATTATCAAATAAGAACATTGAGATAGAAAATAAAAAATAAAATCTATAAAATTAGTATAATAACAAAAAAGAATATTGTAACCAAGAATATTTGCAGATTACTCTTCTCCGCCTTCAAAGGAAGGCATCGCTGCTTTTGAGATTATCATAACATCGCCAAACGATTTAACTAAACTTTGAGGCACTATTACTCCTTTTGCTCCTCCTAAAACTTTGTCAAGAAATGAGTTCTTCGTTGCCCTCACTCTCCAGCCGAATACTTTTGTTTTTGTCAGAATGGCTTCTTCTACTTCTCCAAAATACTCGCCAGAATCAGTAAAAACTTTCATTCCAATTGTCTCAGAAATTCGTTTCAGCTTAAGCATCCTGAACATCCTCCTTTTAAAGTAATAAATATTAATTAAGATTAGAATATAGTTATATAAATAGTTTGCGGTTTAAAATAGTTAAGTTTGTAATTTACTAAATAGTAATAAAAAAATGCTCGGTTGTTGTAAAAAAGACCGCTGTATAATCATCCTGAAGAAAAATAAATTACTAATAAAATTTGAATATAGTGTTGTTTAACTTAATAGTATAAACGATATCAATAATAATAAATTAAAATGTCGATTAATGGACTAAGCTGCTCTTAAAAATTGTTTTATTATTACTTTATAAGTAACGATGTTATTAATAGCATATGTTTCTATTACTGCTCCCAATAATAAAAGTCCCAAGCCGACGAAGAGTAAAAAAATGTTGTCTCTTACAACACTATTAAATCTTTCAGAACCAAAACGCTCCCTTAAAAACCCTTCTGATATTAATGTTCCTGAAATAATCGCTAAGATATAAGCCGATATTTCAAAGAACATATGAGGAAAAACACTTGTAATGATTAATATAAAATAAATAAAAGGGCTTTTTCCTACTGATAAAGCTGCTGTTTTTGCAAGATTCCCAAAAATAGTTCCCCAAACAGAAGCGTTCCAGGTTATTATAAAAATTGCTCCGTTGCCAAGAATAAAAGATACAATAAAGCATAAAAATAAAATCTTTAAATTATTTAATAAAATTCCGTAAAAAAGTTTGTTAGAAAAAAATGCTCCTCCCACAGAAGAAAAAACTGACATTTGTTCTCTAAAAAGGTGGTTCACAGCGAGAGTAGGAAGTATTAAAGCAAAAAATGAAAAAACAACGAACACCCCAAAAAATGCGTAAAGATAAACTTTTATAAATTGCTTCTGAAGAATTAATAATCTTACTATGCTGAATCTTTTATCTTTTCTTTCTTTCTTTTCTTCTATAATGGCTAATTTATACAACGAAGGAAGAAAGAGTATTGAAGTAATCGCAACAGCAACAAGAGCCGGGTCCTCCGGAAACATTATCAGTGAAGCTCCTAAACCTATGAGAGAGTAGTTTATTCCTAAAAGTAAGGTATAGATTGGCTTTTTTTTAAGAAGTCCCACTGAGTATATTTGTTCAAGCACCATTTTCAAAATTAATATCAATTCTTTTTTAAATTTTTGGAGTGGCGGTATTTTTTTGTTTAATTTAGATTTTTTATTACATTATAATTTAATAATTTTCAAAAAGAGTTATAAAATAGTACCAAAGTATTAGGAAAAGTTATAATGTAAGAATAAAATTATTTATTAATAAAAATTTAATAATCAAATGGAACTTAAAATAATAGGAACGAGCCACGTATCAAAAGAAAGTGCTAAAGAGATAGAATCTACTATCCTGTCTTTCAAGCCGGACATCGTTGCTATTGAACTTGACATACAAAGATATCACGCACTTATAAGTAAAAAAAGAGATAAAATCGGTTTTTCTGATATCAAAAAAATAGGTTTTAAAGGTTTTCTTTTTGCTCTAATTGGCGAATATGTAGAAAGAAAAATAGGTGAACAACTTAAAATAAAACCGGGAGTTGATATGCTCACAGCAATAAAAGTCGCAAAAAAATTTAAGTTAACGATTGCGCTGATAGACCAGCCACTCGCAATAACTTTACAAAGATTTTCAAAAAGTATTAGTTGGAAGGAAAAATGGAACTTTTTCGTTGATCTAGTCAAGGGGGTATTTTTAGGAAAAAAACAATTAAAAGAAATGGGATTAACAGACATTGACTTATCAAAAGTACCTCCAAAGGAGAATATAAAAAAACTACTCATGTTAGTAAAAAAAAGGTATCCTAACTTCTACAAAGTTCTTGTTGAAGAAAGAAATGCCTATATGGCAAAGCAACTAAACAGTATAATACAAAAAAATCCTGACAAAAGGATTATTGCTGTCGTGGGGGCAGGACATGAAGAAGGAATTTCAAAACTAATAGGGCGCAATTGAGTAGTAAAAAAATAATTTATTTAAATAACATTAAAAAAAAATC
>JAWAEZ010000032.1:0-2854 GCA_038890975.1 Candidatus Woesearchaeota archaeon
TGTTTCCTTCTGTTGCGTTGAATATTAGGTTTCTTACTGAATTGGCGCTGCCGTTTCCTATTATTAAATTTTTTTTAACTCTTAAATCTTGTTCGGTTGTTAAATTACTATTTACATTTAAATTTCCTGGAAAAATGAATAAGCTATTTGTGTCTGCTCCTACTGCTGCACCGAAAGTTCCCTGTTTTATTTTCCCAGCAGATAAGCTTTCTATTTCTTCGTCACTATGCCCGAAAACAGCCGGCCGGCTGCCGGAATTATAAGCAGAAACCCCTAAAACAAACAAAACACAAACCAAAACCACCAAAAAATAAAAATGCTCCTTCTCAATTTTTATTTGTATTAACATACGCACCCACCTAAAAGCCCCCTGTAAATTTCAACACATTTTTCTGCTGCTTTACTCCAACTGATATTTTGTATCTCTTTTAAACTCTCTTCTCTTAGTGTTTCTTTCAAAGGAGGATATTTAAGTATTCCAACTACAGCATTTGTCATTTTGTCTATATCCCAAAAATCAACTTTTATTGCGTTTTTTATTATTTCTGAAACTCCTGATGTTTTTGATATTATCACAGGAGTGCCGTTTTTTATTGCTTCTAATGGCGTGATACCAAAAGGTTCTGACACTGAAGGCATAACATAAACATCTGCCATTTTGTATGCTCTTGCTATATCTTTTCCCTTTAAAAAACCCGCGAAAAGCATTCTGTCTCCTATACCTAACTCTGCTGCCTTCTCCACCATTCGATGTTCCATATCCCCTGAACCCGCAACTATAAACTTCACATTTGGTATTATTTCTGAAACTTTTTTTGCCATCTCTACAAAATAGTCAGGACCTTTCTGTATTGTTATCCTTCCAAGGAATAATACAATCTTATCATCTTCGGATATTTTTGTCGGTTCAACATCATAATTTTCAAACTCAACAGCGTTATGCACTACTTCTATTTTATGCGATGGAATGTTATACTCTCTCATAATCAGATTTTTTGTGTAGTTACTAACAGCTATTATTCTGTCTGCTTTTTCAAGACCTTCTTTTTCTATCTCATAAACAAGAGGATTAGCCCCTAGCCCTGCTGTTCTATCATATTCTGTGGCATGCACATGCACAACGAGAGGTTTTTTTGATATTTTTTTTGCGTTTATCCCTGCTTTAAAAGTAAGCCAGTCGTGAGCGTGTATTATGTCGAATTGTTCTTCTATTGCTATTTGTTTTGCCGCTTCGCTATACCTATGTACTTCATCAAAAAGGTTTTCTCCGTAAATAAAATCTGAAAATTTTTTTCCAACGTTTTTAACTAGGCAATATGCTTCTTGTGTTATGTATGGTGTTAATAAAGAAGTTATTTGTATTGTTTTTATTTTGCCCATTAATTCTTCTGCTGAAACGAGGTTTACATGTGTTTTTATTTCTTCTTTTTTCTTTGGTATTACGAATGTTATTTCCACATTTTTGTTCACAAGACCTTTTGTTAGTCCCGCACAGGCCACTCCTAATCCTCCTGAGTATATTGGTGCGAATTCCCAACCGAACATAAGCACCTTCATTTTATAGTATTAAGATGCCTCCTTTTTCTTTCTTCACAAACTTTAACGCCCCTTCTGGTTTCATTTTTTCAACTACTTCTTTTCCTTTATCTGTTAGTTCAAAAATTCGTGCGTAAGGACTACTGAATACTTCGTAAACAAGGCCCTTTCCTATGAGATATGTTAAATGATTTTCTGTTGTTTTCCAATTTACTCCTGCCTCTTTTGCAAGAGTGTTTATTGTTTGTTTGCCCTTGTAAAGTGTCAGTAAAAGAATTTCTCTTATCTCGCTGAATGTTCTTTTCGCCATCTTTTTTAAACTAATAATTCAATTTTTATTTATAAATTTTTCTATTTTTAATTATATATTGATATTAAAATAATAACATATTCTTAATTTAATAAAAATTTTAAATATATAATTATAATTATTATAATACTATGGTATAATTGATAATTTAAAAAAGTCATAATGTTATTATTATTTTAATTATAACATATAACAAAAATTTATAAATGACCTGTATTTTCTAAAAAATATGGTATGTGATAAGTGCTCACTCGAATAAAAAGTTAAAAAATGTTGTGGCGAATATCCTGAAATAGGAGAAATAAGAGAAATACGCATACGAGCAAAAAACGGAAAAGAAAAAACAATTTATGGTTGTGTTTTTTTAACGGATCAGGGATATTGTTCTATATTTAATTACAGACCAGACGAATGTAGAAATTTTGAATGCAATAATCTCAGAGAAACAGATTTGGTAGATATTTTTGACTCAAATAGTTCTTTTTACTATCTGAAAGGAGTATAAAAACATTTTAAAAATATTGAACAACTAAAAATACTGATGAAAGAGGCGCCTAAATCTGAAATTCTTATAGAAGTTTCCTGGGAGATATGCAACAAAGTAGGTGGCATATATACAGTAATATCATCAAAAGCGAAGAGTATGAAAGATAACTACGGAGAAAACTATCTCTGCATAGGTCCATATTTTATGAGAAAAGCTCTTGGGGAATTCCAAGAAACAGCAATACCTGAAAATTTTAAGCAATGTTTCGAAGAACTAAAAAATCAGGGAATTATATGCCACATAGGAAAATGGATAGTAAAAGGGGAACCCACAACCTTACTTATAGATTTTCAAGGACTTTATAACAGAGCAAATGATATAAAAAAAGAGATGTGGGACTATTTTAAAATAGATTCTTTAAACTGCCCTGACGATGTTACAGAACCAATGGTTTGGGGCTACGCTACAGGAATAGTGATAGAAAAATTATCAAAAGTATTTAACAAAAAAAATATTGTTGC
>JAWAEZ010000032.1:2954-5985 GCA_038890975.1 Candidatus Woesearchaeota archaeon
GGGACTATTTTAAAATAGATTCTTTAAACTGCCCTGACGATGTTACAGAACCAATGGTTTGGGGCTACGCTACAGGAATAGTGATAGAAAAATTATCAAAAGTATTTAACAAAAAAAATATTGTTGCTCATTTTCATGAATGGCTTTCAGCAACAGCACTGCTTTATCTTAAAATTAAAAAATTAAATGTTGCTTGTGTTTTTACCACACACGCAACAATATTAGGCAGGTCTATCGCGGCCTCTCAAAATCTTTATGACATCATTGAATATATCGAGCCAGAAGAAGAAGCAAGGAAATATTGGATAATCACAAAATACCACCTTGAAAAACAAGCAGCACATAATTCAGACATATTCTCAACTGTTTCAGAAATAACAGGACACGAAGCAGAACATTTACTAAAAAAGAAACCAGACATTCTGCTACCTAACGGGCTTCCAATAGAAGATTTTCCTTCCTTTGAGGACGCTTCAATAAAGCACAGGGAGATGAAATTTAGAATAAAAGAGTTTATGCTTTATTATTTCTTCCCTTACACATCATTTAACATTGATGAAACGCTTATTTATTTTATATTTTGTAGATACGAATTCAAAAATAAAGGAATAGATGTCTTCATAAAAGCACTCAAAAAATTGAATGAAAAACTTAAAGAAATAAATTCAGAAAAAACAATAGTAACATTCTTCTTCGTCCCAACGAGCATCAAATCTATAAAAAGTGAGATTATTGAAAATAAAGATTTTTATGAAGACATAAAAGAGAGCGTAGATTTAAATATTAATGATATCAGAAATCGTATTTTAATAAACCTTGTAGAGAAGGAGGAGATAACGAAAGAAAAAATATTTTCTGAGGAATTTCTTGAAGATATAAAAAGAAAAGTGTTAAGGTTCAACAAAAAAGGCGAACCGGTGCCTTTATGTACTCACGATCTTAATGAAGAAAAAAACGACCCAATAATAAAAACTTTTTTAGAGTGTAATCTCAACAACAAAGAAGAAGATAAAGTTAAAGTTGTTTTTTATCCTACATATTTGACAGGTGCAGACGGGCTTCTAAATCTTGACTATTACGAAACAATAATAGGAGGGCATCTTGGGGTTTTTCCTTCAATATACGAGCCGTGGGGTTACACTCCTCTTGAAGCGGGAGCGTTAGGAGTGGCATCTGTAACAACAGATTTATCCGGGTTTGGCCAATTTGTGAATAAAAACAGACCCGAATGGGTAGCTTCGTCAGAAAAATGCAATCCTTCAGAAGAAAAAGGAATATATGTAATAAGAAGAAAGGGAAAAAGTGAAGAAGAAGTTGTTGAACAACTATTTGAAATACTATATTATTACTCACAACTAACTAAATCGCAGAGGATAGATAACAAACTTGAAGCGAGAAAAATTGCTTCTTTCGCTGATTGGAAGATCCTGATTAATAATTATATAAGAGCGCATAATTTAGCACTTGAAAAAATAAAAAAACAATAAAAATCATAAAAAAATTATAAAAATAATTACAAAAATAATTACAAAAATAATTACAAAATGGAATTAAGAAAGGACTATCTTGTTGAAAGATATGTTATAGTATCGGAAACCAGAGGGAAGAGACCGCAAGAGTTTAAACAAGAAACATCAGTTATAAACGAAGAAAAATGCTTCTTCTGCCCCGGAAATGAACATTTAACCCCCCCAGAAATTTTAAGAATTAATGACGACAAAGGGAACTGGAAAATAAGGGTAATACCTAATAAATTTCCCGCTGCGGAACCAAAAGGAAACTATGAAATAAGAACAGACAATAAGTATTATACTTTCAGCGATGCTTATGGTTATCACGAGATTGTAATAGAAACAAGAGACCATAAAAGGCAGATGTGGGACTTAAATAATGATGAAATAAAAGATGTGCTTAAAGTTTATTGCGAAAGAATTAACGCTTTGTCGCGTATGCCCGGCGTTGAGTATGTTTCTGTGTTTAAGAACAGCGGAAAAGAAGGAGGAACATCAATAATACACACGCATACCCAAATAATTACAACGAATATTCTTCCTCTTGATATCTCTGAAGAGATAAAGGCAATACAAAAATATGATAATTGTCCTTATTGTGAGATAATAGAAAATGAAAAAAAATCATACAGGAGATGTTTCGAAAATAACAACTTTGTAGCTTTTACTCCCTACGCTTCAAGGTTTCATTATGAAATTTGGGTTTTTCCTAAAAGACATTTAAACTCAATAATTGAAATGGAAGAGTATATGCTTCTTGATTTAGCTTCTATTATGAAGCAGATTCTTGAAAAAATAAAAGAGCTAAAAGCACCCTATAACATGTACATCCATTACTTAAAAGATAAGAAGTATCACTTTCACATTTGTTTTTGCCCTCGTTTGGCTATCTGGGGAGGTTTTGAATTATCAACAGGTATGATAATAAATTCAGTCGCCCCCGAAAGAGCTGCTGCATTTTATAGGGGAGAGATAAAACCAGAATAATAAAAAAGGATCATAACTGAGCGCGTAATAGATATTCCTTTATTGCTTTTGCTTTCTTTTTCTCTATTCCTTTTGAAACAAAATCTTCTTCCGAAGCATTTATGAGCGCTCTCAAATTTTGGAAATTAGAAATAATCAAGTTGATATCCTCATCGCTTAATATTGTAACATTCCTTAATATCCTATAACCTTTAGGAATAATCTCCCCTCTTTTTTTCATTTTTTTTGAAAAAACATTTAGTATATTTTTCTTATTTAATATTTCATCATACCTCATCTTTGATAAAGATTCTTCAATAGAATCAAAATCAAAATAGTCCTCATAATCCTTTTTAATAAGAGATATCTCTTCATTAACAAAGTTTGTTATTTCTGCAAACTGCACCTCAACAATTTCTCCTTCTTGGCCCAGCTCTGCTAAATAAACAAGAGATCTATCTGATATTAAGTCAATTATTTTTTTACGCTGGAATATTAATATAAGATCGTCAATTCTAACTAACTCAAGAAGTTCTGCGACATCAAGTTTTTTT
>JAWAEZ010000033.1:0-5922 GCA_038890975.1 Candidatus Woesearchaeota archaeon
CTTTTAGATTTTTAAGCCCTTGGGGGGTATCGCACGCTCCAAAGCAGGAGCCAAGCCAGATAATTGTTTTTGCGTTTGTGTTTTTTTCAATGTAATCAGATATTTGACTGGCCAACGGCTTAAGTCCATCGGGTAATTGTATGCATATTACTTTTGCTTTTGCTTTTTTAATTTCGGTTACTACCCTTTCCAATTCTAAATCATAATTTTGCATTTTCTATTTAGTTTTTATTCAATATTATTCTTTTCTTTTAATTTTTTTAAATTTTAATAGTTATTCGGTTTCATATAATAATCTTTAAATACACAAAATTTAAATATAACCTCTAAAGATTTAAAATAGGGGGTTATTTAAAGATTATCATGTATAGATAAAATGAAGAAAATTAAAATATTATATAAATGCAGGGGTTATTTTAAAGGCACTCCTTTAATAGTTTTAGTTTTTTTAAGCGTTTTATTATTTTTAGCTGGTTGCAATACTATATCAGGTTCTTCTGTAAAATCAGGAGCTGTGAAAGTAGAATTATATGTTATGAGCCAGTGCCCTTACGGCGTACAGGCAGAGAGTTTTATTTTTCCTGTTTTAAAACAGTTTGGTAAAGACATTGATTTTTCTCTTAATTTCATAGCAGCAGATTTAGGGAATGGGAACTTTAACTCTCTTCATGGGCAGAATGAGGTCAAAGGCGATATTGTTCAGCTTTGCGCTATGAAATACGAGCCAGAAAGGTATGCAGATTTTATATTATGTATGAACAATGATGCAAGTAATATACCTAATAACTGGGAGAAGTGCTCTATTAATCTGGGTCTTAAAACAGAACTAATAAGGACATGTTATGAAGGGGGTGAAGGAAAAAAACTCCTTTCAGAGTCAATTAAAAAGTCCAACGCTGCTAGTGCACAAGCAAGCCCTACTATAATAATTAATGGTAAAGAGTATCAGGGACAGAGAGAACCTCTTTCTTTTGCAAGGGCCATATGCGAGTATTCTTCAAGCCCTGTTTGTAATAATATTCCAAGATGTATTTATGATTCTGATTGCGGCATAAAAGAAGGAAAAGTTCCTCTCTGTAAAAATCCGGGAACAAAAGAATCCTATTGTGATTACAAAGAAGACGAAAAAGTTCAGCTGATTGTTATCAACGATAAAAGGTGTTCTGATTGCGAAACTTCACAAATATTAGACGCTCTTAAAAATATATTTTTAAATCTTGATGTTAAAGAAGTAGATGCTTTAAGCAACGAAGGAGAGAAACTTGTTAAAGAAATGGGTATAAAAGTAGCTCCTTCATTTATTTTTACAGATAGCATAACAAATACTTACGCTTGGAAGAATAACCAGAGGTTGAGCACAATCTTTGAGCAAAAAAACGGAAAATATAAACTTTTGGACGCTATTACAGGAGCGTCTTTCTATATAGATGAAAAAGAAAGAGAAGAATTCTTAAAAAGTATAGGTGTTATTTTAAAAGATAATAAACCACAAATAGATTTCTTTGTAATGAGCTATTGTCCTTACGGAAATGTAGCAGAAGAATCAATAGAAAAAGTTTATGATATTATTAAAGAGAAAGCAGAATTTAAGCCGCATTATGTTATTTATTCAAATTATGGAGGCGCTGACTATTGTTTAGATGAAAAACAACAATATTGTTCTATGCACGGAATTGTTGAACTCCACCAAGATATAAGGGAAATGTGCGTGAATAAGTATTATGGCATAAAATCTTGGTTTGAATTCGCTCGTAAGATGAATTCAAAATGTAATTACAAGAATGCGGATAGTTGTTGGGTGGATGTTGCAAAAGAAATAGGGTTAGATGTTGAGAAGATTAGTGCTTGTGAGGAGAATGATGCATTAGATTTACTTAAAGAGGAAAAAAGATTAAACGAAGCACTTAATATTAGGGGGTCTCCTCAAATATTTATAGACGGAAAAGAGTATAGCGGTGCAAGGGATGCAGATTCCATAAAGAATGCGCTTTGCAATGCTTATGAGAATCGACCTCAGGAATGCGGGGTTTATATTAATGACTCGGCGAGTTCCCAACTGACACAGGGCGGCGGTTGCGGTTAATAGTATGCTATTTTCAGTATATTTTTTTGTTTTTATCCATTAATTTTTCTTCAAGAGAATCGCCACAATTACCATTTAGAGAAGGTATTTTTATGATTAAATCTTTTTTAAGAACCCCGCGGATATTATTTATTTTTTTAACATATTCTGCGAAATAAAATGCTTTATTATAATCACAACCTTCTTCGTCTGCGAGGCCTATTAATGTGTCTCCTTCCTTTACTACATAAATTGTTTTTGGAGAATTTTCTAAAATTTTTATGAAATTATAATATTGTTTGTCCATTCTCTTTGTGGCTAATAACGATGAACCGCCTATTAGCGCAATAATAACAAAATAGCCGAAGGAGTATTCTTTTATTTTTTTAGATATGCTTTTTTTTCTATGTTTTTCTATTTCCGCATAATTATTTTTTATAAAATTTGTTTTGTAATCTTTCATTTTGAGGTAATAAATTCATTACAATTAAATAGTAAATATTTAAATATTTTTATTTATAATATTGTAATTATTTACTATTGGTTCTTTAAACTCTTTTCATTTTTATTATGTTTATCATTTACTTTCATATTAATAATATCTATTATATAATCTTTTATTGTAGTGCCTTTTATTGCACAAGCAATTTTTATTTTTTTATGAATCTCATCAGGTATTTCTATATTAATTCTTGTCATTTGATAGCCCCTCTTGGTTTTTTATAGTTTATTAATTAGCAATTCTCTGTTCACATCTACTTTATGCACATCTTGTACTACAAAAAAATTTTTTACACGGCTCCAAATCCTATTATCTTTGTATTGTTCCCCGATTATACATGCAGATAATTTTTTGTACTCAACAGACACATCTCTTTTTGGGGCAAAAGCAACAGCAGGTATTGTATTAGCGAGAGATTCCGCCACTTTTTCGTCTTCGGGCAGCCAGCCGATAACAGGCACCCCTGTTGCGTCTTCAATCTCTTCAATAGTTAATTCGTATTTCTTATTTCGTACTCTATTAACAATCAACCCTGTTATAGGCACTTTTTTATCTTTAGCCACTTTTACTGCGTGCATAGTACAGCTTAATGTTGGGTAATCAGGAGAGCTAACAACGAGTAACTCGTCAGAAGCCACCATTGTTGCAATTATCTCATCGTTCAGGTTAGGAGAAGAATCTACCAATATTAAGTCATATTTTTCTTTTAACGATTGTAATTTTCTTCTTAATCTGAAAACATCTACACTAAGCCCGCCTACAAGCGACGCAGGGATAAGGTCAAAACAACTATCAACAGAATAAATAGCGTTACTTATATCCACTTTACCTTTTAGCACATCGTGAAGCGTAACCTCTTTATTGACAATACCCAAATGTATGCCGAGGTTAGGCGCCGTAAAATTTGCATCAACCGCTAAAATCTTCCTACCAAACTCCGAAGAAAGAGCTGTTGCTAAATTTGCAACAACTGTCGTCTTGCCAACACCACCTTTTATTGATATAACACCGATTATTTTTCCCATTTGTACACCTCTTTTAGTTCTTTTATTATTCTTTCTTTTCTTTCATCAATATTATTTGATTTTGATTTTAGAAGTACAATTTTTTTCTTATTGGAACTATCTTTTTTCTCAACTTCGGTTTTTTTAGTTTTTAGATCTTCATATTTTTTAGAAACAAAACTTTTTTCTCTTCCTCTCTCAATGCTTTGAGAAAGATTTATAATTGAAGGAGTTGTTTTTTCTTTATTACTTTCAATTGTTAAATTTTTTGTGATTGATATCTTTTTGGCTGGAGGAGTTTTTCTTTCAAAAAATACTTTTCTTCTTACAGCGATATACTTAGTTGCGTGGTAAGAGAAAAACATTACTGCCGCTACCAGAACAAGTTTCATTATTAACACTGAAATATATACTATTAATTCGCCTATTTGGTAATCTACCGAAGAAATGAACGAAATCGCCTGCCCTATATAATGGACAGGTTTAATAAAAGATAATAATGCGAATAATAAAATAGAGATAAATATTATTAAAAAAGGTTTTATCTTAGCGCGTATTTTATTTTTTATTATTCTTATCTTTTTTGCACGATTGTTTTGAGAATAAACAAACACATTCTTCTTTTGCATACCACTTCTTAATGTATTAGAAATATTTTTTAATAAAACCACAAAAATATTAAGTGTCCTTGATAAAATTTTAGAAAACAATTTAGAACTCTTCCTATGTGTTCTTTTTATATGTGTTTGATGTTCCTTTGTTCTTGTATTTTCAAATTCTCTAAAAAATTCAGAAGCGTATACTTTTCTTATGTTTTCTTTTTGGGCTTCTTTTCTGGTAAAATATTTTTTAGGATAAATATAATCTGTTTTGAAGTATATCTTTATTTTTTTCTTTTTTATGTATCTTAGAATAAATAAAAATAAAATCGCAATTATTATAAATATACATAAAGGAACAAATAGAGTATTTGCTGTTTCAACACTGCCTTTACCAGTGTATTCTGGTTTTTCTTCAATAGCGATGATTGGTTCTGTTTCTATTTTTCTTTCAGTCGCATTTATTATAAAAATTTCTTCTTTTTTTGCGATTTTTTGCAGTGTGATGTACGCTTCTGTTACTTTAACGCCATCTATCTCTCTATTAACAGCGGTGTTTCGGAGAGTAACATATATGTCTTCTTTTCCATCTTTATCGAGGTCTATGGATTTTCTTTCCGAAATGTCGAATTTATAATCGGCACCGCTTATTCTTATAGTAGCATAATCTTCTTTTATTTCAGAAATTACAAGTTCATATTTATTATTGTCCAATTTAAATTCTAATTTTTCCCCTTTTGAAAGTTTGTAGTCAGCAGGCTCTTCTGTTAATGTATCAGCCCACTTTTTAATTATAACAGGCAGTCCGGAGTTTCCCCTACCTCCTCCAGTTGGTCTGCTTTCTCTTATAATTTTGATACTGAAAACTCTTGTTTCACTTGTATTCTTGTTGTTTGCGTCATCTCTGCATGTTACATTCCATAAATGAGTGCCAGCAGATAAACTACCTATACGATATGTCGTAGGAGTATTATTTAAAGATAATATGTTAATCCCTTTAATTGCATTATCTATTGTAAGATTACAAATGATGCTTGTATCAAAATTGTCTATAGCAGTCCAGTTAAATTTAAATTCTGTTTGCGTGCTTCCGTTAGTAGGAGCATTTAATAAAATTATTGGGGCAGTGGTGTCTATTGTGAATACTCTTGTTTGACTTATATTAATATTTCCAGAGTCGTCTACGCATGTGACATTCCAGTAATATCTCCCTTCTGAAAATCCCGTTATTGTATAATTCGTTGGCGTATTATTTTGTGACAAAACTTCGGAAGCATTGACTATACCGTTTATTGTTATGTTGCATTCTAATGTTGTATCCTGCCCGTTTATCGCTGTCCAATTAAAATTAATATAATTATTATTAGTAAAGTAATTGTTTGGCGGGTAATTCAATATAACTGAGGGGCTTTCGTTTTCTGGTGTTATTATTGTTGTGTCGTTTGTTGTTAGTGTTTGGTATCCTTGTGCTGTGCATGTTGTGTTCCAGTAGTATGTTCCGTTTGTTGTGAATGTTCTGTTGTGTTCGTATAGTTGTATTGTTGTGTTGTATGTCATTGTTGTTTGTTGGTCTTGGAATCTTATTGTGCAGTTTGCGTTTGTTATTGGTGTGTTGTCTGATTTTTTTGTGTAGTTTGCGTAGAATTTTGTTTGTTCGTTTGGGTATTTAGTTTTGTTTGCGTATGGCATGTCTGTGTCTGTTTCGTCCCATATCCATAACTGAGAATTACCTTTTGTAGTGTAAGATGTGAAGTG
>JAWAEZ010000034.1:0-5674 GCA_038890975.1 Candidatus Woesearchaeota archaeon
TGTTCTGTTTTGGTATTCTCTTTTGTTTCCCCAATAAGTTCTATAACTCTTATCTCAAATGTTTTTATAGGGCATACTTTTTTGAGAATATTAATTACTAATTTTTGTAGTTTGTAACTTAAAATATCTTCTAATAACT
The DNA here is from genome assembly GCA_038890975.1 of Candidatus Woesearchaeota archaeon. Lineage (GTDB taxonomy): Archaea > Nanobdellota > Nanobdellia > Woesearchaeales > CAIVOO01 > JAWAEZ01. The sequence continues at coordinate 140 of JAWAEZ010000034.1, forward strand.
GCTCGTAGCTTGTTTTTGTGACATATTCTTTTAGTTCTGTTTTTGTAAGTTTTCTCAAAAGTGTCTGTTTTGTGTTATTTATTCTATCTTTTGAAATTATGAATGGTTTTATTCTCACTTCTTTATTATCCGCTGTTTTTAAAACAAATGAATCATCAACTCTTGTTTTTCCTTTTCTAACATTTCTTTTTATATATGCGGGGCTTATTTCTATTTTCTTAATATCCGTAATTGCATTATTCCCTTCAAATCCTACCACTCTAAATGTCACATTTATATGTTGCTTTTTTATCTCCCCAGTAACAGCTGCTAAGCTTATTTCTGCACACCTCCCAATAACTTTTTCTGAAGAAATAGAAGGGGTTTCTCCTATAAAGGATTTTTTAAGAAAAGAAGGTGCTACTATCGGGTACCACCTTTTTAATTTCCAAGGGTCTATTGTTTTTGTTCTTGTTACTGCCATTTTAATACGAGAATTTAAGGGTAGTTTATAAAGCTTGTGCAGATTTTTTATTTATTAAGGGGTTTAGTTAATTTAATCAAAATTAATTTAAAGGGTTGATTACTTTCCAATAAATCTTTTTAAATAAATTGTAAAAACTAAATTAAATTTTTTAAAAAGTATAAAACAGATTAAAATGAACCAAAAACCAAAAATAAAAGCAAATAAACATATTAAAACTAAAAAGAGCGATTTAAAAAGGATTATTCTGGACACAAATTTTTTATTAATACCTTACCAATTTAAGGTAGATATATTTTCCGAGATAGAAAGGATTTGTAATTTTAAATATGAGATTTATGTTTTAGATAAAACTGTTAAAGAGCTTGAAAAAATAGTTAATGAACAAAAAGGAAAAAATAAGGAGGCGGCAAGATTGGGTTTGACTATTTTAAAAAGGAAAGATTTAAAAATAATCCCTTCTGTTTCGCAGAAATCAGCAGATGAAATACTTATAGAGATGGCGGACAATGACACAATAATAGCCACTCAAGATTCTGCTGTTAGAAAAGCTGTTAAAGAAAAGTTGGCGAATGTAATATTTTTAAGGAACAAAAAATATTTGGTGATTGATTAAAATGTTTTACAAAGTTGAAGTGCATGACAGAATACGAGTAACTCCTAACCTTTTCGGGGAGCCTTTGGAGTCCGCAGTTACTAAGATGATTAAAGCAAAATACGATGGCTATGTTTCAGAAGAACTTGGTATAGTTATTGATGTTATAGGTGTTAAAAATATTGGAGAAGGGGTAATATTACCTGGTGACGGTTCAAGCTTTTATGATACAACTTTTGAGATTTTAACATTTAAACCGCAGATGCAAGAGGTAGTTTTTGGAAAAATTAAAGATATTGCGGAGTTTGGCATTTTTATGTCTATAGGACCTATCGAGGGGATGATACATATAAGCCAGTCAATGGACGATTTTGTTTCTTTCAGTGCGGATAAGGTTTTAACAGGGAGGGAGACAAAGAGAACTCTTAAAGTTGGCGATTTGTGTAAAGCACGGATTATTGCGGTAAGCTTTAAAGACCCTGCTAACCCAAAAATTGGGCTGACTATGAGACAGGCAGGGCTTGGAAAGCCCGAATGGATTAGTGAAGATTTAAAAGAAAAAGAAAATAAAGGAGCAAAAAAAGAAAAAACAAAACCAAAGGAACAGAAAGAACTAAAAAGTAAAAAATGAAGAAAGCATGCGTAAAGGATAAGATTTTATTTGAAGGCGAGGAATGTCCTTTATGTAAAGGAACAGATTCGGTTACTAATTGGAAGGGAAGGGTTGCAATACTTAACCCTGAAAAATCAGAGATTGCAAAAAAAATAAACATATCTAAAAAAGGCGAATACGCAATAAAAGTAAAATAATAAATGGAATTGAAAATGAAACTAGAATTGATTGAAAAAAGAGAAATGCCTCTTCTTTCAAGAACAAGAGTGCAATTTTTAATGGATTTTGAAGGAGCAACTCCTAGTAGGCAGGAAGTAGTAAGAGAAGTTGCAAAAAAATGTGGTGTTGACGAAAAACTTGTCATAATCAGGCATATTTATAATAGATTTGGCAAAAAACAAGCAAAGGTAATAGCAAATATATACAAAACAGTTGAGGATATGAAAAAGATTGAAGAAAAATCAGCACTGAAAAAACACCTAAAAGAAGAAAAACCAGCAGAGGCCGATAGTGCTGTTACATGATTACTGACAAATTAAAAAATGGGTAAGCAGAAAAAAATAAGAGAAAGAAGGGAAAAAAAGCCACCGAGAAAGAGGTCTGCAGTAAAGCAACATTTGCTTTATAAAATAGAAGGGGACAAAGTAACAAGGTTAAGAAAAATATGTCCTAAATGTGGTCAAGGTGTTTTTTTGGCACAGCATAAAGACAGAATATCTTGTGGTAAATGTAGTTATACTGAATTTAAGAAACAATAGATTTTTAAATTTTATTTAATCTTATCAAATTTAACTAAGCTTCTTTTCTTAATTTTTAGGGCTTTTTTATTTTAAAAGTTTATTTACTTATATATAGAGTAATAAGAAAAAACAAAATAAACGAAAGATTTATATATTACCTATATTAACTATTTTTACTACTTATTGGTGATTAAAATGTATAAAGGTGCTTTATCCTCTGACAATTTAACAGGAAAAGATTTAAAACATTTTTATAAATCCCGCCCTTCTAAAAAAAATAGCTACAAACAAATAAAAAGAAAAATAGAAAAAATTATTCCGCTGGGGAGTATTGTATTTTCTGCTCTGTTGGGCATCGCAAGCGCGTCTCATTATTTTAATAGTCAGAACAATACAAAGTTAGAAAAAAATAATACTGCTTATTACTCAATTAATAATTATAAAAAAAAGAACAATGCACATTTTAAAAAACCGCAAGAAGGATATGTTACTGAGGAATATAACATAATTTCTACTAATAATAATCCTACTATTAATGATTCTATTAATTATCCGCCTCCTTACTATTCTTCTTCAGAGCAAATACCCGCTTATAAAACAAATAAAATAGATGGAAGAGAAAAAAATCAAGGACTTGAAGATGTAATAGCGCAAAATAGAAACCCAAAAAATACCTCTGATTCAGATTTAGAGAAAAAAATAAAAAAAATATCCCCCAGTTCTCCAGAAAATAGAGGAATAGTTAACCGACTTGACAAAACATCAAAGTATGATAATTATATTTCTGCTGCTTCAACTATACATAACATTGACAGACACCTAATTTATGCGGTTATTGCAATAGAAAGCGGAGGAAACCCTTATGCTATATCACCAACAGGTGATGCGGGGCTAATGCAAATATCCCCAATCACTGCGAAAGAACTTAAAATACCGTTAGCAGCGAGGACAAACCCAGAATCTGTAATAAAAGCAACAGGTTATCTTTCAAAATTAATAAATAACTATGGCTTAGAATTAGGAATTGCTGCCTACAACTGCGGCCCTACACGAGTAGCGAGATTAGTAAAGTTATACGGAAAAGATTACAGCAAGATAGAACCGCACCTTCCAAAGACAACCCAGCAATATGTAAAAAAGGTAATTTCAACAATGGAATTAGCGAAAAAGAGTAATTACTAAAAAATTTTAAAATTAAAAATAAATTAAAATGAACATTGAAAGATTAGTCGTAAAGATCGGAAGTGGCTTTCTTTTTGAGAATTCTAAAAATAATGATTGCTGTTCGGTATTTAAGCCAGAGCAAATGGATTGTTTAGTTGATGAGCTAGCAAAAATATCAGATAAAAAAGAAATAGCCGTAGTTTCTTCAGGAGCGATGGCTACAGCAGCATATAGACAAAAACTCAAAGAACTACCTTTAAACGATTACGAAAAAGCTCAATTGTCAGGAGAAGGACAATTTTACCTTATGAACGAATATGCTCAGAGATTTGAAAAATACGGAAAAAGATGCGCTCAGATTTTAGTGTGTAACGATGATTTTAGCAACACAAAAAGCAGAAGAAACCTGAGAAGAAACCAAGAGGCATATTTTAGAAAAGGCACAATAGCAATATATAACGAAAATGACCTTGTTTCAATAGAGGAAATCACATTCGGAGACAATGATATATTAGCCGCGAAACTGGCCTGTCTTATCGATGCTGATTTGTTAGTTATACTTTCAAATCCTGTTGAGGAATTGGGGAAAGGCGGGGGAAAATCAAAAGAAGAAGCAAAGAAAATAGTTAAAGAGAAAGGCATAAATTTTGAAATATTAAACGGTCAATACTCAAAAGACGAAAAAGGTAATTATGAGCCGAAGCTTTTGAAACTAATTTTTTAATTTTTATAAAATACTTTTAATTTATATTATTATTTAGTAGTAACTGCAAAAAATTAATATATATAAAAGTATTTCTTATTGAAATATTGGGGGTGAAAAATGTCTGGTAAAAGAATCGGCAAAATAACTCATTTCTTTCCTAAAATAGGAGTTGCTGTTGTAGAATTAGAAGACACCCTTAAAGTAGGAGATAAAATAGTTATAGAAGGCCATGGCAATAAGTTCGAGCAAATCGCTGAATCTATGCAAATTGACAGGACACCTATAAAAAATGCAACAAAAGGTCAGTCCGTAGGTTTAAAAGTTTTGCAACCAGTCAAGGAAGGAGACATCGTCTTTCTTTCTTGATTATTTTTATTTTTAAAATATATCATTAATTTTTGAACAAGATAGTTGTAATTGCTACTTCTTAATTTTATATTAACAATATCAATATCTATAAAGAATGTTTTTTGAAATTTTTTTATTTTCTTTAATAGGCATATTTTTTGGGGTAATAACCGGCGTTTGCCCCGGTTTGCATATAAATGCGGTGGCTACTTTTTTGTTCTCAATATCGCCCTTCTTGTTAAATCATTTTTCTGTTTCCTCAATAGTTTCACTCATAATTGCAATGTCTATTACACATACATTTGTTGATTTCATACCATCAACATTTTTAGGAGCTCCGGAGGAAACAACCGCTTTAAGCATTTTACCAGCCCACAAACTTTTACTGAGGGGGATGGGCTATGAAGCAGTGAGATTATCAATTATCGGTAGCTTATTATCCCTCGTTCTCGTTTCCTCATTTTCTTTTCTTCTAATAAGAATAATTCCTCAAATTTTTGGCGTAGTGAAAAATTATATAGGTTGGATTCTTATTTTTATAGTAGCTTATTTAATCCTTAAAACAAAGGATAAAAATAAAATATTTTGGAGTGCTTTTGTTTTTTTGTTATCAGGAATTTTTGGTGTTATTGTTCTATATTTGCACACAAAAGAACCTCTTTTTCCTATGCTATCAGGAATGTTCGGATTAACCATTCTGTTAATAAGCGTTTATGAAAATGTTGTTCTGCCAAAACAACGAGTTACAGAAATGATAAAAGTGAAGAAAAAGAATATAATCAAGTCAATATTTGCGGGTTCTTTTTCAGGAGCTTTTGTAACTTTATTCCCGGGCATAGGCCCAGCGCAAGCAGCAATACTCGCTACACAAATAAGCGGAAAAATAGGAATATACTCATACATAAT
>JAWAEZ010000035.1:0-5593 GCA_038890975.1 Candidatus Woesearchaeota archaeon
TGACCCTGTTTTAATAAGAATAGGTATTTTTGAAATAAGATATTATGGCGTTGTTTATGCTATTTCTTTTTTATTACTTTACTTGTACCTAAACCTCCTCGCTAAACAAAAAAAAATAAAACTCAACGAAGAAGAAATTTCGGAACTGGTTGTTTATTTAATAATAGGTGTTGTTTTCGGTGCAAGAATATTCTATGTTCTTTTTTATAATCTAAAATTTTATTCACACAACATATTAGATATTTTTATGTTGTGGAAAGGCGGAATGTCGTTTCACGGAGGGTTAATAGGAGCGACTATTGCGGCTTTTGCCTTCTGTAGAAAAAACAAAATAAATTTTTACGAGATAGCAGATAATATAGCTATACCGGCCTGTGTGTTTTTGATGCTGGGCAGAATAGGCAATTTTATTAACGGAGAATTATACGGAAGAGTGACAGAGTGGTGGTGGGCTGTTAAATTCAAAGGTGTTGAAGGATTTAGGCATCCTTCGCAAATTTACGAATCGTTCAAAAATCTCATAATCTTTTCCATACTCTGGTTTTTTAAGGATAAGAAAAAAAGAGATGGTTTTTTATTTTGGCTCTTTATCGCGCTTTATGGTCTTTTAAGGTTTTTTGTTGAATTTTTCAGGGAACCAGACGAGCAGCTAGGTTTTATAGTATTTAATCTATCGATGGGGCAGCTTTTAAGTATTGTTATGTTCCTTATTGGCGCTGCTATGTTTATTAAATTGAATAATAAAAATAATTTAAAAAATACTAATTAACTTAATAACAATAAAATCAATAAATTTGATTCAATAATAATCTGAAAGGTGACTTTCAATTTTCTCTAAAACAATGTCTTTTTCTTCGGCACCAACTATTCTTCCTATCTCTCTCCCCGCTTTAAATAAGATTATACAAGGCACACCTTTTATATTACATTTACTAGCAAACTGTTCGCTCTTATCTATATCAACTTTACAAAACTTGACATCGCCTTTAAACTCTTTAACGATGGCTTCAAATCTTGGCGTCATAGTTGAACAGAAACTACACCAATCCGCCCAGAAATAAACAACTACTGGTTTTTTGGAATTTAAAACTTCCTCCTCATAATTTTTATCGTCTACTTCGTGTATCTTCATTTAACAACCACCTTTCCTTTTAAATTTTCATCGTATAGATCAGTATAACTATAATAACCTTCAATATCAAATTCTTTTGTCCAACTTTCTCCCGGTTGTAACCTTCCAGAAGATTTTGGGCTTGTACTTTTTGGTGCTGGAAAATTTTGACTTGTTATTGTGTGATCTTTTGAATCCATATTTACCCACTTTACAACATCCCCCTTAGATATTTCAACTATTTGTGGTCTGAAACCTTCACTCCTTATCTCCACAACCACCAATTTTTGTTCAGAATCCTTTATTTCCGGAGTTTTTATTTGTTCGTTTGTGTTCTTTAATAAAGTTTTATCTTCTTTATCATCGTTGCCGCAAGAAGTAAAAACAAAAAAAGAAATTAACAACAAAATAAAAAAAATATATTTTTTCATTTTTTTAACGCCTCCTCAATTTCTTTTTTTAGATTTTCGTATGAATAATTTTCGATGTATTTATCATTTACAAAAAAAGAAGGCGTTCCCCTAATGTTTTTTTCTAATGCCTCTTTGATATCTTTTATAACTACTTCCTTTTTTGCTCCTGAATTAATACATATTTCAAAAGAAGTCATATTCAGCCCTATTTCTCGTGCAATTTTTAAATATGTATCTTTGTTCAAATTTCTATTATTTTCAAAAAGCTTATCGTGGTACTCCCAAAACTTTCCTTGATCGTTTGCGCATTCTGATGCTTCCGCGGCACTAAACGCATTCGGGTGTATATTCGTAAGTGGAAAGTTTATGTATCTAAAAGCAATTTTATCTTTGTATTCCGATCGCAAAGCCCTAATTATCGGCTCTGCATAAGCGCAGGCAGGACACTCAAAATCCGAATATTCCGTAAGCACAACTTTTGCAGATGCGTTTCCATCGTACGGCTTTGGAACATAAGCTTTTTCGTATTCTAAATTGTCTGCTAAAATATTTATGTAAAATGAATAAAATAAAACAAACATTAAAGATAGAACAATTAATATAATAACAAGTTTAGTTTTTTTTGCTTCTTTTACTTTCTCCATTTTTTAATCTCTTTAAATTTTTAATTTTTATACGCACGAAGGTTTATTATGTTTTTTAATTTTTATGTTTTTATTTTTTATTATGCTAACTAAATCTAATACCTTATAACAAAAGAGTCGTATTCTTCGTCATATTCTACATCATCTATTGATATCTCTTTTATTGAAGCTAAAAGGGGCCCTTTTCTGCATATTTTTTCAAATTCTTTTAATTTTGCTGGTTCACCAGAAACAAGAACTTCTACCCTGCCATCTTTTAGATTTTTTACATACCCTACAAGCCCTCCTATTTTCGAAGCTTCTCTTCTTAAAAATTCGCGAAAGCCGACATTTTGAACTTTCCCGCTTATAATTATTTTTTTGTACATCATCTTTATGTACCGCCAATAATCTCGTGATTATTTTTCATTTTCTATAAGAATGCATTGTGCAAAAGGTATTCCTTGCACCTTTATTATATTTTTCTCGCTGATTATTTTTTGTGATAGAAGTAAATTAATTGTTTCTTCCCCAACCGCATTGATTATGTACGCTTTTTTGCACTTGCTTAATATTTCTTCTTTGCTCGATTTTTTCCCTCTATAAAAATCCGAAGATAAATCCAATACTGCATCCCCCTCTACAAATTTTTTACCAATTATAGAACTATCGCAAATTGCAATTATGTTCCCGCTTCTGGTCTTATGTTCTTTTATTATCATACACTCTTAACAAGACGCTTTGCCCCGCATGCTTGACAGATAAGATATAAAAAATCTCCCTCTTTTTCTAATTTTGTATCGGGCTTGCCACAGGTTTTGCATAAAATATATTCCTCAACATATTTTTTTATTTTTTCGTTTATCCTTTCAGAACTCACCTTTGTGCCCAAAACAAGAAGTTCGCCCTTCATTTCCCCGGGAGTGGCTAGTTCTTTTAATAAAAATTTTAGAAGATGCTCTTTTGCTCTGTTCAAAATATTAGCTATTTGTATAAAATTTGATATTATTGTTTTGTTTCCTTCTACGTGCCCTCTCACTTTCGGCACTTCAAATCTTTTTGTTTCTTCGCTCAAAGAAGGTAGTTTTTCCTTTGCCCTTTTTAATAATTCTTCATATTCCAAATTCATAAAAATAAAAAACATAAAGTTATATTTAAATTTATCATCAAAAACTTTAAAAAATGTCCTTATTTGTTTTGTTTTTATGGTGCTAGAATCCATAATATCCCCTGTAACTGCTGAAAAAAGACCTCTGAGGTTATTTATGATAGGAATTATTTATGCTGCTGTTTCTATATTTCTTAGTTTGTGGATTTTTGAAGAACAATCTTCTTTGATATCTGTTTTTTTAATAGTTATAGCTTCTGTACCTCTTTTTTACTTAACTTTGAGAATGGAAGAAGAAAAAGATATAGAACTCAATGAAGAGAAAGGGATACTCAAAGAACATTCCAAAGCCATTCTTTTTTTGATGTTTCTTTTCTTTGGGGTGGTGGTTGCTTATGCTATTGCTTATGTACTATTGCCTTCGCATATTGTTTCAAATCTTTTCAATCTTCAACAAACAACAATAAACAAAATAAATTCTAACGTTTCTAATTTTGATGTTCTTTCAAAAATATTTCTGAATAATATAAAAGTTCTTACATTCTGTATTTTATTCTCTCTTTTTTATGGCGCGGGTGCAATATTCATTCTTGTTTGGAACGGAAGCGTTATTTCAACGGCGATAGGAAATTTCATAAGAGAAAGTTTGAGCTCTTACGCAAGCGTGCTTGGGTTTAGTGCTCTCGCAAAATATTTACATGTCTTTTCCCTTGGACTGTTGAGGTACAGCATTCACGGAATTCCCGAAATTGCTGCTTATTTTATTGCTAGCCTTGCCGGCGGTATTTTTTCTGTTGCTATCGTAAGGCACGACCTTAGTTCAAAAAAGTTTGAAAAAATAATTTTCGATGTATCAAATCTTATCCTAATTTCTGTTACTATACTTTTTGTTGCGGCAGTTTTGGAAGTTTATATAACACCTCGTATTTTTTCTTGATTTTGGGCTGAAATAAAAAAAATTAACCAATTATATTTAATATTTCTATTATAACGCCCAAAACAAAAATAATTAATATAAACGCGCTTAGAAAAATATTTCCTTTTATTTCGTATTCCGGTGGCCTTTCGCCATTCTTTTTTGCTTTGTAAAACATTAAAGTTACAAGAAATGCGGTAATCCCTCCAGAAAATGCCCCCCCAATAGCTAATGTTTTTATAAAACTTTTAACTCCCAAAAAAATAAGTGCTAAAGGAACAAAACATGTTAGTGTAAAAGCAATATTCTTGTTAATTTTATAATCATAATTATACATTTCTTGAAGGGCCAAACCGTTCGCTAAATAAGCTGTTGTCATAGAAAAAAGAGCAAAAAAAGAACCAACAACAAAAGAAAAAAGATTTACATACCTAAGAGAAACTGTGGCTACTTCGGAAATTTCGCTACCTATTATTGCTACAAAAGATACGGCGAATAATGCATAAATTACTATGGGGATTAGCGAAGCTAAAATAACTACTTTTTTAAACTTTCTCGTATCGTATCCTAATGCTTCTCGCGCTTCTGGAAGAGAAGCCATCCCCAATAGTGAAAATAAAACAACTCCGAAAGGGAAAAAAGAAGCAGTCGGGTCAAACTCCCTTAAAATGATATTTTCCTTGTGCATATGTGGCAAAATTGACAAAATAACCAATACAAAACAGCAAAACTTTACGAACATAAAAAGTGTTTCTGTTCTGCTTATTGTTTTTATGCCCGCATAAATAAAAGGTGAAAATAATATAAAATAAACTATTATGTAAAATGTATGGTCTCCCCCGAATAAAGAGACAAGTGTGTCTGCACTGCCAATAAGGTATGCTATTAGCGCTCCGTATATTCCTATAACCATAGAAAAAGCCATCAATTCTTTTCCTGCTTTGCCAAGATATTTTTCTGCATATCCTGTAAGTTGGTGTTTTCCTTTTGTTCTTAAAATAACCTCGCCTAATTGAAGGTTTATTATTGTAATAAACGAACCCACTAGTAGCAGGTTTATCAGCCCATAAATAATCCCTGACTTCGCAAACGCGTAAGGTATTCCCAAAACTCCTGCCCCAATAACCATCCCGAGGATTGTTGCTACAGCGTGTAGTGTTTTTTTCATCTTCGCCTCTTTTTCTATTCTTTAACCTTTTAAAAAAATTTAGTGAGGAAATTTCATTTTTAAAATAAATGGGGGCGCTGGGATTTGAACCCAGATCTAACGGTATCTCTCAACGCGAGTGCGTTCATACCATCTTTTTCTTCATTGCCTCTCCATAAAACGAGGGCTCGCGCTCCATTGACTGGAGCCGTTTATTCTAGCCAAGTTATACTACGCCCCCTCAAAAAAAGATGAGGCGCTCCCGATTTAAAAAG
>JAWAEZ010000036.1:0-5445 GCA_038890975.1 Candidatus Woesearchaeota archaeon
ATTGTCGTATTTTGACAGTTAATAAGAGTTATGTTGTTTACGTCGTTTAAGTTGTACTTACATTCATAAGGACTTGTTGGACTAAAGTAAGTGTATTGTATAGGAATAGGAAGCGAAAAATAAGTTATGTTTTGAGGATTTATTAGGCTAATCGATGGCATCGGGTTGAGCACAGTGAAATAAACACTTGTTGAATTACTAGTGTATGAGTTATTAACGACTAATTCTATCATGTGCGTACCGAAACTTATCGACGTAAGTGTTATGTTTTCACAGTTTGTTATCTCGTTAAATTGGTTATTATCTATTCTGTAATAGCATTTTGGTGTTTCGTTCGTGTTATGCGAATAAGAGTATAACAAATCGATGTTGCTGGCGTAATACGTAGTATTAATTGGTGATAATAATGTTAAATTTATTTTTGGAACTACGTATGTAAAATTGACATAAGAAAAGTTTGTTCTAACTGAATTATTTATTCTTAATGTTAAATTATGAAAACCTTCAACAACGTTTATCGTAGTATTTTGACAGCTTATGTCTACAAAAGGATTATTGTCAATAGCATACGCACAACTAACAATGGTTGAATTCGTAAAGTTGTATTGCAAATTAATTGGTAGTGAATAATACGTAATATTTTTAGGAGAAGTTAAATTGACATTAACAACTGTAAGAATAGTGTAATTTACTTCAGTAAAGTTCCACGTCGTTCCGCTGTCGTTTGTTAAGTATATCCTTAATGTATAAAACCCTTCTGCCGAATGAGTTATTGTCGTGTTTTGACAATTCGTTAATTGCGTTTTGGTGTTTCCTAAATCGAATGAATAATAACAAGTCACAGGAGTGTTGTTGAAAAGTGTATAATTGATTTCTACACTTGTTTTATTGTAAGTAATATTTTGAGGGCTTTGTATCGTCGTATAGAAATAGATTTGAGGTTGTTGTTGACACGAAGCATTGTAATAAACAGGATAGTAATCAACAAGTAGATTTGTAGAATATAATGACGGAACTCTTAGTTCAGGATAATCAGGCCCTGAGTCAGCAAACCCGTCACAATTAACATCTGCAACATCATACGAAGTTATGTTATAAAAGTAAGTCCTGTTTATGCTACCATTGTAAAATGCCTGTGATGTAGTTCCACCTGTATAATACAAAAACCTCATCAAAGAAGAACCGTTTTGTGTAAACGAATAAAAAGAGTTGTTATCAAATTTGAATGAAACATTAGGAGCTGTTGTATTATGAGGACCTAAATTAAGCAAATAACTCGATGATGTATATCTTGTTAAGTTAAATGTATTGTTAATAAAAGTTAAACTTGCATTTCCGTCTACACTTTCGAACCTAATAGGATACGATCCATAACCGTAAGGCAAACAATATTCAATATAGTTGTTTTCAAACGTGATATTTACATTATATCTGTCTACAATTGAAGCGAAACCTCCAAACGAGCCATAAGTGCTATTTAGACATTTCATTATTATTTTCGAGTTTTTTATGTGAAAATGCATAGGAGTAGTAGCGCCTGGATTACTAAATAAATGTGTCGAACCCGAGCCGCTTCCATTTGGCAGATTATAAGTTATATTATCAAAAGTCCAGTTTTCTGTTTTTGACGCATAGAATTTTATTGAATAAAACCCACATGCCAATGTTGAATTACATAATGTTTGGTTATCAGACATTGTAAAGTTAATAAAAGAATCTTTAAGAAGAAGATTATAATTATCTGTACAACGAAGAACCATTCCTTTCTGTTTTACATCACACGTTATATTTTGAATAACCTGTAGCTTGGCATCTGATTGATTGTTATTAGTATCTATCCTAATACAACCAAATTCACTCGATGCATTTAGCTGTTTTGTTTGAGGATCGATTAAGATTCTGCCATTTTTTATGGTATATGAATGCGCAACAGAGTTAACCCTAATAGGATATACATAAGGTCCTGTAGTGTCGTTTGTTCTATAATTTACGTATCCTACAGTTTTTCCGTTTAAGTCTAAAGTTATATTTTTTGCGTTAAGCGTAATACAATAGTAATTACCAGAATTCGAATCATTTAAATCTGTTATAATGTCGTTTTGAACAACATAGGTAGTATCTGCTGTTGAGAAACTCCCACAGGCAGTTATGTCTGGATCGATTTTTCCGTATATTGTCGATAAATTCCACGTCAATTGAGTCCAAGGCACTTTTAGTGCTATTACGTACTTTGTTTTTTGCAAACTCTTCGCTTCTAAATCAGAGATTTTACCTAAAGTATAAACATATTTGTTAATGTAGTTACTAACTCTTTTTCCAGTTGAGTCTTCTGCTATATCAATTTCTTGTTCTGTTCTTTCGTTAATTACGTCGTAAATTTCTAATTCTGTTTTAGCAATAAGAAAATTTCTGTCAAATAATTTTGTTTTTGTAGTCTCAGCAATTTCTATGTTTGATTTCGTATACGAATTCCAAAAGAGATTGTTTTTTGTTTTTGTATCAAAAGTGATTAAGAAATAAGCAGTTTGTGTACCGTCTTGATGAATATCTGCATTTAACTCTTTTAAAGTCACACAAATTCCATTAACGCACTTCATTGGAGGTAATTGATAGAAGAAAATTTCTTTAGCTGATTGTGCAAAATTTGTTGAAAGAAGAAGGACAATCATTAGCGCAAACAATAATGGTGTGGGTGGTCTGTGCATCATAATAATGCGCTTCATGTCCTTTTTCAGCATACAAACACCTAATTACATTTATATGTTAAACTAATTAAAAACAAAACTAAACCAATAACAAGTAATAATAAAGAAATTTCTTTGTATGTTATTTTTTCCATAAAGATTTACCTCTTGGAAGTTTAATATTACCATTTAAAAATAATTCAAATAAATTTTTCGTATAATGTAAATCTTCTTCTAAATGATCAATTACTACATCAATTTTGCCTTTATTGAAATATTCGGGTATATTAATACCATTAATAGTTTTTTGTACACCAAAATTTACGTATATCAAATCATTTAAACTAAAGTATTTTTTGTATAATTTACACAATATATCAAACAAATCAAAAGTTTTGAGCTTAACAAAAGCTATTTTTGTTCCAATATAAGACGATAAAACAGGATAATCAAACCTATAAACATTATAACCAACAATTAATTCATGTTTAAGTAATTCCTTGTAAACTTTATTTACGTCTTCTTCGAAATAAAATTTAACATTTGTTTTTTTGCCATGTATAGACATAATTCCTACTAAAGCTATTTCAAGCTTTTTAACATTATTATTTACATCTTTAAGCAAATTTTTTGTTTCTAAATCAAAAACACACCATTTTTTTGTTGAAACAATAGCATCTAAGTAATCAGTAAAAGTAGGGTATTCATCTGGTTCAAATTCGTATTTTGAGCTTCTTTTTTCTCCTATTCTAAAAAATTTAACTAAATTTTTTCTATAAAGATTCAATTTATTTTTCATATATTCACCATTTTAATAAACATAATACACTACCACATTGGCATATTGAATAACCTAAAATCATTCCAACAATTAACCAAAAAATAAAAACAAAAAGCATAACAATTTCATCATAATACTTTAATTTTTTCATTATTTATCCAACCTTTTCTTAAGCCACAAACATGAATAACCGGCAATATCAAGAATATTATCAAACTTTCCATTTTTATTTGTGCCTAAATAATCTCTTATTATTTTTGTAAGTATCATAAGCAAATAATAGTCATCAGAAGTAAGCTGCTTATTCGTAATTGTATTAAATATTTTCAAAATTGTATCTGTTTCTTCTATACTGTCTCCGTATTCTGTTCGTCCTTTAAGTAACCTTCTTTTCAAAATATCAATTGACTTAACAAGTTTTTTATCAACTTCTTCTGCATACAAAATATCAGCAGAAACAAAGTCTTTATCATATTCTAAATATTCGCATAAATCAATAATTTCATCGATTTCTTTATTTACCATTGAACCACCTTAAGCATATTTTATTTTAATAGTTTTATCAAACTTATTAAGCAAATCTTCATTTACCTTATATTTTTCTATCATTTCAGATCTTTTTATATTACCTAATACATAGGCATGTGCAATATCTATTCCCAAAATTACGTAATATCTCTTTGATATTTCAAAAGCTAATGTTCTGTCATACTCAATTTGCTTAATGTATTTCTTTTTTTCTACAACAGAATAATTGATTTTTGATAAATTATTTATGTTTTCTAAAACCATATTAGTTCTATTCATCCATTCATTAATTTGTTTATACCACAGCGTTTTATTTGAAACCAATTCCGGTTTTTCAACACATCTTAACTGATTACAACATTCTATACAAGACTGAGAATATAAATAACCAAAAAACAAAAACAATATCACAATATATTTCATTCTTTCACCTCCACATAATTTTCTTTAAAATAAATAATATTATCCAAAATTTTTTCTTGCTCATCTTGATCTATTAGATCCATCTTATAATTTTCGACTAAAAAATTTCTAATTTTTTCTCTATCAAAATCTTTCATTTGTAAAATAAATCTCAAATCTTTATTTAGTTTTATTTCTTTTGTTTTTTTGTATTGATTTATTAGATTATTCATATTTATCAACTTCTTTAATCGCATACTATCTATTCTTTCTCTTTTATATCCGATCTTTTTCAATATAAAAACTACATTTGTTGTAGATATATTAAACATTTTAGCCAAATCGTTTGCACTATATCCTTTTTTAAATAAATCAATTATTTCTTCCTTTTCTTGATTTGTTAATTTCATGTTTTATCACCTCTCTTAAATTAGGAAACAAACTAACCAATTCGTTATATTTTTGTAAATAAGTACTAAAATTAATCTCGTTATTCAGAAAAAGAACATTGATAAAAACATAATATAAGTAAATCATTTTTTTGTTTCCAGTTTTTGCAATGTGAATCAAGACTTCCTTATCTTCATACATTTTTTTTAAAACAAAAAATTTGTTTTTAAACATATCAGCATAATCCTGTGTATAAGTTAAATTTAATTTCATAATATTATTATAGTACTTTTTTATTTATAAAGATTTATGGTTTAATATTAACAAAACCGAAAACATTTATAAAATCTTTTAATATAATATATATTACAACACAAAAAAAGAGGTGGAAAAATGGAAAAAAAGAAAAAACTACCTGAATACATTGTGTATTCAGAAAAAAACGACGAAAAAGGAAAAGTAATAAGACAAAAAGTAGGAGCAGTTTGGGAATTTGAAAAAGACGGAAAAAAGAGATTAAGAATATCTCTTAATCTCTTAGGACAACAAATCTTCTTATCTGCATACAAAAACGAACCAAAAGAAGAAAAAAAATAAAAAAAAATTGCCTCCAAAAAAAGGAGGCCTTTTTATTTTTTTAGCTGTAGCTCCCAAATGATC
>JAWAEZ010000037.1:0-4725 GCA_038890975.1 Candidatus Woesearchaeota archaeon
GGTTTGTGTTATTAATGGTGGAATTAATAATTCTTAAATTATCTGTAACATTTATAATAGCAGGGTTCTCGATTCCTTGGAGAGAAAAATTAATCAAATTTAATGATTGCGAAGATTGAATATATAACGGAATGTTTGTATTATAAGGACCGTCCATATAGACATTTTCCATTAAAGTATTATTTGAAGAATAAATCTCTAAATATCCTAAATCATCTGTCCAAATAGTTGAATTATAAAGTTGGGTATTATTAGAAACTGATATAACACTGTTCGCGTAACCGGGAGTTTTATTAATGAAAGAGAGTATTGTATTGTAAGAAGAAGTTATTGAGAATGTCTCTACTAATAAGTTTTGTACTTTAGTGTTGTTTAGTGAGGAAAGATGAATGTTTTTACAACTACCTGATTTTATATCAATATCATTGCCATAGTTTAAAAAGACAGAATTTGAGTAATTAAAAATTTTAAAATTTCTTATAGTTATGTTTGAAAAATTATAAGAATACAAAGCAGTTCCTGAATTATTTCCTCTTATTGTTGCGTTTGTGAAATCAACAACAACATTGCTTGAATTGATTATGATTATACCCTGCGCACCACTGTCGTTTATTGAATAGTCACCAAAGCAAAATCTTACATCGCTATTAACATAAAAATCGTCATGAGGGGACACGCAGTAATCTATCAAAACAGAATCCGTCGCGGTTAAGTTATCGTATCCTACGGCTGTCGCGTTTACACTGAAAAAATAGGTGTCGTTTAAGGAAAAAGTCCTGTTAAAAACCCAAAGTTTTAATGTTGAGTTATAAGACATAGAAGCAGAAATAGAATCTGAAAAATTAATTGATAGATTTGCAGAAGAGTTGTCAATTGGTAATCCGCTTGTAGTATTTGTATAATTAGCAAAAAAGAATGTGTTGTTACCAGGTTGTCTCGCTTGGTTTCCGTAAGGCATTCCTTCGTCTGTTTCGTCCCAAATCACAAGCATTGAATTGTTTAAAGCGCCGCCGGCGTAGGCAGTAAAGTGGTTTACTTTGAATGTTATTGTTTTTTTTGTTTGTTCAAAAGAAATATTAGTCGGTTGCCAATTTTCACATTTTTCATTTGCAAAATCGTACTCCTGGCAATAAAATATTGCTTGAACAATGCCTCTTTTTGGTAGTGTTATTTTTGCTTCTTTTAATTTAAACGACTCTTTTATAGCAAAGACGTCTGTTGTAATATAAGATTCGTCAGATTTAGCGAGTTTAGAGTTAATAATCACTTTTTCTGGTTCTATAAGCTCAACTTCGGCAATTTTTTCATTTTTGAGAGTGAAATTGACTATTATATTTTTTTCAGAGACCTCGTAATCAATCGTAACACCTCTTGGCGCTATTGCAGTCATATTCCTTTCTTTGATAATTATTTCATTTTTCGATTGTAAAAAGTAAAAAAAAATTAACAAAATAAGAAAAGATAGGATTATTAAAATAGAAATTTTAATACCTTTGCGCAACACCTCTTTCATATAGTTTAAAAACATTATTTTGGGTATATAAAGCTTTTTGTATTTATTGTTTTAAAATTTTTATTGAATTGTTATGGCAACTAAAATATCTTGGCGCATACTTTTAAACTAAAAATTTTAACAAAGACACAATTCAAATTCAATAATCTTTATATAATCATCATAATTATACATTAAGATGGACCAGCAGTGTATATTTTGCGGTATAATTTCAGGGAAAGTTCCTTCAAAGACCATTTACGAAGATGATGTCGTAAAAGTTATTCTTGACATTTACCCTGCGAACCCTGCTCACCTCCTTCTTTTGACAAAAAAGCATTATGCTATATTTAACCAGCTTTCAAAAGAAGAAGCAGAGCAAATAGGAAAAATTTCAAGATTATTAACAGAACTGATTTTTAAAGTTTTAAAGCCAGATGGTATAAACTTATTCATAGCAAATGGTGCTGTTGCGGGACAGAAGGCGCCGCACTTTATGATGCATATAATCCCTCGTTTCCAAAACGACGGCATAAACTTTGAATTCCCTGAGAAGAGCGTTGATGAAAATGATATCTCAGAATTTTATTCAAGAATAAAAACAACGCTTAAGAATTATTTTCCAGCAGTGGATTTTGATGGGGACAGAAATGAAAATTTCAAAGGAAAAAATAACCCTAAAAAAGATATAGACCTTGATAAAATATCGGAGATGTTTTTATGAGCTGTAAAATCTGTGATTATGTAACTGGAAAAGTTAAAACAAAAAAACTTTACGAAGACGAGAATATACTTGCGATTTTGAACCCTACACCAGTCACTTTTGGACATTCTCTTATTTTTCCTAAAAATCACCATATTCTTATCCAGCAGATACCAGAAGAAGTTTTTAAAAAGATGTTCTTCATAGCGCAGCAGATATCTGGCATAATATTTGAAGCAACAGGGGCCGAAGGTTCCAACATTGTCATTAGCGAAGGTGTTGTTGCGGGGCAAAAACACGCTCACGCGATTATCCACATAATACCGCGAAAAAAAGATGACGGCTTAAACTTTGAGTGGGCGCAGAAACAGATACCTGAGGAGTATATGGAAAAGATTTTTGGCCTTTTAAAAGTGCCGCAGAATAACGAAAATTTTCAAGAAAAACAAAAAACAGAAGAGATAACAGCCACAAAACAAGAGGAGCCCGAAAAAGAAAAAAAGGAAGATTATAGAATACGGCATTTAAGAAGAATACCTTAATTTCTTATATGCTTATCTTTTATAAACTAAAGAAAAAATTGCCACAAAAACATTAAGTTTAAATAGGAATAAATTAAATTATTTCATTATAAAATGTTTCACAACAAGAGAAAGTCACAGATAAGTTTAATTATTCTACTCGGTATTGTTATTTTTATAATTGTTG
This sequence comes from Candidatus Woesearchaeota archaeon, assembly GCA_038890975.1. Lineage (GTDB taxonomy): Archaea > Nanobdellota > Nanobdellia > Woesearchaeales > CAIVOO01 > JAWAEZ01. Next base: position 2,904 of record JAWAEZ010000037.1, read on the forward strand.
GTGTTTTTTTATATGAGCGTTCTCAAGTGGTGAGAGAGCCACAAATAAAACAGCCATCTGATATCGCTTCATTACAATTATTTATTGATAGTTGTGTAGAAAAAACAGCTAAAGAAGCGGTTTCTTTTGTAGCTTCGCAAGGGGGGTATTATATCCCACCTGAAAATTCTCTTATTTTTTGGAAACTGAATATACCATATTACAGGAAAGATGGCAATTACCATATTCCTAATTTAGATAATATAAAAGATTCGCTTTTGTTTTATATGATTGATAATATTCCTCATTGCGCTAATTTAAGTATATTCATAGAAAGAGGTTATAAAATTGAGACTGGAGAATTGCAGGTTAATGTTTCAATAAATCCAAAAAATGTACTTTTCGATGTTGAATATCCTATAAGAGTTTATACAGATAACAAGGAAACATATTTTAGCGATTTTGGTGCGGTTGTTAATACTAATTTTTTAGTTCTTTACAACTCGGCTGTTGAATATATGGACTACCAAAAAAATGAAAACTCTTCATTGTTAATAAGTAAGCTGATGGATATTTCAAGAAATAATAATCTAAATTTTGAAGTTTCAAGCATAGGTATGGGGTCGGTAATAATATCATTTATTGATAAAAAAATACACATAAATAATAAACCGCTGGTTTTTAGTTTTGCTGTTGATTATTCAATAGGAAGTGGATAATATGAATTTTAAATATAACAAATATAAGAGAAGCAATAAAAAAATTAGTATCGTGTTATTTATTCTTATAGTTGTATTCTTATTAAATTCTTTAATAGTTACTTCAAAATCTTGTAAAATAGGAGAAGAGAATTGCGAAGCCCCAGCGTCAATATCCGCTGATTTATGTAAAGATTGCGAGTACGACTCCGAAACAGCCACATTAAAAATAACTAGCGGTTCTAATCCGGATATATCCAGTTATGAAGGAAATGTGGATATCGCAGAAGGTGGAAGTTTTACTTATAATGGTAAGAAATATTCTGGCCCAGGAAAATGTGAGATAAGAAGTGGGGGAGTAAAATGTAATCTCCAACAAGGAAGCTCTATTGAAGGTGTTAATGTTTTAGGGGATATAGAAATAAGTTCTACGGGGGCTATAACTATAAGAAATGGTTATTATGATGGTTTAAGCAACGGCCCTGGTTCTACTTTTATTGTTGAAGGTAACGAAATTATAATAACACACGGGAGCGTATTATTTGATAGCTCTTTTAGAGGTGTTATTAAGACAGAAGACGATGGAAGAGCAATTTCCCCAACAGGAGAAGAGTTTATAGCAAAAAATGGGTTTGAGGTCTTAGGAAATGAAGTGTATATACTTAGCCCTTTGACATCAGTTATCAAAAGAGTAGAAGGCGCTGAGACAGCTTACCAGTTAACTACGGGAATAGAAGGTCAATATACTTACAAAAAAAACGAATGCACAGCCAATGAAAGAACACCAAATTGTATAGCCCTTGTTACCAATAATGCTGGTGAAAACATTCTTGATGCATTTTTCACTGACGGGGTTGCTTTATTTTATTACACAAAGGAGATGTTCTCTTTAAACTCTGTAAATGTCGCTTTTGGGGCGGAAGCAGCCACTAATTCGGGCATAAACATAAGACAATTTTCTTTATTACAAAATGGCACTAAAATTCTTGAGGGCGGTTTATTTTTTGACCCTGTTAATGGAATAACTATTTTAGGTGGTTCTTATCCTTCTACAATCACAAAAGGTGCATTAGTTACATATTTAGACGGAAGAGAGCCGCAACAAGAATATTTAATGCCTGTTTTAGACGATAATGGCGATATTG
>JAWAEZ010000038.1:0-4702 GCA_038890975.1 Candidatus Woesearchaeota archaeon
GAAAAACCACTAAAATATATTACTTTCTACATGAGTTGGAGAAAAGCCGTAGAAAAACTTCCTTTCAACGAAGTAAGATTCACCGATCTAATGGGTAGGCGCAGATTTAAGATAATTTTTCATACAACAGGAAGAACTTACTTCATTAATCAACTTTTTAGACATAATAAAGAAAAAAACATAGTAGAATTAGCGAGAATAACCCGTCATAAAAACATCAACTGTCTAAATGATTATTACCTGCGTTTTAAAGAACTTGACCTGTGGAAGGAATGCGTAAAATTCTAGATTTTTCCTAAAAAAATCAGTTTTCACTGAGAAATTGTTACAAAAAATTAAATACTTTATCCTATTTATTTAATTAAATCCTTCTCATTTCCTCCCCAATAACTCAAAAAAACTTTTCATATCTCTCCAATTCCTCATTTCCAGTGGTGTTCTCGCTCCTGAGAAGAATATGGTTTTTACTTTGTATTTTTTGCAAAGCACCATGTTCTGCATCATTCTCCCGATTATTTCGTGCCTGTTTCTTGCTAACAACACGTCTCTAAAATTGAAGCCGTATGTTTTGTTTCTTTTGGCGGCTATTGAGCACAATACTTGGTTCAGCCCTGAGTTTCGCTGTTTCATAAAATCTTTTTTTGCTTTTGCTTCTAATCCAAATATTATGTCTATATCTGTTTTTTCTATGTAGTGTCTTGCTTCTTTATCTGCTATTAGAATGTCTGCTTTTTTTCTTGCTTTTGATGGATTTTTTGGGTTTATTAATGCTATTTTTGTGTTTATTCCTTTTATGTTAAATTTTTCTTTTGGTAATTTTTTTTCTTCGTAAGCGAAATATACCTCTTTGTATTTTAGCTTTATTGCGGTTTCTGCTATTTGTTTCTCATTTTCTTCCGGGAAGGTTATGTCAAACATTTTTATTTTGTGTTAAAAATTGTTTTTTTATAAAAAAGTATTTAAAATAAATTTATTTCAATATTGAAAATATTTTTTATATTTTGAATTGAACAAATAAGTTAAAAAAGTTTGTAAAATTTAAATATTCTATCAAAAAACATATTAACACAAATGTTCTACATAATAAGATACGGCGAAATAGGTACAAAAGGGCTAAATAGAAGTTTTTTTGAAAATATTTTAATAAGAAACATAAAAGAATGTGTAAAGAAAAAAACTCAAAACTTCAAGATTATAAAAAAACAAGGTAGAATAATTGTAGAGAGCGACGAAAACATAAGCAGTATTCTTGTAAAAATATTTGGCATAGTTAATTTTAGTATTGCTGAGAAAGCAGATTCTTACGAAGAACTAAAAAATGTTATTTTTAGGTTATTAAAAGAAAAAAATTTTTCAAAATTTAGAGTTACTGCAACGAGGTTAAACAAAAAATTCAACAAAACTTCTGAAGAAATCGCTAAAGAGATAGGGGGTTTTGTTGTTGAAAAATTTGGAAAAAAAGTTGATTTAAAGAATTTTGAATTGAATATACAAATAGAAGTTCTTGACTCTTTTTTTGTTTTTTTCGATAAAATAAAAAGTTTGGGCGGGTTGCCTGTTGGTGTTGAAGGAAAAGTTATTTGTTTGTTAGAAAATAAAGAAGGGTTCGTAACGGCATTTTTAGTTATGAAGAGGGGTTGCGATGTTATATGTGCGGGTTATGAAGATTTTGAGCTTTCAAAACTCTCGGAGTTTTGTCCTCACAAAATCGATTTTTTTAAAATAAAAAAATTTCAAGATGTAGAAAAGCTTGTAAAAGAAAAAGGTGTAAAAGCAATAGTTGTGCAGGATAAAATAGGCTGCATTAGGGATTATAAAACAAAATATTTTGTTATGAGGCCTTTAATCGGTATGGGTAAAGAAGAAATTGATAAAATTCTTAGTTTATTCTAGAATAAATTATATAAAATGAATTTCAATATTTATCGCGTCCTTCTCTTAGGTTCAAGTTTTATTTTTGTTTTCTTTGAAACTTTTGGCTTCTGCTTGGTTTCTACAATCTCCTGTCTTATCTCTTCTATAAATTTCTTCCTGTTTATTCTTTTCTTTCTCACATAATAAAGTATAGTTACTCCAAAAAGTACTAAAGATATTCCCGTCACAAAATACTTGTTTTGTAATATTGAGAATTGTTTTTTCTTTACTAAGTATAAGCTTATAGTTTTTGAATATGTAATATCCTCAACCCTCCCTTCTATAGTAATATTATATTGCCCTTCTTTGGCTTCTGTTGTTGGTTCTATTGTTATGTTAATCTGTTCTGTTTCCCCAGGTCTTAGTTTTATTCTTTTATTATCAGAAGTTATCCATTCTTCTTCGTAATTTATATAATAATACGCTATTTCGTTGTATCTATTTTCAAAATAAAGAGGTATTATTACTTTTTGGTTTGGCCCTACTTTAATATTCATCGTTTGGTTTTCAAAATTTGATAGGTCTATTGAACCTTGTGTCTCTGTCGCTTCTGGTGTGGGTAGTGTTGAAATATAATAATACAAAGAGTAAATAATGGCGCATATAATTAATATTGAAAATAAAAATTTTAATTTTTTACCAATATTTCTTTCCTTTTTTCTTCTTATCTCTATGTCAAGTTTTTCTTTCTTCGCTTCAAAACGGGATTTTTTTGTAACGGAAAGGACAAGCACTAAAACAAATGCTAATAAAACCCCAGCTATTATGTAAGGAAGATACTCTTCAAAAAATGATTTTTCTTTCTCTATTCTCAACTCTATTTTTTCAGAATATTTAAGGTCCTTCTCGTTTATGTTAAGGCCAAGTGTTATTTCATAAATTCCGTCGGATAGCAGCGGAGTTGAGTGTACAATTAGGTGTAATGTTTTTGTTTCATTAACATCCAACTCTATTTGATCGGCATCGGTGCTTATAAAAGATGCATTTGCGACTCTTATATTGTAAATAACCTTTGAAGGAGCTCTGTTTTTAATATTCACCGGAATATCGAGATCCCCTTCTCCTCTTATAAATACAACATTCCCGTAACCTTCTATGCCCTGTGTTCTGTTAATCTCCACTTGAGGAGCATATTCTTCTTTTATGTTTTCTTCGGGAGTTGAAAAATAATTCTTTATTCCGCTAAGATTTGTTAATAATAATACAAAAACTCCGCCTATAATCAATAATATGAAAAATATTCTGAAAAATTTATTCCAGTCCTTCTTCTTTTTCGGTTCTTTTAAAGAAAGCCTGTATGGTGCTTCGTAGGAAATTGTTGGTGATACAAACTCCTTCATTAAAGGCTCCTGCTCTTTTGTTTTTTCTGCTTCTGCAAGAAGTTGCTTTGCTTGTCTCTTCTGTAATAACCTCTTTCTTAATTTATTAATTAACCACATTAAAAATATTAAAAGTATTATGAACGCTAATACTATAAGTGCGTAAGGCCAGTACGCTTGAACATAAGGCAACGCAAAGTTGTATGCTTTTTTATACCAAGGAACATAAATAACTTTTACTTTAAAGTCCTTTGAGTAAGCTTCTTCGCTTTGTGGCGTTTTAACAATGATGGTAAAGAGATACTCTCCCTCTTCAACATTTTCCTCTGAAGTAAATGTTTTAATTGATATCTCTGCTGCTTCTTTTTGTCCTAAAGAAATTGTATTTTCCGTTAGTTGAGCCCAACTTGGCCCTTCAAGTTTAAGGGAGTATTCTGCTCCTGCTATTCCTATATTTTTTATTTCTATAATAATTTCGTCTTCTCCACTTCCTACTTTTGTTTTCTTTAAAGAAATATCCGGTTGATATGCTTTAATTTGGTCTATGACATTTAGTTTTATTTGTTTTTCTGCATAGAGGCCTTCTGCATCTATAAATATTTTAAAATTTTTTTCTCCTGAAATGTTGGTAGGGATTTTTACAATTATATCTACTGCTTTTTCCTCTTCTGGTAAAAGAGAAAAATTTTGTTCTTTAATATTATAATCCGTAATGCCTTCTATTGTAATTTTAAATTCTAAATTTTTTGTTCCTGTATTCTTGACATTTAGTTTGTATGTATACTCTCCGCCCGCGATTATTTTTTCTTTTGGCTCTTCTATTTTAAAAGAAAAGTCGGAACATTTATCCACTTTTAGTATTGCATCTATTTCTTGCTCATCATTTCCTCTCTCGCTTAAAGAAATAATTTTGAATGGGTATTGTCCTGCTCTTAGTTTTGAAGCGTCTATTGTTAAAAGAGCGTTTCCGCTTTCATTTTTTCCTAAAAATAATGTATTGTTTATTACTTTTGCAAATTCTTCTGATGTTTTTACAAAGAAAGCATTTGCTATTAATGCCTTGTTTGTTATTGTTACTAATGTGCTTGTGTTTCCTCCTTCGCAAAGAACGAACTCCGAGTTAGATTGAATAGTATAATCATAGCAGTTTTTAATGTTCAATTTTAGCGATACTTCTGCTATTTGTTTTGATTTTTCTGTTATTATGTTAATCTTTAAATCTTGTTGGCCAAATATTTCGCATGGTAAGTTAAAGAATATAAAAACTGACTTTTTCTCTCCTGGAAGAAGTTTTAAAGACGGTTCGCTTAGCGAAGCATACTGGCCATACTTTGTTACATTTAGAATATAATTTTCTTCAAACGAGCCGGTATTCTCAATTTCAATTTCGTATTCTGTTGGGGAACAAGGACATTTTTCTTTAAATGTTTCTTTGGGAGTTATTTTAAAATTCACACAGCTACCTGCAG
>JAWAEZ010000039.1:0-4611 GCA_038890975.1 Candidatus Woesearchaeota archaeon
TTCTTGGGGGTGGTGATATAGGGTTTCCGCTTATATTCGCTGGGGTAACAATGAAGGGTTTAATCATTAAAATGACTGAATTTCAAAGTTTTTTTCTCGCTTCAATAATATGCATATGTGCTACGATATCTTTACTGATTCTTCTTATTAAATCCAAAAAAGACAGATTTTACCCGGCTATGCCCTTTATATCTTTAGGGTGCTTTATAGGTTACGCAATAGTCAGAATGATGTTATTAATTCTATAAAAATAAAGTCGTACATTAATAAAATAGATTAAACAACCATCCTATTAGAAAACCTGTTATCGCTGCTCCAATTCCTATTGCCGCCATTTCTATACCCGACCTTAACCATTTTCCTATTGTAAGTTTTGCTTTTAAAACACCTGTAATAAAAAGCACCACAATAGACATAAAAAAAGAGACCATAATTGCTGTTTTAACACCTAAAAATAAGAACGGCAATAAAGGAAACAAACTTCCAACAATTGCGGAACTTCCAACAATTAAAGAAGATTTTAGAGGGCTCCCAAACTGGCTTTTTGAAAGATGCAATTCTTCTGTTATCATTGTTTTTATCCATAATTTTTTGTCAGAAGTTATTTTTCTCACGATTCTATTTAACAAATCCCCCCTAAAACCTTTATTGTAATAAATCTCGTATATTTCTTGTTTCTCTTCTTCGGGAATATTTTTTATTTCTTTTTTTTCTTCCTCAACCTCGCTTTCGTAATAATCTATCGCTGCCTTAGTTGATGTGTAAGCAACTGCTGCCATTGATATAGACTCCGCAAATGCCGCTGCTAACCCTGCAATAAGCACCGTTCTTGTGTTTTGTGTAGCAAAAGCAACAGCAAGAATAACGCCTAAAACATTAACAATACCATCTTGACCGCCGAGTATTATTTCGCGGAAATTGAATCTTGTTTTTTTATATTTTTCATTGACCATTCTTGTTAAAACCTTGATTTTGTAAATAAAGTTAGAACTATTTTAAATTTTCTTATTTTTTTAAGTTCAAACCAAAATGTTTATAAAAAAGAAAAAGCAATTTATAAACGGCAGGCTATGCTGGCGTGCTAGCCCTACGCTGTAATCACAAATGGGCTTTACGGTGAAGCTATACCGCAGACGAGGATTGGCTACTGCTTTGTCGGTCTTGGGCCGTACAATGAAATTCTGTCCCGCAGGATTGTAGTTGTGGGAAACAGGTCAGGACAGGAATGTAGCAGCCTTAACCGCAGCTTCCAATGCTTGTGGGGTAGCGGAATTGAGAAAAGCCCGAGGCAACCGGCACTGCGGAAGCCTTTTCGGATCTGCGGGGCCTGCCACTCCTATTTTTAACTTATAATTATAGCAGGCTTTCCTGGCATTGCGTTCTTGGCTTTCGGATCATTGCTTAGTTCTGCAGTTGTTATTTCAACATCCGCTTTAAACTCTTTTTTTATTTTTTCTTTTATTTTATCAAAACTTTCCTTCTCTGTTTCCTGATCTAAAATAACAGCAGGAATTCTGCTTGGGTTTTTCAGCAGATTTGGAATTATCTTGTGGAGGTCTTGAGCGTGCATTTTCAATAAATTCTCCTTTAACAAAAATTCAATTATACTCTTGAATTCCCTTGTTTCTTTTAGTTTCTCTTTGAATAATTCTATAAACCTGTACTTCCATTTTTCAGGCAAAATCAGAGTAATTTTCTTTGGATTTTCTATTTTTGCGAGCTCCAAAACTTTTCTTATATCAGAAATCATCTCATTTGAAATCTCCTCAGCAGCTTCTGCTTTTTCGTCAATCTTACTTTCATCAAATTCGGGCCATTTCTGCACGGTCAGAAAAGGTTTGTTCCCCAATCTCTCCCACAACTCTTCTGTAATATGGGGACAGAATGGGTGTAATAATTTCAAAAACTTTTCAAGGGTATCTTTGCTTACTTCTGGCTCTAATTCTTCAAAAAATTGTCTGATCGTTATTATAGCTAAGTTATAATCAAAATTTTCAATGTGTTTAGTAACTTCTTTTATTGTTCTGTTAAGTTTGCTTTCTATTCTCCTGCTTGAAACTCCTATCTTAACCGAGTTAAAATAGTTTATAACTTTATTAATAAATCTTAAACTTCCATTCACCCCCTCATCGCTCCAAACCAAATCTTTATCAGGAGAAGCAAGAGACAACAAAAAAAATCGTGCAGTGTCTATTCCATATTTCTCCGAAACTGCTTCGGGTAATACCACATTCCCCCTTGACTTTGACATAACATGTCCATCGGGGCCGTGAAGCATTCCTTGATTAAAGAGATTAATGAAAGGTTCATCAAAATCAAGAAAACCTAAATCTCTTAATGCTTTTGTGAAAAATCTTGCATAAACAAGATGCATACATGCGTGCTCTGCCCCTCCTATGTATTGGTCCACTGGCATCCAATATTTTATTTTATCTTTATTAAAAGGCATTTTATCATTTTTGTTATCACAGAATCTTAAAAAATACCATGAAGAATCAAAAAAAGTATCCATAGTGTCGGTTTCTCTTCTAGCTGCGGAGTTACATTTTGGACATTTCGTATTAACAAAATCTGCATTTGTTTCAAGAGGATTTCCTATACCAAATTTTACATCCTCGGGCAGAATAACTGGTAAATCTTTCTCCGGCACAGGAACAATACCGCATTTATTACAATAAATAAAAGGGATAGGAGTACCCCAATATCTCTGTCTTGATATAAGCCAATCTCTCAATTTGTACTGAACAACTCTTTTTCCTAATCCTTTTTTTTCAAGAAGCTTTGATATTTCTTCAATAGCATCTGTATTTCTCATCCCTGTGAATTCTCCGGAATTAACAAGAATGCCTTCTGAAGTATATGCTCTTACCATTTTTTCTGCTTTGATATCGTATGCTTCCGGCTGTATTACTATCTTAATGGGAATGTTATACTTCTTCGCAAACTCAAAATCTCTCTGATCATGAGCGGGGACAGCCATGACCATTCCGCTTCCATAGTCAGCTATCACAAAATTTCCTGTATAAACAGGTATCCTATCTTCTGTTAAGGGGTTAATTGCATAACTTCCTGTGAAAGCTCCTTCTTTTTCAAGTTCCTCGATATTTTCTTTTTCGCTTGTAGATTTTATTTTTTTCAGAAACTCCTCAACCTCTCTTTTCTGCTCTTTTGTAACAAGCTCCATTAATCGTGGGTGCTGAGCAGAAACCACCATAAAAGTCACGCCGTATATAGTATCCGGTCTTGTTGTAAAGATAGGCCAATCTTGTCCGTTTATCTTAAAAATTATTTCCGTGCCGTAACTTTTTCCTATCCAATTTCTCTGCATCGCTTTTATTCTCTCAGGCCAGTTTATTTTATCTAAATCATCAAGAAGCTCTTCGGCATAAGCTGTTGTTTTTATGAACCATTGTTCAAGGTGTTTTATCTCAACATCTGTATCTGAATGGCGCCAACATTTTCCTGAATGCACCTGCTCGTTAGCAAGAACTGTATTGCACTTAGGACACCAATTTACAGGAGCTTTTTTTCTATACACTAATCCTTTCTCGTAAAACTTCAAAAAAAAGTATTGGTTCCATTTATAGTATTCTGGCTCGCATGTAGAAAGCATTCTATCCCAATCGTAACTTAACCCTAATGCTTTTTGTTGTTTGATAAAATTTCTGATTGCCTGATTAGTAAATTCTCTTGGGTGCTCTCCTGCCTTAATTGCTGCGTTTTCGGCCGGAAGACCAAAACTATCATAACCCATAGGATAAAGAACATTATAACCGTTCATTCTCTTAAATCTAGCATAAACATCACCTATTGTATAATTAAAAGCGTGCCCCATATGAAGCCCCGAAGCAGAAGGGTAAGGAAACATTTCAAGACAGTAATACTTTTTCTTGGATACATCTTCTCTGACTCTAAAAACTTCTGATTCTTCCCATCTCTTTTGCCACTTCCGTTCTATTGTTTTAAAATCCATAACTAAAAAGCGTTATTAAGGAGGTATTTAAATTTTTTTGAATTAAATTTAAAAAGAAGAAATACATTTACTGATGCATTTTAATGACTTTAACGAGAAAGATAGAAAAACTTATTTAACACCTGAATTTGAATAAATTGAGAAAGATTTTATTATTGCATTAGAGATTGCTCACTCAAAGTTTAGGGGAAAAGGATTTTGGTCAAAAATTTTTGGCGGTAAAAAGAACTAAACTTGATTAAAACTAACAAATTTTTAAATTTTTAAGACAAACAAAAAATAAACAATAGAACACACAAAATTTCTCTTATATTTGTGATGAATATGGAAAAATAAAAAAGATTTAAGATTTCTTGAACTGCGCGACTGTTTCCAACAAATCTACTTGGCCCATAAACATCGCTCTACAACAATATCTCTCAAGACCGAGCGAGTCAAGAACCTTCTTTCTATCTTCGCCTTTGGCCACTCTTTCTTTGTATTCTTCCCATAAGTGCGCTATTGGTTTTCCGCAACTAAAACACCTTATTGGTATTATCATCCTTTAATCACCTGTAACTCTTTTGAACTTTTCCTCTTGCATTGCCGTGAGTGTTCGGCTTTCTAGCTTCTCTCTGCCTTACATCAGCGATTAATAA
>JAWAEZ010000040.1:0-4590 GCA_038890975.1 Candidatus Woesearchaeota archaeon
TTGTTGTTGTAAATTTTTTGGACTATTTAAGGTTTCCTTTCATATATTTCGTAAGTTGTCGGTTTTCCGAACTCGTTAAGAAAAGAATAACCCCTTGAAGTATATAAATCTTTATCGAAATAATAACTTTTAGGCTGCTCCCCGAACACCGAAAACTTGTTAAGAACATATCCCTGTCTCGCAAGATCAGAAGGTATATTACTCCACTGAGGAGAAAGTTTTTCCGAAACACCACCAACTACAGGCCTCTGTACGATCTCCGTCTGCCCATACAACCGAGGATCAGGAACAGCAGTTCCGCCCGCAAAATAATCAGCATGCATTAAAACAAAAAGATAATAAAAATTATAAAAAATTTATTCTGCTTTTGCCGCTGTAAATGTTATAGTTGCACTCTTTTCTCCTGGCGGAGCGTCGTTAGGAACAACCACTCTAACAGGAACTAAAAAGTTATCTGCATCATACCAGTATGTTAATAGAGGACAAATATTTTGTTGAGAAGTTGTAACTTCAGTATATGTAGTAACTAAATCAGGGCAGGCTCCTTCTTCGTCCTCAACGCCTTTTATCTTAAACGAAGGGCTTGTGCCTCCTATAAACGAAGCGGCATTCTTGTCGGCGCTGAAATTTATTGTGATATTGCAAGTGCCGTCATTTTCTATATTAAAAAATTGTTTATGGAAAACCCAGCTTCCTCCAACAACTCCTCCTGATTCTTTTGCTGAATACTCAAGTGTAACATTTACAAGATCGTTATAAGGTTCTCCCGCCTCTCCGATAAAAATCACACTAACATCTCTATTGTCATCGTATGCCATGCCACCTTTAAAACCTTCAAGATCGTCTAAATTGTTGCGGATATCCCACGAAACATTCATCCATTTATAGCCGTCATATTCCCAAACATCATTTATATATTTGTCACTTCCGTCTAAAGAACCAGAAAATAATATTGTTAAATTTCTTTTGCTATCATAAGCCATATTAGGGCTAACTCTAGCAGGCGGAGCAGTGCCTACATTTCTTAAATACCAGTTAGTTCCATCATATTCCCAAGTTTTGTTTAAAACATCAGAACCATTATAGCCCCCGAACATAACAATAACATTTCTACTGCTATCAAAAACTGCTTTTTGCCAGTATAAAGGCCCAGGGTTTGTTGAAGTTGATACCTCTTTCCAATCTGTTCCGTTATACTCCCAAGTATCGTTAAGAATTTCAAAACCTTCCCCCAAACCCCCATACATAACAACAACTTTTCTATTACTGTCATAAGCCATCGCTGTTCTTATTCTAAAAGGAGGGGTATGTGTTGTACTTATCTGCTCCCAAGAAGAACCATCATACTCCCAAGTATCATTAAAATGTGTGCCTAATATTTCTGTCATCCCTCCGAATAAAACAGTTACATTTCTACTACTATCAAAAGCCATTGCGTGCTCTTGTCTTTTGGCAGGGGAGCTGCCAACAGAACTCGTAACATCCGTCCAAGAAGAACCATCATACTCCCAAGTATCATTTACTATTCCTTCTTCTGAACTCCCACCAAAAAGTACAACAACATCTCTCTTTGAGTCAAAAACTATTGGTGTTATTCTTTTAGAAGGGTTACTAATCGGTTTGATTATGTAAGAAACATTATACTTTCCTAAATTGCTATCGAGAATAGCGTTTGTAGAACCGGCATTAACCCTACCTGAATAAAAATTTACTGCGTCTCTTACTAAGACAGAAACTTCTTCTGTTATATTAAACGATGTACTACTTTCACCGCTTGTTGCTTTTCCTGTGAGGTAGATTACTCCTTTTGGCGAATAAAAAATCCCCGCTAAGGAGATAACAATCGAAACAAGAATTAAAAGCATCAATGTTTTATTAGACAAATCACTCATCATTAATCACGCTCCTTTTATTTAAATTTTTAATAAATAAAAAGTTTAAAAGCTAAAAAAAATAAACTCATTTTTAAATTTTTTGTTTTATTTATAAATACCGACGAAACATTTATAAATACAGCGTGTTTATTATGTATGAATAAGCTGGATTGTGGGGGGTCGGATGTCTAAACTAAATGCTAAAATATTAAAAAATAAAATTAATTATTCAGCATTGATTCTAGTTTTGATAGTTGGATTATTAAGTTTTGCACAAAAAGTAAACTCAGAAAATACTGCCTGCACCGCGCCAAGAGGAGAAATTCTGCATATAACCGAAAACACAAATATAACATTATGCCCCTCAACATACAATACAAAAATAATAATTGAAGGGGATAATATAATTTTAGATTGCAACAATGCTGAAATAGTAGGTAACTATGAAGGAGCAGCTATACAAATAAACAGCGGTTACGAACAAGAGGATATATTAAGTGAGTTGGAAAATGTAGATCTACACTCGGTTAGCATAGAAGAAATGTATGAACTATTTAATAATAAACAAAAATATGAAAATATAACTATAAAAAATTGCATTATTAAAAATTTTGAGAATGGGATTAAAGGAGGCATAATTAAGAATCTTGTTCTTGAAAATAATAAAATAACAGAACAACAAGAAACCGCAGTAGCTGCAATAGATTCGATAATAAGGAATAACAAAATAGAGAATAGTTACAAAGGATTCAATATTCTCGGTTTGAGCAACCAAGTTATAAACAATTCTGTAAAAGATATAGAAGATGTGTGTATCGGCCTTGGCGGTTTTAATAATACAATAGAACAGAACAAAGTAGAAAAATGCAAATACGGAATAGTAATAATTGGGGTTCAAAATAGTTTAAAAGAAAACAAAGCAGAAAAAAATAGCATAGGGGTTGCTCTATGGGGGGGAGGAAAAACAGAGGTTGACAGAAACATTGCAAATGACAATCAAATCGCAGGTATAGGAATATTTGATAGTTCTTATAATATAATTGAAAACAATATAGCGAATAATAATAGAATAGGAATAATATTAGCAGGGCTTTTTAGCACAGAGCCGGGAAAAAATAATACAATTATACACAACGAAGCACGCAATAATAGCGAAGGCGGTATAATATTAAGTGATTGGAATTTTGCAAAACTCATAGCCGGCGTAATCCCTAACGCGGGAGCTCAAAACCTTGCAGAGATAACTGGTACAGTTATTTATGCAAATGAAATGGACAATAATTACAACATAATTATAGAAGATGAGAAAGCAAAAAATATACATAACAACATCATAAAGGAAAATAATTTTTATAATGGCGGAGTAAAAATAAGTGAAGAAAACACAAAAAATAACATAATAGAAAATAATAATGTAATAAAAGAAAAAATATACCTTGCTAAAATATCAGATAAAATATTAGGCAATGTAGAAGATATAAAAACTGGAATAAGAGATATAAATATAGAGATAACCGGAATAAAAGAGGGTGAACAAATATCTGGCCTACACGAAGTAAAAATAAAAGATGGAGATAGAACACTAGTAAAATTTGATTTCAACTTCACAGATAACATTCTTAACTTGTCAAACATAATAATAGAAAAACAAAAAGAAGGAGATATTAAAGGATACACCTATATAAGTGGTGTTGGAGGGGTTACAAAAACTTTGTATCTTGACAAAATAAATCCTTACTTAAAATATGTCTGTATAAAAGATGAAGAAATAGAAAGTATATCTGAAATAAGTAATAACTGCCACGGAAATAATGAGTATTTATTAAAATGTGATGGTTTAGAAAGATATGGTTATAAATGTGTTGAGGAAGCTGAAAATTATATAATAACCGGATTAAAACATTCAGGAGTAACTCAATCGCCATTATCAGGGCATTTTATAACCTTTCAAATAATAAGTCAAGAAAATAATAACTTTACATTTTCACAAAATTTAACAATCCTCCCTACACATACAGGAATAGAAGACAACTGCTCAGAAATAAATTGTGACAGAATATTCGAAGACTATGATCAGTATAATATTACATTAACTGATGGGGTAACGCCACTCGGCACACTAGTTCTAAATGGGGTATTAACAGCAACCACCTTGTCTGATAAAACAACATACGCTGGAACATCTTTCTTGTGGGGTAATGCTACAATAACGCAAACAAGCCCCCAATTCCCTTATGATGGAGAGTATGTTGTAGTAATGGAATCTTGGAATAATAAACTAGGAGCATTAGCTATAATAAATCAAACAGGCACACAAATAAATGCAATACAGTTCATAATAAATACCTCAAGAATAATGGATAACGAAATAATGATTGTAGGAACAAATACCATCCCCTTGGACTTAGTGGAAGATGATAAAGAATATGCCATAAACACAGATAAAGGGATAGTTATAATAAAAGATGCCTATGAAGCGATAAGATACGACATAACGAACGAACACGAAGGTGTGTATAACAGAACCACAACAATAGGCATAATAAACATAACAAATCAAACCCACAACATATTAATAAACGGGTGGGGTAAAGGTTGGTATGATAATTTAACAAAGGAATATAATAAAATATTCTACGGGTATATTCTTGACGAAGAGGAGATAGTAATTAGCGAATGTAACACTGATAACGATTGTGATGATAATGATAGTAAT
>JAWAEZ010000041.1:0-4524 GCA_038890975.1 Candidatus Woesearchaeota archaeon
CTCTTTTCTTTTTTAACATTCATTCATGATTAAGTAAATATGTCTTTAAGAATTTCAAATGTTTTTTATTCTTTTCATATAATTTTTTTAACATCGTCATAATTTATCTATTATCTTACCATCCCCTGGGAGAAAGTTCATTATTTCATCTATTTCACCACCTATTCTTTTCTTTATTTGTTTAGCTAGCTCCGATTTTTTCGTTTCCCCGATTCCTACAATAACATAATCCTTTGTTTTGCTTGCGATTGCTGTGAGGGGGCCCCCTATTACTTTACCATCTTTTACACCAATTGCTATGTGCATATCATAATCTTTTACAAAACTTTTTTTGCCGTAAATCATAAAAGCGCCGCGAGGTACATACTCCCCCGCTCTTGCTTCTTTAGTTACTTGTTCCGGTTTGACATAGAATACAGATGTCGCTATTCCCCTTTTCCACGCTTTTGAATAAATAGCACATTCCTGCGCTGCTTCGTTTATGTCCACTACTCCCGGTGTTTTTCCTTCTGTTTTTAATACAACGAAAGGGCTCCCAGCCATTTCTGTATGAAATACCAAATCTTCTTTATCGGTATATTTTTTAATTATCGCTTCGTTCGATGTCGCATCTTTTCCTCCTATAACAAGAAAATTGTTTGTTGTGAAAAACCACCTGAATTTCTCATACCACTTTTTTTCTTTTTTTCTTTCTTTTTTTGCTTTCAACTCTTCTTCTCTTTTCTTTTCTTTTTCTATTTCTATATTCCGTATTTTTTTTAACTCTTCAAGTTTTTCTTCTTGTTCCCTAATGATCTTTTCAGCACCCTTTATTTTTTTCTTTATTTTTTTGGCTCTTTCAAAATAATCCGCAGCATTCTGTTCAATTGTTTTTTTTGTATCTATAATTATCTTCATTTTCTTAGTGATTGTGATATTGTTGTTATATGCTTGTTGTAACAAATATTATAATAAATATTTTTTTGATAAATATTTAG
This sequence comes from Candidatus Woesearchaeota archaeon, assembly GCA_038890975.1. GTDB lineage: Archaea > Nanobdellota > Nanobdellia > Woesearchaeales > CAIVOO01 > JAWAEZ01. Next base: position 978 of record JAWAEZ010000041.1, read on the forward strand.
TTATTTAATCTTTAACTTTTTTGAGTTTAATAAAATACCATTAGGCAAAACCTTGAGACAAGCTGATGATGAAAAAAGCAGCAATCATCAATATTATTGAGTGTTTTATACCGTAAATAACTTCTCCTTCTGAGAGTTTTCCTATAACAAGACCTGCAAAGAATGCTTGTATTACAGAAATCATTAGGAATATACCATGCAAACTTATAAACCATTCTTTAAGAGTAGAAAAGAAAGCAGGCAACGAGGAGGTATTTATTTCTACTTTTTTTGTTAGACCTCCTAAACCGTTTGGTTGTATTATAGAGACGCCGACAGCGGCGGTCCCAACTCCCCCCGTTTTTTGCAAATTTTGTATATACGGCACGAGTAAATTTTGTATGATTATCATAACTACTAAAAAAACACCGAAAATAACATAACTCTGAACAACTTGAGCGTGGGTTGCTGCTCTCCTTCTCTGTTTTAATTTTTTAATTTCTACAACTGAAGAGGTTATAGATTCTAAAACATCTTCAATATTGCCCCCGCTCATCTCTGCTTCTATGACCGAAGATATCGCTCTCTTTATCACAGGGTTTTTGGTATCATTCGCAAATGTAAGAAGTGCCTTGTGGAGGGGTATTGACCATTCAATCTGGTTAGCAAGTTTTCTGACATAAGGAGTTAATGCTCCATAATCAACAGTTGAAATATGCATTATTGCTTTCGGGGCAGGCATCCCTGATTTTATAGCGCCTGTTAGGTTTCTTACAAATTCTGGGAATCTTGATTCTATTTCCTTCTGCTGCTGCAGTTTTACAATTAACTTTGCCCAATAAGGAGCTATTGCAATAGCAATCGCTAATATTACTATAGGAAAGAACCAGGCACTTTTTGCAGTGAAGAATGTTATGTCAAGAAGTATTATAATAAGAGAAATTGTTAATGTGAATATATAAATTCTCTTTTTTTTGTATGAAAATTTTTTCTTCACTTTATTACACCTCTGGTTGGGTAAGCTGTAGGAATATTATGAATATTATATTTAGTAGGGGTATTACTATGTAAGTTCCTATTATTATTAATGTATCAATGGGGATTCCTCCTATAACACCTCCGAGTATACTTACTAGTGATAAAGCAGCCACAAAAAACAAAGGAGCCGCAATTAGTATCCCTGTATAAATATCTGAATATGTTGATATTGTTTCTGTAAATTTTTGTCTTTCAAGTTCGTATTCTAAAAGTGCCTCTTTAGATTTTTCTGTCATGTATATTTTTAGGTCGGATCCGCTTTCTATATTACTTATCACCCCTTCAAAAAATTCCTTTAACGGCTCGGAAGGTGTTGTTGCAGAAACGGATTTAAGCGCTGTTAAGAAATCATAACCGAAAAGTTCAACATATTCTACTATTTTTTCTATTTCGATAGATATCTCTCCGTATTCTTTAGATTCTGCTATTAATTTAAACATTTTTACAGGAGGAACTCCTGAGGCAGCGACAGCAGCCATGTGGTTTATTGCAAAAGGTAGATTTGTTTTTATATCTCTTGCTCTTTGTCTTATTTTAGCGTATGGATAACTGTAAAACGCAAAAAAAGATATTAACCCAGCGATAATTGAAAGTATTATAGATTTTAAGATAGCTATTGAAGCAGGATTACCCAACTTTGATAAAAATATCATAAAAATAGGGAATGCAGCGAAAATTGTAAATAATGACATAAATACCATAACATTTACATAAGTATTAGAGAGCATTCTTATATTTGCAAGTCGTAACGCATTGTACAAATACCTGAAAAATTCTGGAAAATTATCTATTAAATAGAAACTTGTCTTCCTTATAGTAATATTCGCAAGAGAGCCAATAAAAGACGGCTTATAAACTTCGATCTCTTCTCTCCTAGCAAGAACTTTTTTAATTCTCGCCGCCTCTTCCGCAATTGCGGAGGGAGTGCTTATTTCTATAAACTCTGGCGTTTTTTTGCGCAGTTTAAGTACCTCTTTTGGTACAGAAATTTTTTCTCCAAGAAATGTTTCTTCTTTCAAACCAAAAATCTTTCTTATAACGGTTAAAACATATTTTCCTGTGAATATTCCTCTTCTTTTCTCTTGTTTTACAAAATTTTTTATTTTAGTGTAAACAGAAACAGGAAAAATTGGCTGTCTTTCCGCTTTTATCAGCGGTTTAGGTGCTTTTAGTTCTATAGTTTCTTCTTTATTCTCGCTGATTTTTAATTTTTGCCAAGATTTATCTTCGTAAATTTCATAGAAAATTTTTGAAAGTAAGAGCTCTATCTTTTTCATTATTGAATAAAGATATGCACTATAATATTCTTCTAGGTCTTGTTTTGTTTTTCCTTTTGATAACTCTTCTAATTTCTTTTTATACTCTGCGAAAGTGTGAAGGCCTTCTTGGTATTCGTGAAAAATACGCGCTATTCTAGAGCTTATAAGGGACTTGTATTTATGGTATCGTTCCCCTTCATCTATTAACTCAAGAATTTGATTAGCAGTTTTTATTATGCTTTGCATTTATGGGATGTCCTCTTTCTCTATTCTTTGGACTAGTTTTTTTGATTCAAGCGAAATTTTAAGAGCTTCCTGTCTGAGATAGTTATATCTTGCTTTTGCCTTTTCAAGTTCTTCCTCTGTTTTAATCTGCTTACTCATAAGTTCTTCGTAAAGTTTTCCTATCGCTTTTAATTTTTCTATGTTATTTTTTAATTCTAAAAGTTTGTCGTGCATTTTATGTCTTTATTGTTTTTCTCATAAAGATTTTTCCAGTTTTTATAAACCGAGATATCTAAGCACTGCTTGTTTATCTTTGTAATACGCATTTATTATTTTTGTCACATCACCAAATTCAATTATATTTTTTTCAAGCATTCTTTTAAGCACTTTTGAGCGCCTGTCAATTTCTATAAGTAAATCTTTTTCGCTCACCCCTGTTCTGGAGCTTATTTTTTTTAATACTACCGATTTGTTAAAGTAATTAAAAGAATCTTTTATAGCATCCCACTGGAAAAGTGTATTTGAATTAACTTTTCCTATCTCAGGAGGCACATCTATTATTTCAATAAACTGCTTCATTCTTCTGATACTCTTTTCTGGGGTTTTTATGTGAGTGACAACTATCACTATATCAAGCGATGCTACAAGAGAAGCCGGAAGATTTATTGGTGGCGTTTCAAATCTTCTTACCATTGTCTCTACGGAAGCTGCGTGGAATGTGGCAAAACTTGGATGCCCTGAAGCCATACCTTGGAACAGAACATAAGTCTCTTCGCCTCTTGTTTCTCCAAGAATGACATAATCAGGCGCTTGTCTGAAAGTTTCCTTTAATAAATCAAAGAGTGTTATTTCTCCATACTGTGTTCCTAATATTGTTGGTAACCCAAAACCTGCTCTTGTTACAGCAGGTAACCAGTTCATATGCGGAAGATTAAGTTCCCTTGTGTCTTCTATTGAACATATCCTCGCTTCGGGGGGTATAAATTGGGCTATTGCATTCATAAAAGTAGTTTTACCGGAAGCAGTTTCTCCTATGAACATAATAT
>JAWAEZ010000042.1:0-4471 GCA_038890975.1 Candidatus Woesearchaeota archaeon
TAGGTTTTAATTCTACTATCAAATAATCTGCATTACTTTCAAGTATGAACACTAAATCGTATTCGTGAGCACTTGAATTTACATGTACGATAACTTTTGCTTCTCCAAGGCCTGACCCCTGTTTTGGTAAAATGCTATACCCAAAAAAATTTTTATCTTCTTCTGTTATGTAAAAATCAAAGTCGGTAGAAATATTAATTAATGATGTTCCTTTTTTATATGCAGTTTGATTTATTATCCTATTAGAAGTAAAATTTGAAAAATTAGAAGGAGAGCCGAACTTGTTAAATCTAAAAAAAGTATTAGTGTTTGTAAGCACGAATGTTCCATTATCTTCGTAAGCGTCGACATCCCCATTTGCTACTATAATTAAATTACCAAGCTCAACGCTGCTTCTCGGTTCAAGAATTGAAGCATCTGTTGGCATATCCCATTTTATCTGGTTGTTTTTTACGCTTAATTCTCCTTTTTGTATCTCTATGGGCACTACTCTTTGAGAGCCCTGGCCTTCGATGCTTACTTCTTTAATATATTGATTTAAACCTAAAAATGTATCCCTCATTCTTATAAATGTTGATTTGTCTTTAAGGTTTTCTACAACCGGGGTAAGAGCTTCAAGAACTATAACCATAATTAATGCTGTGATTAGAATATATAGCACTGCGGAAATCCATAATGCTCCTTTTTTCATTTTTTATTAATTTAAATTATTTTAAGGTTTTTTATTTTTTTATTTTTTAATATTTTTTTAGGTTGTCGGTATTTATGTTTTTATAATTTTTTTAAACAGTAAATTAAATATTAATATTATAATCGTGTTTGACAACATCTTTATTAAATTTTTATTATATTTTTCATAAAATTATGTGTCTACTGACCGCTTTCACAAATATTCCTTGAGATGCTACATCTCTTTATATTTTCAGGACAACCAACAGGGTAGATTTCAAAATACTCATTTGCTCTGATATTTATTTTGACCTGTTGCTTGAAAGAACTGCTAAAATCTATATTTTTTGTTTCTTTTTCTTGGTTTTCCGATTTTACAATAAGCTTATTTATTTTTCCTCCCCCTGCTGGTTCTATAATAAATGTTAATTCGTCTTCTTTATAATCTATAGAACCTCCTATAATCCTAAAACCGTAACCTATACATTCCATTGCTGTTTTTGTTGTTGTAGCAGTATAATTTGCCCCTCCTCTTGTTAAACTGAAAGAAAAAACGAATATTATTATTGCAAGAAATACAAAGATTGAAATAAGAAATATAACCAACGAAATCCTTTTTGACTCTTCTGGCATATTAACCTGTTGTCCAGTTTGCGCAGTTAGGGAAAAAGTCCTCTTCTACCAGTGCAGTTCCTGGGCAAGGATTTTTATTTCCTTCTATTTTTATTATGGGCACGATTCTTATTTGGGAAGGCGTGCCGATATCCCCGAGAGGCACGCTCATATTTTTGTAGAACCTTGCTCTTTTAATAACTTTACTTTCGTCTTCAAGATTAATCTCTGTTGTGTTCACCTCTTTACTCCCTACAACAGTAACTTGTAATCCATAAACATCAAGCTTGCCTATGTTTTCAATTGTAAAATTTACTTTAACATTTGATCCATCAAGATAGTAACATATATGCTTTACATCTTTTATTTTTAAGAAATCAAGTTTAACATCTGAACTGCACTTTATCTCTAAATCGGATTTTTCTCTCGCAAACCTTGCAGTATCTTCAACATAAGTCCTCCCCCAGTTCATAACAACTGCGCCCAGAGCGACTGCAAATGCTATTAGAAGAACAGTAGCGATAAGTGGTGAAACCCCTTTTTTTGATTTTAAAAAATTCATTTTAAATTACCTTGGCATTTTTTATTTATTACTTGTGTATTTTTATATTTTTTTATCTTCCTGCTTTTTTTCTTAAACTTTCAATTATACTATTTAATTTTTTCTCTTCCTTATTCATTGTTTGTACATAAGGTATTGTGCCGATTATTAACACAACAAGACCTCCTACAATTAGTATGTTTAAAAGATTTTTTGATATGTACAAGTTGATAAACCCTATTATTCCTACAAATAAAAAACAGAAGTACATAAACAAACTTTTATTTAGAACAAGCATCGCTTTTTCTCTATTAAGACGGGATTTTTCAACTTCTATTTCTATTATTTCCTTTTCAATAGCGCTTATATCTTTTACCATGTTGCTTCTTTGTTTATCTCTTTAACTTTAATCTTTTAACAGCTTCTAACTTGTGTTTTTGCCTTTTTTTCTGTGCAAATAATTAAAAATCCTTCTTTTGTCGTAGCAGGTATAACTTCTGGTGTTGAGTTTTCAATTTTAATATTTGTGAAATTGAATATTTTTGTGTTTCTAGGTTTTATTGTTGTATTAACTTCTTGAAATAAAAAATCGGTAGTATTTTCAAGCCGAAATATGAGGTGGGTTATTCTTATATCTCCTCTATTGGTTACATTTATATATAAAGTTTGCGATATATTACACGCATTTATGCTTGTTGCAATAGAATCGCATAACTCCGAATTATATACACGTTCTTTTATTTCAATAGTTTTTTCAGAAGAAAAGTCAGACATCCAACCATAAAGAAAAGCACCTAAAGCTACAACAAACCCTACAAGAAGAACATATGATATCCAACTACCTTCCGCTTTTTTATGCATTTTTTATACACACTTTTGTAGTGTTTTCTGATTCCGAAAAAATAAGTACGCTTATTTTAGGGTATTCGGACGTGTTGAATATGTACTGATTTTTATCTAATGTTATTATTACCTGATTTTCTCTATCTGTTGTTAATGTTTCATTAAAACTTAACTTAAATTCATTTATATATGTTGTTTTTTTAACTAAGTTAAAAGCTGTTATGTTATCCTGTCTTATTTCTAAATAGAGCAATCCGAAATTTGGTTCTTTTGTTTTTCCGTAATCAACAAATTTTTGTGTGAATTCGTTAAGATTGCCTGTATTTGCTGCAAATGGCGCTTCTTTAATATAATTTTCACATAATTCTTTAAAGTTTCTATCAGAAGCATATTTTATTTTTGGCTTGGACAAACCAAAAGTCAATGCTAAAAGTATTACAGCAGTTATTATATAAAATTGGGATTTTTTATTCATTTTTAATTTTTGTTAATTTTTTATCATTTGTCAAAACTTTTTATACCACTCTCACTACAATTTGCGGTTTTCCTTCCTTAGTGCCGTTATTCGTTATTATAATATTATATCTTCCAGTTTGAACAGTTGTGTTTCCTTCAATAATAATGTCTTGGTAATTTAGTATTGTGCTTATAATATTCTGTTTTATATCAAGAGGATAACCCAAAGAAGGATTAATGAAGTCAAAGAATGTTTTATTTTCTAAAAGGCTATTTCTTTCACTTATATTTATTCCTGGTTTAGTTACAAAAATAAATATTCTGTCCGAAATGGGAGCAGTAATTTTTGTTGGTGTTATGATGGCGGAGTTGCTTTCTGTGCCTATGCCTGCCGTGGCTGTAGAAGACGACAGATAAGTTACTCTGCTTAAGGGGGTTCCGCCAGAAAATTGTATGGTGAATGAGCTTACATTTACCCTTGTCTCATTTATTCGTTCAACATAAATACTATTTGACACAGCTTCAAGTTCTTCATTTACGAAGGCGCTTACAAAAATTCTATTCATTCCTATTGAAAGAGGCACTTCTTCAAAACTGAACGTTTGCGAGTTAGAAATTGTTTTGTTCTGTATGTTCCTATTATTTACATATAATTTTAAGAGGTATGTACCGTTTGCCGGGATTATTGCTCCGCTGACGCTAATATTGTATGATGTTGTTGGAGTTGCACTTCCATTTATAACTAAATAAACCCCTTCTTTTTGTATGCTTACTTTGAATGTGGAAACATCACTCCACAAACCAGCTCTGTCTCTTGCTTTAAGATGAAAATACCACACCCCGTTTGGAATATTTTTAATTGTAACATTTGTTTGATTAAAAAGTTCTGGGATATCATCAGGTATTGTTTCGTTATTATTATCAAGGACATAACTAAAAGCATCCACTCCGCTTGGGCAGTTACCTATGTCTGATGCGTTCCAATTAAACTCTACGTCGTCGTTTGTATAATTATTTTCTTGGTTAGGGTGGGTTGTGCTATTTATATAATAAATAACCGGAGGGGTAAAATCGGTAACAATACCATCTGAAGACGATACATTGGCAACATTATAAAAAGTATCCTCTGCCAGTACCTCAAATGAGTAGTTTAAGCACTCTTGTAATGTTAAATTTTCAACAGCAACTTTTGTATCTTCCCCAACATATTTAAATGTGCAGCTGTTGTTATAACAGCTTGTAGAATTGACCATTATCCTATAATAATAAAATATTTTGCTTCTATCGGTAGAGCCGAACCAGGAAGCGTAGAGAGTATTATTTGAGCTTGTCCAGTCGTAATCTACGTAA
>JAWAEZ010000043.1:0-4307 GCA_038890975.1 Candidatus Woesearchaeota archaeon
AAGCTTTCTGCAAACGAATTCCGCAAGCTCGCGTCCTATCCAGGCTAGACGACAGGGGCGCGCGTTATATTACTATCTGTTTTCTCTTATTTTTTAAAATTATCGTAGTATTTTTTAAAAAATGTGAAGATATTGTATTATTATTTTTTACCTTTTGTGAATGCTACAAAATAGTCAATAGACGAAACAATTCCTATTATACAAACAGCATACACTAAATATTCTTTATTTTTCAATCCGAAAATTATCCAGAATAAAGCTATCGCCTGCATAAAAGTAGATACTTTTCCTAGAAATCTTGGGCTTTTCATTGATTTTCTGAACTTTTTTGAAACTAAAAAAATTAGGTTCAGTATATCTTTTGAAAAAAATAGCGGAATGTAAAACCAGTTTTTATTATCTATCAATCCACCTAAAATAATTCCTAAGAGAGCAGAAAAAACTATTAATTTATCAGCTAAAGCATCAAGTATTTTACCAATTTTTGTTACTTCTTTAAGTTTTCTTGCCAGATACCCATCAATTACATCACTAATAAATGCAAAAAGCAGAAGGATTATCGCTAAATTTAAAATTTTATTAAATAACGCTAAAAAAATAAAGGGAGCGAGAGATATTCTCAATATTGTTATTTTGTTAGGGGTATTCATTCCTTATTATTTCTTTCTTTTTCTTTTTTATTATGATTTCTTAATTATTAGATTTTTTACTTTGTTTGTTATTATTTTTTGTAATTGTCCACTTTTTCTTTTAAGAAGTCCTGTTGTGAAAGCAACTTTTTTCCTAAAATAAGATTTACCTACTACAATATTTGTTTTGAATTTTATGGATTCAAGAAAATCTTCCGCGCTTTTTGCTTTTGCGCATGTAAGAGCGCTTCCTAAATCATAAATTGTGTGGGCATCGCTTCCTGCTGTTACACATTTATTAAGGAGTATTTGTAAGGCGTATGCTCTTATGTTTGAAATTCTTTTCTGATTGCTAGTTATTACTTCAAATGCATCAACACCTTTTATCGTTTCTCTTACATAATGGTCTTTGAATAGTGCTTTTTCAATATTCATGTGTATGTAACCATAAGGATGAGCAAGCGATACCAAGCAGTTATAATCTTTTGCAGATTTTACCACTTCATAAGATTTTCTGCTTATCACGGGCAGTTTTATAATTTTTGCAAATCTCATTTTTGTTTTGTATTTTTCTATTTCTTTTGAATAAAATTTTTCAAGTTCTTCTGTATCATAAAAATAACAAAGAAGATGGGGGCCGTCAATACAATTAATTTCGATGCCCGGGATTATGAATATGTCTTTTTGTTTCGCTGCTTCCAATGCGCCACCTATTTCGTTATGGTCAGTTATTGCAAGTCCTATACCTATTTTTTTGGCTCTTTTAATTATTTTTTTAAGCGAAATGCCATCTGAGTAGTGGGTGTGGCAGTGCATATCTACACATAAAAATCCGTTTTTATTTAGAGTTTTAATGTTAGGTTTGTTGAAATATACTTGTTTTATAGTCATATTAACTGTTTTTTAACAATTATTTATAAACATAATGGAAAACCAAGAAAATAGGTTTTTATTACTTTAAGGTGACTAAAAACGAAAGATTTAAATAATATTATTTTATTACCACTAAAAGGTGATTATTTTGCATCGTAAAATGAGTTTAGAATCCATTAAAAACGAGTACAATAACTTATTAGAATCAGGACTTTCTCTTAGCGAGATCGCTTTTGTGCTATCCGCAAGAAACGCAATAGTACAAGAAACAGAGTTAGAACAGAGGATTATTACAGCACTAGAAGCGCTTAAAATGTGCCCTTTTAAAGAAGAAATGGGTTTTGAATACATTTATGCTGCTTTTTATTTACCCGAAAAGAACATCCTACAAAGAAAAGAGACAGCAACACCCATTTTTAAGAAATTCGCAGCATATCCTCCTGAAAAACATAAAATATTCCCTGATAAAATTGAACCTTCAGAAATTAAAAATATTAATAATTTCTTAGTGCAAATAAATAACAGCGGAATTGTACTTTTTGATACTGGGAAAATAAATAATAAGGGAAAAAAATTTTTGGAAGTTTATACTCAACAAAACCTTACAACAACCGTTAAAAATGCACTTAAATACGAAACAGACCCTTTGACAGGTATTTTGAAAAGAGAACCGTTCATAGCGAAATTAGAAAAAATAATTGATAGAGCAAAGGATAGCGGAGAAGGCCTTTCTATTTTGATGATAGACCTTGATAATTTTAAAGAATATAATGATACATTAGGTCACTTAGAAGGAAACCATCTTCTCAGCGAATTTGCGAATGTTCTAAAGCAAAGCGTAAGAGAATCTGATATTGTTGGTAGATTTGGCGGTGACGAATTCATCGTTCTGTTTAATCGCATAGATCTGCAAGATACACGAAGAAGAACAGAATCTCTTTCAAAAATAATAAATTCTTACCATTTTTTAAATCAAGATAAAATCCCTTCAAAAAAAATAACCGCTTCCATAGGAGTTTCCCATTTTCCTACACACGCTCTTTCCCAAGAAGAATTAATAAACAAAGCAGATAAAGCATTATACAGCGTAAAAAAACAAAATAAAGGAAATTTTTGCGTGTATAACAGGGATTTAGAAAACGAACTTTAAAACTACTTTTCATCAACCATAATTATCCAAACTTGTCTGGTGATAGTTTCTATCTTTAATTTTTTCATTTTTAAGGATATCTTTTTTCTCCTCCACAAATTTTTCGCCGAGCTGTTCTTTTACTTTTATTGCGGTTTTTATTCCTATGATTTCTGCCAGCGTTGATAAAGAAGATCTTTTAACATCCCCTAAATCTTTTATCTTATTGTTGAATAACTTTCTTGCTTTCACCCGTCCGATTCCTTTTAGTTGTAGCAGCGGTATAAGTTCTTCTCTTACTCCTTCATTCACGCGCATCCTTAATTTTGCTATTTCTTTAATAATCTCATGCCTTTGTAGTAACCTTGCTAACTCTTCCATAGCGTACAGAAGCCAGTCAGCATTATCTATTTTTGCTTTTATCTCCCCAGGCCTGATATTATATTTTTCAAGAATCCATTCTTCTGTTTTTTCATTGATCCAGTCCTCAAAAAACATAGCCGTCTTAATAGAATCAAGAAACTCTGAGTAGAAAGCGTCGTAAATATCAGGAATCTCTGTCAAGAAAAACTCTTCACTTATCTTAGTATTAATTTTTTCATAATCGTTTTTTTTTGCTTTTACAAGAGGTCTTAATTCAAGTTGGCTGCTTATTAGTTGAAGAATTGAAAATTCCGGAGGTTTTTTTGGGGCTTTTTTAATACCTAAAATAAGATTATGAGCAGTGAGAGGGTCTATATAGAGTTGTGAGACCCTCTTGCCTAATAATGTTACTTGGATAACATCATCTATTCTTTCTTTTTTAGCATCAGAAGCGGAAATAAAATCGTAACTTCTTTTACTATCCTCTTTTTTTTGGATAAACCCAAAATCCAGAAGAAGAGAAAGCATCTTATTTATTTTTTTTTCAACAGCTTTAATATCCTTGTACTGATAAGCAAAAAATGTTCTCTTAAAAAAATCAAAAAGCTCTTTTTTATTTTTTACTATTTCGGAAGCGATTAAAGAAAGAGTAAATACCCTTAAAACAGGTTCGGATGATAACTTTGAACTGATATCTTCAACCTCTCCCAAGATATATCTTTCGTATAAGCTTTCCTTATCTTTCTCTGTTAGAGCAATTAGTATAGCTTCCCCAAAATCCTCCTTGCCCGGTCTTCCCGCCCTTCCAGCCATCTGTTGATACTCCAGCACAGGAATCCAAGAAGGCACTCCCCAGTTCTCATTATACCTTTTAAGGTCTTTTATTATCGTTCTAAAAGCAGGCAAATCAACCCCGGCAGCAAGCGTAGGGGTACAACATATAATTTTTATTTTAGATTTTCTAAAGTACTCTTCAACAAGCTCTTTTTGTTTTTGGTGTAGCCCCGCGTGGTGGAACACAATACCCTTTCTTGCTACCTTAGAAAGCCGCTCACATTGCTTCGTGGGATTAGCAAGAGTGTGGAGTAATTTTTTGGAAAATTCAAAAAGAGAAGGGTCTTCTTTAAGGTATTTTGCAATCCTGTCAGCACAGGCCTCCGCGGACAATTTCGTGCTCGTAAACAACAACGCTTGTTTGTTTCTTTTGATTGTGTCAAGTGCGATATTAATAAAAGGATCGTCTATATTGCTGATTTTTATTTTTTTAATATCCCTTTCAACCATAGAACAAAATTTTTGCTGATTATTTTATT
>JAWAEZ010000044.1:0-3999 GCA_038890975.1 Candidatus Woesearchaeota archaeon
AAAGATACAAAAAACTAAAAAAAATAAAATATTAATTAATAAAGCCATTTTGTTTCAAATTTTTTTTATTTTAAAATAAAAATGAAGCATAACCAACAACCGCAGTTTTATCATTGTTAGTTTCTGCGGATGTTGAATAATTAAGTAGTTTAAAGCTCCAGTTTTTTAACTTTGCTATTTCAATGATTATCATTAAAGGGTAAATTCCGCAAGCATCAATTCCTTCGTAATCTTTATTTATTATCTTTTTTATTGTCTCTTTATCTTTCGCGGTTGCTTCTTCGTAAGGTAAAAAATGACTTAAATCCGTGCTTGCTATGAAAAAAGAATTATCAATGTTTGACAAAAGTTTCGCATATTCCACTGCTTGGGGTTTGGTAATTTCTCCAACACATATGGGTGTAATCCAGAATTCTTGTTTTGTGATTTGTAATATGAATTGCACAAAGGGTAGCTGAACTTCTATGGAATGCTCATTTATATGAGGTCTTTTATTAGATTTTATAACTTCTATTTTTTTTAAATTTATCTTTCCTAAGGGTGTTTCCCAACTAGTGTTTTCGTCTTGAAATATGTCGTTTATATAAATTCTGTGCGCAGGACCGAGCAGTATCAAATGTTCTATTTTTCTTTCTTTCTGTTTATTTTTTTGAATATCATAAATGAGGTTTAGAAACGCTTTATAAGCATAAGAAGCAGTTTTACCAGAATAAATATAACCCGCGTGTGGGACAATAATTCCATTTACCGCTCTTTCTTCTACATTAATTGAAGATATAAAATCAGATATTACTTTTTCTAGTTCTTTCTTCTTTTCTGGGTAAAAAATTCCTGCGACTGCTGGTTTTCTTGTAGAGGCCATAGCGAGTCATTATTTATCTACTAAAAGTGTATAAACTGATCTACTATAAAAATTTACTGAAAAATAATTAAAAGATAATTATCTAATAAAGAATCTTAAATTTTATTAAAAAATTATTTAATATACTTCCTCAGTTCGCTTTCTTTTATGATTATTGAATGATATATCTGTATCTCGCATCCTTCTTCTCTCCAAGCACTTGGCATAAGCCCTGCTTTCAAACAAAGTTCTGTTAAAAAACCTTCTTTATAATAACCTGTGTCTGTTTTAAAATGCTCCCATACAGAAGGCAGAAAAGTTGCTCTTTTACCTGATTTTGAGAGTATCACCCCGTCCTGTGGAGGGTTCAGTTTTTCCAACAGCTCTTTATAACCGGAAAATTTCAGCATTTTAGGATTAGTTAGTATAGATATTTCTACCTCTATATTTTTAAGTTCTTCAGAAGAAAGTGGCGGAAATCTTGGGTCATAAAAAGCAGCATTTATAGAGTTTTCAATTAAGTCCTCAATTAAAGGCCTATATGCAAAAAGTGTTCCTATACATCCTCTTAAATGTTTTTTTCCTTCAACAAATTTTTCTATTGTAACAAAACAAGCACCTTTTTCCTTTAATTTTTGGGGGCAGTCAGAAGGCAATTCTATATTTTCGTTATGAATGACCTTTTTTATTGTTTCTTTAACTAATTTTACCATATAAATTTTTTCTTCTATATTATAACTCTGTGGCATTTTCATAAATTAGTATACCCCAGCAATATGCTCCCCACAATGAGGACAGCTGTTGTTTTTTAAAAAATTTTTTACTATGCCGAGCTCCCACCTTCTTTCGATAACAATTTTATTGCATTTTGGGCAAAATGTATTCTCGTAGTGCTCCTTATGAACATTTCCTATATAAATATACTTTAAACCGGCTTCCAACCCTATTTTGTAAGCTCTAATAAGTGTATCAATGGGTGTTGGGGGTATTTTTTCCATTTTATACATTGGAAAAAACCGGGTTATATGCCAAGGTATATTCTTGTTAAGTGATGATATAAATTTAGCAATCCTTCTAAGATTTTCTTCTGAATCGTTATGGTTAGGTATTATCAAAGTAGTGATTTCTATCCAAAAACCCATATTATAAGCAGTGGTTATTGTTTCTATAACTTTTTCTACATCAACAGCACCGCATATTTTCATATAAAAATTTTTATCAAAAGATTTTAAATCTATATTCATAGCATCTATTAGTCCTTTTATTCTTTCAAGCGCTTCTTTTGTTTCATAGCCATTTGTAACATAAATATTTTTAAGATTATTTTTCTTTGCAATTTTCGCTGTATCAACCACAAACTCAACAAATATTGATGGCTCGTTATAAGTATATGCTATACTTTGGCACTCGTATTTTTTAGCTTCTTCAACTACTTGTTTAGGAGTTATATTTTCGCCAAGAATAAAACCCCCTTCTCTAATATATTGAGATATTTCATAATTCTGACAAAACAAACATCTAAAATTACAGCCCAATGTTCCTATAGAAAAAGTTCTTGTGCCGGGATAAAAATGGAATAAAGGTTTCTTCTCAACCGGATCTATATTCTTGGATATTATACTGCCGTAAATAAGAGAGTAAAGTTTTCCTTTAATATTTTTTCTTACCAAACAAACTCCCGTTTGCCCCTCTGAAATTTTACATCGAAAATTACATGCTAAACATTCTACGCCATTTTTTTTTAATTTTTTCCAAAGTATCGCTTTTTTCATTTGCTTAAATGTTCATATTTCAAATTTAATGAATACTTTTTTATATAATTTTTTTATATTATTAAACATTTAAAACCATTATTTTATTAATTCTTTCTTGTTTTTAATAAAAAATAGTTAGATACTGTTTGATGTATTTATTTTTATAAAATATTTTAAAAATTATAAAATTTAATTTATCTGTAAGTATTGTTTAATTGTAGAATATTTATATAATATATCATAAGATGTGTATGATTTATTAATCGTTTTCTACTCTCGGTGCTAGAATAAAAGAAAGTAAAAGCTTGTCAGTAACTTTATAGTCCAATCTTAATGGGTATTCATTGTTAAATTGTATCGTTACCTCTTCGGATAATTTGCTTCCATTAATCATTTTTTTTAGGTACTCTATAGAGTATTTTGCTTTTATAGTTTGTGAAGTATCTGTTATTATCTTTGTTCCTTCGCTTTCTTTTATTTCTATCTTTGCTTGGCTAAGGTCTCCCTCTGCTTTAATTATAAAAATTTTATCTTCTGCTATGAAGGACACAGCATCGGAGACTATTTCAACATCTTCTATTGCCTCGTTTAGTATAGTAGATGTCGTTCTTATTGTAACAGGAAAAGTAAGTTCAGGTATTTTCTGTTCTCTTTCTTCACTTTCAATTATGGGTAACGAAAATGTTCTTGTTGAATTACCTCTTAGTTGTATTTTTAATCTGCCACTCTCTTCCTCCATCGTAAGTATGTCCGTAGGTTTTGCTCTTCTAAGTACTTGTTTTAAGTTGGTGAGGTTTATTCCCAAAGTTATACTTTTCTTTATTTCAAATTCTGTAAAGGCGCTTGATAAAAGTTTAAAAATAACCATTGACACATTCGCAGCGTCCATAGCCACCAGTTCAAGACCATTAGGAGTTACTTTAAAAGTTACTTCGCTTACGAGTTCGGAGATTACAGAAATACTATCTTTCAGATACTTCGGCTCTGCTAATGTCAATCTCATCTAAAAAAACCCCCTTTAAAAACTATTAAATTCCATTATATCTAACATCATATTATTATTTATAGGGTGTTTATATAGTTTTCTAAAAGTTTGGTTTTTATAAATTATTTTAGATAATTAGTATTCTATTTAAAAACTTCTCTTGATCGTGTATGTTTATTTCAATCGCTATGGCGCTTTTTTGCCGGCATATCGCCTATCTCGAAAAATTTATTTGTCACCTTTGTTAAAATTCAGAGGGCTGAAAGAATAAACCCCCAACTTCTTGCGAAATTTTACAGAGCCCTAAAATTTTAGTATGCTAGTATTTCCCCAAACCTTTTTTTAAAATGTGTTATGTAATCTTTGGGGGAGTTTAAAATTATTTTTTTTATTTTTTTTGTTTTGGGGCATCGTGTTGG
>JAWAEZ010000045.1:0-3763 GCA_038890975.1 Candidatus Woesearchaeota archaeon
TGCTAAAAAAACTTTTCTTGCAGAAATAGTCGTTGAAAAAAAAGATTTTGATAAAAGTGTATTCCAGTTAAGGGTTAATGGAAAAACGACTCACGAATATGAAGATGTTCCTAAAGGATCTTACCAAACAATAGAAATCAAAGAAGGCAGTTTAATAACTTTAAAAAAAGATTTCTGGCCAAGTTATATGATAAAAAAAATAGAAGAATCTTCGAATTATAAAGGCACAAAAAACCTTGTCTTGCTTCTTGATAGAGAAAGCGCTATTTTTGCCTTATTAAAAAAAAGTGGCTACGAAATTATTTTAAAAATGGAAGGCGAAGTCCATAAAAAGAGGTTTGATTCAAAAAATGTTCCTGATTTTTTTGAAGAAGTTGCGAAGAAGATGTATGATTATGTTAAAAGATATAAAATATCAAATATTATTGTGGCTAGTCCTGGTTTTTGGAAAGAATATTTTATTAAATCTGTAAAAGATTCTTCCATTAAAAGAAAAATAATAACTGCTAATTGTAATTCTGTTAGTGAAAGCGGACTTAATGAAGTTATAAAAAGCGAAGAATTATTAAAAATACTAAAGGATGAGAGAGTCGCTATTGAAAGTGCTGTTGTTGAAGATATACTAAAAGAAATCGCTAAGAATGGGCTCGTAGCTTATGGAGAAAAAGAAGTTTATGAAGCTGCTCAAAATTTAAATATCAAGGTTCTTGTTATTACAGAAAAATTTATTATGAAAAAAAATGAAGAAGAAATGAAAGTGCTTGATTCTATTATAAAAAACTGCGAAGAAAAAAAAACAGAAATTTATATAATAAGTTCCGAACATGAAAGCGGAAGAAAAATTGATGGTCTTGGGGGAATTGCTGCTTTGCTAAGATTTAAAATTTATGATTAACAATCATTCTTAAATTGTAAAAAATTTTCTTTATTTTTATATGACAAAATAAAAGGAAAGGTTTAAATAGTGGCTCTTATTATTCTTTATGTTAAAGAGGCGTGGTTGACTTGATGTTAACTCCTTACGCCAAAAAAGGGGGTTGTTAAGATGATTGTGAAAGAAGAATTTTTAGCAAATTTAAGAAGGTATTTTTCTCTGAATTTATACGAAGTCAAAATATGGACTGCTTTGCTTTCTCGTGGTGTCGCTACTGCTGGTGAGCTTTCTGATATTGCTAATGTTCCTCGTTCTAGGAGTTATGATGTTCTTGAATCTTTGGAAAAAAAAGGTTTCGCAATAACAAAACTTGGCAAACCTATTAAGTATGTTGCTGTTCCTCCTTCGGAGGTTGTAGAAAGAGTAAAGAAAAATATGAAATTAGAAGCAGAAAACAAAATAAAACGGCTTGACGAGTTAAAAAGCACAGATATTCTAAACGAATTAAACGCTCTTCATAACCAAGGCATAGAGTTAGTTGAACCTTCAGAACTTACTGGTGCTTTAAGAGGCAGACATAATTTATATAATCATATTGAAAGCACTATAAAAAACGCAGAAAAATCTGTTACTATAATGACAACAACACAAGGATTTATGAGAAAGGTGGAAGGGTTAAAACCTATATTTGAAAAATTGAAAAAAAGAGGCGTCAAAATAAGAATAGCTGCTCCAATAACAAAAGAGTGCTCAGAGTCACTTAAAGAAATACAAGGGAGTGCTGAAGTGAGGCATGCTGATTCAAAAGCGCGCTTCGTGGTAATTGACGGTAGAGAAGTTATTTTTATGACTATGGACGATAAAGAAGTGCATCCTACATATGACGTTGGAGTTTGGGTGAATAGTCCCTTTTTTGCTTCTGCTTTAGAAGAAATGTTTGATAATAACTGGAAGAATATGAAGATTGTAAAATAATTAAGTTTGATAAATTAAAAAAATAAAGATTTTTATTTTGCTATTTTTTCAATTTCTTTTTTAATCTCTTCTATTTTTTTTGAATTGTTTTCTTGCTGTAAAATAGAACCGCATTCTGGGCATTTGAAAAAGTAATCTGTTGCTTTATCAAAATCTAAACGCATACACTCATTAGGACATACATAAAAAAAACTTGACTTCTCCCTTTCAAGTCGTTCTTTTAACTTTTCAAGCCTTTCTTTTTTTAGATTTTCAGCTAAAAATTTAATATTTTTTACATTAAATGTCCAATAATAAATATACCACCCTTTTTTTTTATCCTTTTTTCTCACAAAAGAAACAAGATTTTTATGATAAAGTCTGTAGAGCATGTTTCTAGCAATGTTTATTGTGACGCCTAAAGATTCGGCAATTTTAAATTCTGAAACATTTTTTTTATTTTTTATAAGATTTACAAGAGGCACAACATCCGCGCCAACGACGCTTCTTACCACTTCTTCCACTACTTTGTTGGATAAACGCATCTGTTAATATACCAAAAAAATACATTTATAAATTTTTTTATTCTAATATTAGAAAACTAAAAATTTATAAACAGATCGTTAAAGAACAACTATAAAATGTCAAAAATTTCAAAATCTAGGACTTTTAGAAAAATAAAGAAGAGGGCAATATCTCGCACAACTATAAAATATAAAAAGAAAAATCCCCATAAAGCGAGGTGTGGCGGTTGTGGTAATGTTCTTTCTGGTATGGCTTTGAGGAAGAAAATTAAAAAAAGCCCGAAAACAAAAAAAAGACCCGAAAGAACCTTTGGTGGTGTATTGTGCCCACGATGCCTAAAAGAAGAACTTAAAAAAAAGGTAAGAAAAGAAAATGATTGAAATAGGAAGAATATGTTTGAAGGTCGCTGGAAGAGACGCGGCAAAAAAATGTGTGGTTGTGGATATAATTGACGAAAGAAATGTTATAATAGACGGGGAAACAAGAAGAAGGAAGTGTAATATTAAACATCTTGAACCTACAAAGATAAAAATACCTATTAAAAAAGGTGCGCCTCACGCAGAAGTGATAAAAGAATTTTCAAAATTGGGGATAATTATATCTGATAAAAAACCCAAAAAACAAAAACCTAAGCCCAAAAAATTAAGAAAAAAAGACAAAAAGTAATCTTATTTGATTTTATTACAAAGAATATACAAATATTTTTATATAAAAATTAATAAATCTTTTTTAAATGAACATTGAAAACCTAGCGGAAACACTTAATGCCCACGAAAGAAAAGTTTTACCGGCGGTAGATAAATTAACAGAAAAAGGCGGTCAATTTGAAGATGTTGTAAAAATTTCTGGTCTTAGCCCTGTTGAAACTTTAAGAGCTCTTCAATGGCTAGAAAATAAAGGTCTTGTGAAGAGCGATTCTAAAATAATACAAAAGATATATTTAGGAAAAAATGGAGAAAAATATGTTAAAAAGGGTCTCCCCGAAAAAAGATTTCTTTCTGTATTATCACAAACGCCTAAAAAAATAGAAGAGATCAAAAAAGAAGCCGACCTTGACGATGAAGAATTCACAGCGAGTTTAGGCATCCTAAAAAATAAACTAGCGATATCAATATCAAAAGAGGGAATAAAAATTTTAGATAATGGAAGAAGAATTCTTGAAAAAGAAATTATTGAAGAAAAGTTTCTTGAAAAAATTTCGCATAAACCTTTAAACATAGAAGAACTAAAACCTGAAGAAAGATTTGTTCTGGAAGAGTTTAGAAAAAGAAAAAACATTGTAGAAATAAAAATAGAAAGAGATAGGAAAGTAAAAATAACCGAAATTGGAAAGAAGGTTGTAAAATTGCAGAAAGAAAATTTAGAAGATAGGCTGACAAAAGAAATGCTTATAACAAACAAATGGAGAAA
>JAWAEZ010000046.1:0-3660 GCA_038890975.1 Candidatus Woesearchaeota archaeon
TAGGCACCCCTTATTGTCTAACAATAGATTTTGATTCTTTAAAAAATAATGATATTACAATAAGAGAAAGGGACACGACAGAGCAAAAGAGAATTAAGATAAATAAATTAACAGAAACATTAGCAAGCTTATTAAATGATAGGATATCATTTAAAGATTTATGATAAGCAATATTTATTAAAGAAATTACAAAAAATAAAAGAGGCAAAATTATGGTAAATAATAAAATAATCTACCTCAATTCTTTTCTTGTAGCACTCCTTTTTTTAGTTATCATTCACGAAAAACCTACAATAACAACTTTAGCAACTTATGCTACAAGCCCCGAAGTTAAATCGGTGATAGATGTTTTAGCTCAAGATAATTCTTTAAAACTTTTGGGAGAAGGAGCTCCAATATGTATTGTGGTAGAGATTGACAACCAAACTACTTATTATTTTAATATTTCAAGAAGAGATAATTTCGTAAGCGTAGAAGAAAAGTATTGCGCCGACCCCGACCAAGATAATATAATTATAAAATTTAATTCTTACGAAGATCTCCTTCTTCTCAAATCTAACCCTCAAAAATTTATAAAAGAAAAAAGAAATAAGGGTTACTATATTTTTCCTTCAAACTTTGTAAAAGAAGGAGGAGAAGTTGCCTGCGATTATCAATTTCAAAAAAATTACTGCCCTCCTTTGTATTACCATTTCAATAAAAGAGAAATCGCCGAAACAACTCTTGTATGTTGTGCAAACTACGAATTAACAGAAGAAGAAAAAGCATTGATAAAATCTTTAAAAAAAGAAAAATTAGGAATCTTAGAGGCGCCTTTAGAATTTATAACTACGCCTACAGGGGTTATTTTAGTTACAGGAGGGATATTATTTATTATTATTTTAACTGCTCTTATAATAATAAAACCAAAGAACCCTCTTTTAGATTATGTGAGCTCTGCCAAGCGTCAAGGTTTTTCGGAAGAACAAATAAAACAAGCTCTTATTGAAGGAGGGTGGGACGAAGCAACGGTTAATGAAGCGCTTTCTTTAACTAGGAAATAATAAAAATAAGAATTTTTATAAAAATTTAAATTGTAAAGAAAAGATATTTTATTTCTTTGTTTAAATACCGTCTAATTTTATCAATCACTAAAAATTCGCAAACTATTTAAATAACAATCTTAAAGTAATGATAATTTATTATTAAAGGGGCGGTAGCTACAGCCCGGGAGAGCACACGCTTTATGTCTATAAAAAAGCGGCTTAAACGGCTGAAGGTGTTATAGAAACCGTGGAGTCGTGGGTTCAAATCCCACCCGCCCCATAATATTTTTGCAGTGCAACTATTTAACTAATTGAGAGAAACGGTAATAGCTAATAACAACAAGATTTATTTTATTATCCCTTCTTTTTTAACTAACAAAACAGATATTAAAAATAGCAAGATTGACACTATTAAAAGATAATAGATATCAGCTAGCGGTAGAGGTGTTTTATAAATAGTTACACTTTCAACAGCTTCTATTGATACTGTTAATGGAAGAATTTTTGCAATATTCTGCATAAACGAAGGCATAATTTCATAAGCAAAAAAACTTCCTGAAAGAAAAAGCATAGGAATTGATATAACAAGGGAGGTTAGTAGTGCTGTATTTTCACTTTTTGACAATGTTCCTATAATGAGTCCTAAAGAATTAAAAGAAAAGAAAACAACAAAAAATATTATAAATAAAGAAAAATTAAACTGGAGGCTTACTTTAAAAAATGATAAAGCGACGAGCATTACAAAAAGTTGCAGTGCAGAAAGAAACATAAAATATAGAAGCTTTTCTAACATAAACAAAAATATTGGCACTGGGGATAAGACATTTCTTACCATTGTTCCGCTTTTTCTTTCATAAACAACATTTGAAGAAGCACTTAATGTTATTACAAAAAGCAGTATTATGCAGATTAGCGCAGGGGCTATAAAGTGGATATACTTTTTGTTAGGAAATACTCTTAGTTCCTCAAAGCTTATTGGTTTGATTATTGTTTTTGGTTCTCTTAAAGTATACCCCTCAATTACTTCCCTTGTTTCGTTAATACCTTGATTTAGGTTCTCCAAATCTGAAGTTAAATTTGCAATTGTCTTGTTAAGATTTAACAATTTTTCATTATAAGATTTTTTTTCTTCTAATAGTTGAGAAAGTTTTTGTTTAGCGATTGTGATGTTTTCTCTTGTTGACTCTATAGAAGTGTAAAAATCTAATAATGTATTATTAATTTCGTTAATTTGTTTCTCATTCTCATTTGAGTGATTTATCAAGTAATCTATCTGTTTTAATGCTTCTTCAATATTTTTGTCCAAGGTAAGAGAAGTTTTTTCTATCTCGGCAAGGATGTACTTTATTTTTTCACATTCTGCTATTCCGTTGCTAACCTCGCTGAGATTATTACAAAGTAATGTTATTTCTTCGCTTATGTTTTGTAAAAGATAAGAAATTCGGGGGATGTTTCTTATTTGTTCTGACATTTTGTGTAATTCCTGCTCATCGATTCCACTTAGATTTGTAGAATTAATGGAATACAAAATATCTTCAATATTTTTATTTAATGATTCCAACTCTTCTAAAGGAGGTCTTATGTCTTTTACTATTTCAAACGCCGAATCTATTTTCTTTTGGGCTTCTTTAGAATAATAAACCCCAGTAGAAAGCTTATTTTGTAATTCTACAAGTTGTTCATTAAGCTGCTTTAAATTTTCCCACGCTTTTTCTATAAAATCTACACTAAGTTTTTCATTTGCACTTTGCGCATAAGCTGCAACAGCATTGCTAACAACAACAGAAATTTGAGGTTTAGAATTATCTGTGTATATTTTTATGACTCCTCCTTTTCCTTCTTTTATTTGTTCTTCAAAATTTTCTGGGATTATCACTGCGGCTCTTATTTTTCCAGAATAAACAAGATTTTTTGCGTATTCTTCGCAGTCCTCCCCTTCTAAATATATCTCTTTGAATGGTGCAATATCAAAAGTAATATTATTGTCAAAGTTGCATACTCCAACTTTTATATTTTTAATCATGCCTGCTTCAGAGCCAAATACTACACAGAGTATGACCATTATCAAAAGAGGGGTAAATGTAACTAAAAAGAGCATTTTTTTATCTCTCAAAAAAAGTTTTAAATCTTTTAGTAACATTACTAAAAATTCTCTAATCATTTTAGTTGTTTCCTCTTATTTCTCTTCTTTGATTAATTTGATGAACGCGTCTTCTATATTTTCCCCATACTTTTTTTTCAGATTATAAGGCGTATCAACTTTGAGTATTTTACCTTCTTTGATCACTGCAATTCTATCACATAATCTTTCAGCTTCTGTTAAGTAATGAGTGCAAAATAGTATTGTCATGCCTTCTTTTTTTATTTTCTCAATAACGCCCCACAACGCAGCTCTGGATAATGGGTCAATACCCACTGTTGGCTCGTCTAGAAAAAGCACCTTTGGTTTATGAATTATTGCAATAGCTATATTAAGGCGTTTTTTCATGCCTCCGCTAAGATTTTTTGATAATTCATATTTTTTATTAGAGAGCATCAAAAGGTCGAGAATGCTTTCTGCTCTACTTTTGATAATCTTCTGAGACATACCATACAAACCCCCAAAATATTTCAAATTTTCAATAACAGTCAAGTT
>JAWAEZ010000047.1:0-3493 GCA_038890975.1 Candidatus Woesearchaeota archaeon
TTTTGACCGCTTCAGAAACAAAAGCTGGCTCGTTTCTCTTTCCTTTAAAAGGTGAAAGATAAGGAGCGTCCGTCTCAGTTAATAACTGCTCTAAATCAATAACTTCTACTAGTTTTTGCATAGAGCTGCTAAATACCACATTTGTAGGTATAGAAAAATAAAAACCTACATCTGCTATTTTTTTGGCAACTGATAACTTACCCGTAAAGCAGTGAAAAACTGCTTTCTTAATAGAGGTTGTAAGTAATAAATCAAAAACTTCCTGCTCTGCCTTTCGGGAATGTAATATCACTGGCAGGTTTATCTTTTGAGCAAGTTCCAACGCTTTTTCTAAGGCAAATTTTTGCTTTTGTATTAAATCTTTGTCCTTTGTGTAGTGAAAATCTAGTCCAATTTCGCCTATAGAAAGTATCTTGTTTTTATTTTTTTCAATAAATTCTAATTGCTCAACAATCTGATCTTCGGAAAATTTTTCTGCTTCTTTTGGGTAAAGGCCCATAGCACATTTGACTATATCAAATCTCTCTGACAATGATAAAATTTTCTCGTTACCTTTTCTATTAAGGCCGTTACATAGCGCAAATGCGACATTTGCTTTTTTAGCTCTTAAAATTACATTTTTTAGGTCATTATCAAATTGTTCATCTTCCAAATGGCAATGGACATCTACTAGCATCTGGATATATAAAAATGTTATAATATTTTAAAAATTATTTTTTTATGTGCCAAAATTTCAAAAAATATAAAAATAGGCTATCGTTTATAAAAATATGCCTCAACAGTATATGACGCCTAACGAGTTTAGAAGTTTTATCATTTCTAATTTTAGGATGTTTTTAAATCAAAGTACTGTAGGCGGGAGGCAAGAGGTACATCAAAGAATTGTAAGAGAGTGTAATAAAGTATTAAAAAGCCCCACAATCACAATTCTCTCACCACCTCTTCAGGAAGCTCTTGAATTTGTCGTGACAGAATTTGCATCTAACACAAATATGATGAGCCCTAATATCCAAAGGGAAATGCTCAGGATTCTTGAGAAAATAATTTAAAAATAAAAAAAATTAGAGATCTTTTAGGCCTTCTTCTGTAACAACAAACCCTGCCTCTTGCTCAGGTAGATTTGGCGAATCTATAAGTTTGGCTACTCTACTGCCTTTTTTTCCTTTCCTTAAATAAATCCTAAAAGTTGAGGCGTGAGCAACTATGTGCCCCCCTATAGCTTGTGTAGGGTCCCCAAAAAACATATCCGGCTTTGCCATAACCTGGTTTGTAACATAAACAGCGATGTTATAATTATCTGCAAGTTTCAATAAAGTATGCATATGTTTGTTTATTTTCTGCTGTCTATCTGCAAGTGTCCCCCTCCCTATAAACTCCGCTCTGAAATGAGCTGTCAACGAATCAACAATTATCAGTTTAATTTTTAACTTCTGCTTTTTAATAAGTTCCTCTATTTTTTCTACTAGTAACATCTGATGGTCTGAGTTATAAGCTCTTGCTACCATGATATTTTTTAATACTTTTTCGGGCTCTAAGTTTGCGCCTTTAGCGAGTTGTTTTATCCTTTCTGGCCTGAAAGTATTTTCTGTATCAATATAAGCCACTACTGCTTCCGGGTCTTCTATCTGTGCATTCACAGCTAGCACATGGCCAAGTTGCGTTTTTCCGCTTCCGAATTCCCCAAAACACTCTGTTATCGCTCCTGTTTCTATCCCACCTCCAAGTATTTCGTCAAAAGCGGAGCTTCCTGTTTTAATTTTTACGACTCTTTCTCTTTTTTTTAGAAGCTCTTCACCGGTCTCAAAACCCATATCGAGCGCTTCTCTTGCGCATTGTATCATCTTTCTCGCAATTGACTCTGAAACCCCTGTTAATTCAACAAGCTGTCCTGGAGAAGAAACAGCTATTGCCATAAGATTATCGTAGCCTGCTGTTATTAACTTTTCTGCTGTAGCAGCCCCAACGCCTGGTAGATCTCTGATGCCTTGCGGTTTTTTCACAATAGGCGCCGCTATCTCCACTATATCCTTTTCTGCCTCATCTTCTTCCCCTATTTCTATATCTTCCATGATTAATTCTTTCTTTTTCATGTATACCACCTTTTTATATTTTTCTTAAAAAAATTTCTCTCCACGATTTTTTAAGATAAAGTGATGGAGATTTTTGAGAGTTATAAATAAAAATACAAAAAAAGAGGTCAAACAATCACCTCTTCTTCTGTATCTTTTTCATGTATTGCCAGATACTCGTATGCTTTTGTCAATACCATGGCTGCCTTCGGTAGATCATTAACTCTCAAAGAGTTTGTGCTTTTCCAACTACCGTTTTTATCTCTATAATGTCTCTCAAACGAAACTGTGCTATACTCTTTTGTACCGTCTTCTGTTGTGTTTTTCCATATAGTTGCGGTTACTGGACCGGCTCTAAACCTATGTACAGGTTTATTTTGTGTTTGTTTGTCTTTTTCCATTTTAGCCTCCTTGCTCTTCGCTTTTTATTTCAGCCAACTTTTCAGTTGGGGGGCTTATAATTAGAAAAGAAAGCCCTTTTAAATAAGCCACGGCGAATTGTCCAGTGGGGTGTGTAAAATAGCGTAGCTTATATGTTAGCTGGCTGAAACTTTTAATAAATGGTGTATTTAGGTTATATATTAATTTAAGAAGTAGTATTCGTTACTTACACAAATTATACTATGCCTCTGAGTTTAAACAAAAAAACGCTTATAAAAAGAAGAATGGTGTTTATGTACATGTTAAAGTTTTTAAAAAATTTAATAAAAATTTACAAAAAAAATATAAATCTCTTGTATATCAAAAATTAAAATGTCTAAAGAACACGAGTTTTTGGAAGAGAGTGTTGAAAAGATTTTTATAGAACCTCATGAAAAAATTATCCAAATTAACGGTAAAGTATACAAACTAGAAGAAAATATTTTTGACATTTACTGCCGTTTCAATTTTACTACTAAAAAGAGCGTTGCAGAAAGAACGCGAGAACTGGCTAGAGAAAAAGGTGCTGAATTCCATAGTTTTTTTGATAATACACAATGCAAAAATTGCAAATACAACTATTCGGTTAACAAAGGTAAAATTAATTGTACTTATACACAAAATAATGTTGAAGAAATCTCTGTTTTTCAAAAAACAAAAGGATTTTTTTCTAAAAGAAAAAAATTTTTTATGGCTAAAAGAAATTTGTGCCTAGCAGAAGAATCTTTTTATATCGCTCTCTTAGAGCATGGTCTTCTTGACAGGTTTATTGTAAAAGGCGCGAAACCCCAGCAATATTTTTCAATAGAAGAAGTTATGGCTAATAAAATAATTGAGAGAGAAGTTGAGGAAGAGTATCAAAATCTGTTTAACAGAGAATATCAAAAAAGATTATCTGGACATCTTTAATATTCTGTTTCAATTTTTAGCAAGCCACTTAAAAACTCCAAGAACTGCTTTCACACCTTCACCTGCTGCAACAATTATTTGTTTTTCTGGAACAT
>JAWAEZ010000048.1:0-3340 GCA_038890975.1 Candidatus Woesearchaeota archaeon
AATCAAGCCGAATATGAGATTTCCCGGTGACTTGAGCGGAGGGGCCACACCCGTTCCCATTCCGAACACGGCCGTTAAGCCCTCCAGCGCCGATGATACTGCGCGGGCGACTGCGCGGGAACGTAGGTCGTCGCCGGGATTAATTTTATCGGCAGGCCTCGCCTCCTGAGCAACAAAGGCCTGCGCACCCGCCGCAGAGAAGACGCATAAGTAGGCGCGATGCGCCCTGCTGGCTGAATTCGGACCTTGACTCATCCAGGAAGAACTGGGCGCATCAACAAACCGGCGCGGGTGGAGGACAATCAGGTGCGGTGGCCGCCACGGCCGAGGGATTACCCCCCTATCCCCCCTCAGCCTGGCGCCCCCAAAATTATCATGCTCCCCGATAGCTCAACGGTAGAGCGGCTGGCTGTTAACCAGCGAGTTCGTGGTTCGAATCCACGTCGGGGAGCCAATTTATTTTATGGGAAAGGAGATTTGGTGTTCTGCCAAACCATCTCGCTGGGCAGAACATAACCCAACAACAAAATAGAGAACTGCTCAAATATAGCTTTTAATTTGATTTTTGTGCTTCTTTTAAAAAACTAAAAGTTTTTTGAAGATTTTTTATATTCATAAAAATTTTTGTAATAGGTTCTAAATTACGAACTTGATAATAAAAAATAATATCTTGTGTTATATCTTCGATTAAATTAATAGAAAATAATGCATATCTTGTCTCCTCTATTGGACTTATTTTAGCTGATGAGGTATAACTCCCATTTTCTTGTGCAAACTTATCAATCATCCTTAATAGTTCTTCTATTTTGGGGACTAACTGATTTAATTCGTTCTCTTTTAACTCGATTTTTGAATATAAAAAATCTATGCAGTATGTAATTTGAAAAATCTTTTCTAAATCAAGGCTTTCGTTTACATAACTTAATAAATAAATTAGCCAAAGATTAGCATTTCTAGGGACTTTTTGAATGTGGTCTAACACAAAGCATATTTTGAAAAAACTATCTAAGTTATAAGGAATTAACTTCACAATTTTTTTGTCATCAATGATTCCTTGAAGAAGGCCCGAAAATTTTTCTCTAATGATTTCTATTAAATCATGCTGAAAATTAAGAAGAAAATTTTTGACATCAATGCTCGTACAAATATCTTTTAGCTGATCATCATCCTTGAGGATTTTTTCGAATTTATCTTTTGGTATTCGATAAGCATAACTTCTCCATGCTTCTACAATTCCATAATTGCCGTTTTCGACAATCCATTTAGGCTCAAATATGGCATATTTGATCAGTGGCTTATGAACATATACAAAAATTTTATTTTCTATAGGTATCCTCTGACCGTCTTTTTTCTTGGCTACTTTAGATACTTTAAAGTCATAAAAATTTAAACCACTTTTTTCTGCGTACTGGAATTCAATCTCAATTTTCTTGTTTTCCATCTCTGCAATAAAATCTGGTTCTCTAGTGATACCTCCTTTTCTCAAAAACCACAGGAATTTATCCCCCCCAGATTTACATATAATAATATTTTTCTCGAAAGGATATCCTATTTTTTCGATTATATATTCTTTTATTTTGTGTTGCAGCCAATCTAAAATCTCTAATTCGGCAATAGCCTTTCTTTTCATATCTTTACGGTATTCTAGGTATGTCCGAGATTTTATATCACTAGATTGAGCATAGATCGTTTTAGCATCTAATTTCTGTTTTACCATAGTTTGTGCTGATAATTTTCTAATCTTTTTATTGCTTCTAAAGCAATATTTGGATATAATTCATATCCAATTCCATTGCGCTTCAAATCTACTGCTGCTATAAGAGTTGTTCCTGACCCCAAAAAAGGGTCAAGAACTGTTTCCCCAATAAAACTAAAAGCTTTTATTAATCTGAATGGTAATTCGTAGGGGAAGGGAGCTATATGGTTTCGTCTATCACCGCTTCCTTGTGGTTTCATCTTCCAAACATCGCTCTTTTTTATACTAATCCAGAATTCTTTATCAAGTTTCGATTTCTCTTTTTGTTCGTTTGTCAAATGCGAGTATTTACTAAAACCTTTCTTTTCCGGTTTTTCAAATTCTAAAATAAATTCGTGCGTGTTATTAATAAGAATTCCGCCAGGATAAGGGTAAGTTCCAAAGTGAGCTCTTACAGCATTAGTTTTCTCCCATATAATGTCTCTTTTAAAAATAAAACCTACTTTTTCACACAGTTCTATTGTTCGCCCAACCAAGTTAAGCGTTCTAAACCCGTTACTTTTTAATCTTATAGGAAGATTCATAATATTAATAAAAGCTTTTCTACCTGGTTGTAAAACTCTAAAAACTTCTTTCCAAACTTCTCCTATTTTCTCAAGCCATTCATCAATATTATGGATATTTCCTAAATCCTCCTCCAACGGTTCTCGTGAATAAAGTTTAGTATCAAAATAGGGAGGAGAAGTTATCATTAAATGTATACTCTCATCCTCTAAGTCATTCATATTCATTGAGCTTTTTATAAACACTTTCTGTATAGTCTCATTAACTTGAATTAAAAAACAATCCTTTATTTTTCCGTTAGCTTTGCTTTCAGTCTCACTTCTGTGTGTTTTTTCGTATTCTCTCAATTCGTTAATATCAAATCTATATTGACCGCTAGCTGCTTTTGTGGCTTTTATTAAATTTTTTCTTACTAATGAATGAAGACTTTCTACTTTAATACCTAAAAATTTTGCAGCTTCAACTGCTGACAAATATGACCGATTTTTATAATCCTTGGGTTCCATACGAATTAAATTTTATTAAGGACAATCAAAAAAGTCAAACAAACTCTGTAGTTTGAAGTGGCATTTCATCATTAAAAAGCGCAAATTCAAATTTCGAAATTAGGACGCGGGCTCTTAAAAGCGACCCGGATTATCATTATGCGAATAATAATATCCAAAAACTAACCTCTAAGGATAAAAGAGCCTTGTTAGGCTAATCCCTTTGATTTTCAAATACTGGCACAGGGCGTGATAGGGGAGCCGGCGCGTATGGGGAGGCGCTGGCTCCCCTATCACATTCCTGCGCCTTTACGGCTTAAATCATTTCAGCACTGTAAAACCCCTTTTTCGACCTATTGCCACTCAGCACAGCCGCATTTGCGCCTCCATTGGGCTTTCATATGCCGATCGGGATACGGCGGCGGGCGCTTCGTCGGAGGTCGGGGCTTCGGCGGCAAAAACCTCCGCGTCCTCGATTTCCAGATCCCCCAGCGCAGCAATCATCGGCAAAAGCACAGGCGCCACGGCCTTACTGAGTGAAAAAATGACATTGTAAAGGGAATTTTCGTTCCATAGCGTCTCTTCCGTCTGCGCC
>JAWAEZ010000049.1:0-2884 GCA_038890975.1 Candidatus Woesearchaeota archaeon
CAGTCCAAGAAGTACTCCTGCAAGCATCAAAAAAATCTCCTTTGTATCAAAATAAAATGGTCCGATGTACATAATTTAAATATAAAATATAAAATTTGAAAAATCAAATATTAAACTAAATTATCAACCAGTTTGGAGAAAAAATATAAATTTAAAATGAAAGATTTTGAATATTTTATATTTTTTACATTTTCATTTTGCATTTTTTTTACACGTTTTACATCATATTTTTTATTGATTTTTTTTAAAGGATATTGTATTATTTTAGTATAAAAATGAAAAAGGTAAAAAAAGCTGAGATCGCGACGTTTTTGACTTTAGGTTTGGTGCTTGTTGGTGCAGTTTTGAGTCTTTTGTCTGGAGTGATGGTAAACAGGCAGAAAAACATTGCTTCAAATCCAAGGGCTAAAGTAGTGAACGATAGTAATTTATCTACACCAACTCCAACAACATCAACAAATTATAATTGTCCTAAACCTATACCAAACCCAGATAAAGCCTGTTGTTTTTGTCAAAATGGCAAAGTTAGAGTTTATGCTAGTAGTAATGCCAGAAAAAATAACTGTATGGCAACTCCTTGTGCAACTAAATATTATGGAAATGCTTATGGAGCTGAAAGTTGGGGTTATTGTAATGATGATGGGACAAATTATGAAGAAAATTGTAAGCCTGTAATAACAAAAGGAGAAGAAACAATTCCAACCCCAACCCCTCCAACACCAGAGGCAGAAGCATCGTCTAATAAAACTTGTAATAGTGATAATGAGTGTCAAATAGGTTATAAATGTATTCCTATTCCCAGCGGATATGGAGTTAAATATTGTGCTTCTCCAACCCCAACCCCTCCAACACTAGAAGCAAAAAGGAGGACGGAAGCTATAGAAAAAAAAATCTGTATTGAAACAAATGGTGTTCATTTCTCTGGTACAGATTTTAAGATTAAAGCAAATAGCAAACTAGAATGTGATAAGCTAATTGGAACAATTAATTTAAATAATGATAATACTATAAGAATATTTACTTATTGTATACAAACAAATGACTTATGTCATTATAGATGTTTTTATAATAATAAAAGAATAGATTGTTGGGGAATTTTTGAAGGTGCTGTACAATTAGGTTTTAATATAGGAACTCAAATTAATTATGGTCCAGATGATACATTATTATATTTAATTAATAATTTAAATAAAGATATAGTTATTAAAAGTATAGTTGGTTTTAAAAAATATTTATTGCCTGGAGCAGAAAGATTTGATTATGTTAATTTAAATATTTATTTAAGCAATAGAGGTTTTTATGTTAAAGAAATAACAGGCGATGCCGCATGTGGGCATGTAGGTGGAATCAAAGAAAGAATAGTTATAGATACAATTATCTATTGCGATGCGAATAATGAGAATGATTGTACAACGCTTTCAACACCTATAGAATATGATTGTGAAAGTGGCGGTACAAGTTTTCTTTATATTTTGAAATGAAATAAAATATATGAAAAAATATGTTATAAAAATTTTTTTAATAATTATTATATCTTTTTTTCTTTCTTATTTCCTTATAAAAAATCTTTTTTTAGCTAACTCTCCTCGTATCAATCCTTTTTTTGCCAGAAATATGATAGCAAAGGTCAGTAATTTTTTTGACAAGGCGAAAAGTTTTTTTGCTTTTGATATTTTTAAGAAAGAATATATTCAGCAAAATACAGAAAAAGATATAAATCAACAACATGTAATTCAAAATGAATTTGTCCAACAACCGATTCAGCAACAACCTCAAAATCAAAGTTTTACTATTGATAAAGCTCATCAAGAGTTAAAAGAAGCAATAAGCAAAGCGCCGATGAGAAAAATTGCGCCGGGCGTATATGCTGGAGAATATAAAGGATATCAGGTATCAACAATAAAGATAAACGAAATTGAGTTTTTAGAATATACTTTTGATGTCAACGGCAGAAAAATCAAAATAAAAGTTCCAAAAGGAGAAACTCCGCCGAGCCAGGAGACTGTAGAAAAAATATTTAGTAAGTAATAATTCTTTCTACTTTTTTCTACTTTCGACCTCAAAGATGCAAAATATAACACCTAATATTTAATCACCAACATAAAACATAAAACATAAAATGTGTAACGTAGAACGTAGAATATGAAACGTGAAAAATAGAACGTATAAAAAATTCAAAATGCAAAAATCAAAATGCAAAATGACAATGTAAAATGAAAAATTATTAAATTATTAAAAATTTTAATATTGATTAAATGATTAAAAATTAAAAATTTATTATTTGTTATTAGTTATTTGTTTATGATTTACCTTGCCCGCAATGCTTACGCATAGCGTTGCAGGGGCCTGCTCGTAATCGTTGAAGCGATAGCTTTTGCAGGCGGAGGATTTAGAGTTTAGGATTTTTTTAATATTTGATATTTGATATTTAATATTTAATATTTTTTATGGTATTAAAATCTTTAACAAAAAATTAGCTATTGGTTTTAGATAGGTATCAAGCATAGATGATGCGCCAAAAGGCATAATCATCAGTATTAAAAAAATCCAGCCGTATTTTTGAAGACTATACCACTCTTTAGCTTTTTCTTCAGGCAAAATTGAGCCAATAATTGAAAATCCATCTAAAGGATGAATTGGTAATAAATTAAATAATCCTAAAAAAACATTAAGCTGGATAAAAGGAACAAATACAAAATATCCTATAGATGTCAAAAATTTAAGTTCAAAAAATATAAACAATTTTAATATTAAAGAAAGTATTATTGCCAAAATTATATTTGATAAAGGACCGGCAATCGCAATTAATCCTGAGTCTTTTCTTGGATTTTTTAAATTATATGGATCATACTCAACCGGTTTTCCCCAACCAAAACCGAAAAAA